>JAPHEE010000036.1:13026-16970 GCA_029259545.1 Candidatus Alkanophaga volatiphilum
AACGTTGAAACGAGCGGCTACGAGCCGCCGGCACGAGCTACGTCTCGCACTGCCGCTCCGAACTCTGCTTCTACAAGCTTACTGACACCGACGACTTTAGAGTGGGCGTCAAGCTCCACGATCACTCTGTCGTACCCAAGCTTTCTCAGAGGTATTACCTCCCTCGGACCGTTCGTGACCGCAATGCTCAAGCCACGCCTCTGTAAGGCTTCCGAGCTCGAATCCGAGTCCAAGGGGACGGCGTGCGGGTTTCCGATGCAGACGAGGACGGGAACGTCGGCGGCGTACCGCCGCAAAATACGGGCTGCCGCCTCCCCTGCGAACGAATAGTCGTCGAGCCCGCCCGTGAAGTGGTCTATTTTCACGCCCCGCCTCTCAAGCTCCCTCAAAATGTTCTCGGCGTGCCTCCTTACACGTGGCAGCCCCTGCTTCGGGTCGAGGTTTGCGATGTTCACGACCTCGGCGCCGCTCGCCGCCGCAGCCTCGTTCACCGCAAGCAGGACGTCCGCGAAGATGTAACCAAGCTCCTTTTTTGCATTAAGTACGCAAGCCACCTTAGCGCCGTCGGCAGCCCGCAACCTCTCAAAAAGCTCCTCTGCAACGTCTCTTTTATCGTCGCCACGGCTCGGCGGTATGTATTCGAGGGACGCCATGCCCCGCTCCTTTTCGATCTCGGTTGCCTTCCTTAAAACCTTCTTCTGCCTCTCTAGTTCACGCTCGTCGAGCAAGCCCTCCTTGAAGGCGGCTTCTAACGCCTTGATGGCGCCTATGGTGTTGTCTGAGAAGCCGCAGTGCACTTCCACGACCACGATTTTCGTATTTGCGTTGCAGGACGCCAGAAATTCCTCTTTAACGCCCTGCATGTCCTCCCCGATGATCATGCTTGCGCACGTTCCAACGATGCCCACGAGCTTGAAGGAGAAGCGTTCCGTCACTTTTTTGAGGACCTCCAGAAGTTTTGTCCTACCCCCAAAGATGTAATCCTGCTCGGTCATCGCAGTCGTGAAGACTCGGACGCCGTCATCTTCGAGCATCCTCGCAGTCTTGAAGTTACAGCCCGTCGGACCATGCAGGATGATGGCTTCGACGCCTAAGTCTCGCAGCGTGTACATCGCAGCTGCTATTGCATTCGGTCTCGGATGCAGAATTTCAACATCCCCTTCCACCTTCATCACCCTTAAACACTACATTTGTCCCTCTAAGCGCAAACAGCACTACAACATCTTTTTCAAGCTTTGTAAGCTCTGATATTTCTTCCTCGGTTAGGAGCGTTCCTGCAACGCCAAGTTCCCTGAGTTTTCGACCCACCTCCCCGACGAGGAAAACTTCAACGCCCTTAAACCTCTTAACCACGTCTGACATCTCCTCGCAGCGTAACTGTGAGCAGCTGCCCCTGCCGTCGCCGCCGAGCACGATGAGGACCCTCGCCTCGCTTTTCATCGATTCTTTGATGGTCAAAGCACGACGTATCGCATTTTCAAGCGACGCTGCGTCCAGCGCGGGATTTGCATCCTCTAAAAAGACAGCGTTGCCCCTGCGGAAGCATCGCATCCTCCCAGGAACGCCTTTACTCCTTCTCAAGCCACTTTTCACAGAGGAAAGACGCACGCCAAGTAGTAAAGATGTGAAAGCCGCCGCCAGTGCGTTTTCAATATAACCTGCGGAGATGTAGGGGTTTGAAAAAAACGCAGTCTGCACGTCTTCGACACAGTCGGTCGCTTCTTCCCCAATCACATCAGGCAACATCGCCCAAGTATTAGTGTCGTCGTAAAGGAGCGTTTGCGGCACGGTCCTCCTGCCGTCGCGGCAAAATGCCTCGTAACGTTCGTATGCCTTTCTGCTTAGGACGACGTTTTTACAGCGTAACGCCGTGAACAACTTGGCGGCTGCGGCGCTCAGCCTGCCCGCTGCAATTTTATAGTCGGGCTCCAAGGTCGTTAGCACGCTTGCATCTGCTGCCCCCGTGAAACCAAGAGAGATCTCAAAAATGAA
This sequence comes from Candidatus Alkanophaga volatiphilum, assembly GCA_029259545.1. Lineage (GTDB taxonomy): Archaea > Halobacteriota > Syntropharchaeia > Alkanophagales > B39-G2 > Alkanophaga > Alkanophaga volatiphilum. Next base: position 15,019 of record JAPHEE010000036.1, read on the forward strand.
AACCTCAACTTCAAACTCCTCGGCAAGCTCTAACACGCTGAGAACGCTCGCCGGCGTTATATCCGCTCTTTCCCTTAATTTACGTTCGCCACCGTCGCCGCCGTAAAACACGCCCAAACTGCTGGACATCAGCGCCTTGATGCCCGCCTCTTTGAAAATGTCAAACAGGAAAAATGCTGTGGACGTCTTGCCCTTAACGCCTGTTACTTCCACGATTTTGCCACGAGGCTTTTTCTCTTCGAGCAGGACGCCCACAAGCTCGTGATGCGAGATTATTTTGCGTTCTGCATCGGGGCTGCTGCTCATGGGATTGAACACCGGAGAGTGGACCGGCGAGAAGATGAAGTCATAAGACGCAACATCGTCCACGAAACGCTTAACTTCGATGCCGAGCTTTTCCAGAGCCTCTCGCCGCTCCTTACTCAGCGTGCCGTAGATGTCGGCGGCGGCGACGCTCGCACACGTCTCTAAAAGCGCTTCCGCGAGGATCGTGCCGCCGTGCGTCATGTCAATGACGAGCACGTCCTTGCCTCGAAGCTCCTTCAGCCTCACGATTAGAATTCGGCAACACGAATGTTAAAACTTCACGCAGGTCATATATGATGAAGTCGGCGGCGCCCGATGCCAAAAGCGCATCATCAGGGCAGAATGCTAAACCGAGCCCTGCTGCCCGCAGGAAACTCTCGTCGTATTTGCTGTCGCCGACGGCAACGGTCTCCCTCATTTTTATGCCGTACCCAGCGGCTATACGTAGCAGCAACTCGTCCTTCTTACGCGGCTCCACCCTTACGATGCCCTCGCCCGTCAGAAAGCCATCATCGTCGGTCTGCAATCCGTTAGCGATAAAGAAATCCATGTTCAAAGCTGCAGCGACTTCTGCGGCAAGCACGTCGAGGCTGCCTGTTATGATCCCAGTCTTCAAGCCGTGCGCTCTGAGCGTCTTAATGACGAACTCTGCATGCGGCATGAACTCTAAGTCGTCAAAGATTTTACGTATCTCTGAAATGTGAATTTTGCCACGAGCTCTCAGCCAAGAGCGGATGTCCCGTCGCATGAATTCCTCATAACTTATTTCTCCACGGTCATACAACACTAAGTTTCTCATACTAACCTCTAACGTACCGAAATGCTTATGCAGCTTGACCCACGAGTGCCCTTTGGTGAGCGTGCAGTCCATGTCGAAAGCTACCAGCTTATACATGCTCAAAGCAGATAAAGCCCCTCGGTGTACTTTTCGCACCTCTCGCAGGTGTCCCTCGCCGTTATTCCTATTATCTCCGAAGGCGTAGCCCCGAACCTTGCGTATACTATCTTCGGCATCACCCCTAATCCCTGTGCCGCTTCTCTGAAGTATGGGAACTCCGTCAAGTCCTGCCGCCTCAAGCCCCTTATGTTTGCAGAAAGCCCGACGCAACCGCACTTCAGGGCGAAGACGCTGAGCTCCGACACGTATATCGGGAAGCCCGTGACCCTCCTCAGCTCCTCCTCCACGGCTCCCCTGCAGCTCAGGACTGCGAGCGCATCCTTCTCGGCGTGCCCCCTCTCGGATCTGCTCTCTATGATGGAAACGTCAGGCCACGGTCTTTCCCCCTCGTACTCGAACTCACAACGCTTACAAAAGTCAAGTACCTTAAGCTGCAAGATCTCAAAATTCTCACCACGCTGGAAGGAGACGTTCTTCGGAACGACGCCAAGCTCGGCGGCGAGTCTCTTAAGCCTCTCAATAAAACCCTTAGCTTTCAGTAGCTCAATGTCCTCAACATTGACACCAAGCGGGAACGTGGTCAAAGCAACGCATCCGCACGCGTTTGCCGAAAGTGCAAGCTGGTTTATCGCGGAACCCGCCGTCAGGACCCTCTTGAGCTCCTTTTCCATGGTCTCCCTATGCATCTTCAGCTTCATCCACAACCGAGTTTGCGCTCCAAATATTTATCTTTCTGACCCGAAGGCGG
>JAPHEE010000037.1:0-4058 GCA_029259545.1 Candidatus Alkanophaga volatiphilum
ATTGGTCACTATTTCCTGTATTTCACTATCACCAATTAAAACCTCTGATGGTCTCCTCCACTTGTTTGATTTTGTCAAAATACATGCTTCTCCTCTAAGCTTTTCATATATTTGTTCTACTAGTGGTAGAAAGAAATCGTCTTTTATTTCTCCTTCAAGAGGAAGGTAATTGTAAAAGCTGTATTTTAAATTTTCATCATTTTTAAATTCTCTAACAGCATCTAAAAATACTTCTATGATAGAATCTCTAAGCCACTTATTCCATTTATTGTCCTTAATTATGTCTTCACGGGTTATTGGTAGGAGGAAATCGGCTTGAATTATAAACTTAAATCCATACTTTCGAATTGGAAGATATGCAAAGACAAATTGCTCGTTAGAGGTATCGAGAGAATAGTCATCTTTTAAGGGAAATGCCAAAATAATCTCCGTTTCACTAACATCTCTCCGCCTCTCTTCATCTATATCTTGTGGAACCTCAAATAACTTTTTAATTACTTTCCAATAACTTTTTCTTCCATTGTAAATGACCTCGACTATTCCATCTTTCTCATGCAGTTCCATCCTTTTAACTTTATTCTCATCTTTATCCACAATCTCAATTACTTTCAACTTTCTGAGGAATAATAAGAGCGATGGGTGAATTTCTTCAAGATACCTGTTTATCTCGTTTCTTATTTCAGATTTAAGATACAAAACAATATTTGTCTGCGTCGGGTCAACAAAATCAGGAATTTCATCAACCCATTCAGGGATTATCATTGTTGCATGTTCCCATTTTTTCCACAAAGGATTTTTTTCATTGTGCCAAAATTGGAATTGAAAACCTTTTGAATAAATCTGCACTTTATCAGCAACCATAAAAACAGATTTAAATCCTATACCCTTTTCACCAATATATCCCATTGCTTTTGTTTTTGTTGTCTCACCAATTCCACATAATGCCCAAACATTTTTCTCTTCAAATCCCTTTTCATTGTTTTGAATTACTAACCGATCAGAGCTTATTATAAACCTAATTTTTGGACAAATATTTTCTTCATATTTGTTATCCTCTGCATTCTGGATTAATTCAAAAACAAAATGGGGATTTCTTGTGTGAATTTCTTTAGCAAGTTTAGAGGCATCTTTCAAAATTCTTTCTTTATCTTTAAGTGCAGCTCTTTGCTCTTTTGTTAAATTTTTGGTATCAAGCCCGATTCCAAATCTTATTTTTCTTATTTTCTCTATGACTTGATTTGGCTCTACTATATTTATCATCCCTCCAACTTCATTTGTAATTATAATTGTTCACAGCCTTGCGTTGCCGAAGGCAATGTCGCCTAGCGGTTTGGGAATATGTGAAGTTTTGCCGTAAGGCGAAATTTGGGCGAGCAATATCGTTCATATATCTGCTGTTCAACGACCCGGTAGAGCAAATTCTGAAGGGATTTGAGTGCGAGCGAGGCGCCATCTTTAGTCAACGTTTAGTTTTTAATTGAACGTTTACCATTGCATATAAAGCTCTTTGAGTTTGTGGTAAAATTTCAATATTTTTCTCTAATAAGAAAGCTTCAATATCAGCCTTTGTAACTCTTTTTAGACCACGTTCCTTAGCCCAATCTACACATGAGTTAATCAATGAGGGTAATTCTGCTCTCTCTTTCTCTAATTGTTCTCTTTCTTTTATCTCTCTTTCACTATCCAATTGTTTTTGAGCCAACATTTCTGCTTTTTCGATTTTAAGTTGTACCTCTGGTGGAAGTCCCCATCTTTCAAGGTTTTTACTTCTCCAGAATAATGTGGCTATATCACGAATCCATATCCTTTCTTCTTCTGGAAATTCCTTTTTAGCAAAGGATAGTAACTCTGCTGCAAGCTCCTCTGGTGTTGCAGATTTGATTTCTTCTGGTATTTCTCCTCTGCTTATTTCTTCATAACCATAACTACTCGGTATTGGAACTGGTACGTGTTCTTCAAATTCTTCTTCTGGCGGTCGAACAAAGCTTTCCATGAAAGTAATTACTAAGCACTTTTCATCTTTCCACAACACACATTTATTACCTTTACATTTTTCCCTGATAAGAGGGCAAAACATCTGTCAGTATGTAACTGGTAAGGTCTATTTAAACTTACGTCGCCCCCAGCTTGGCAGCGTGGTTTCTCAGCTCTCGCCGACGGCGGCGAGCGTCCCCCGGCGGCTACGCAGCCCTCCCCGTCCTGAAGTTCGGACCCGCCGATGGAAGCCGAAGGCACACGCATGCGAGGAGCCGCACACGCCCGCTCCCAAGAGTTTCAACGACCAGTTTCCGCTCAGATCGAGAAGACGCACCAGCCGAGCCTTCACGGGAGGCACGCCGTCCCCGCAGAGACCGCCACATGAATAAATAAAGTCTTCAGCGAAATTTTGTGATGGCAAGAGGTATAAGGCTCAAGGAAGGCGCCTGCGGGATTTGCCATGCGGTCGCCGAAGACCTTTGCGAGCAGGGTTTTAGAATAGTCACCTACGAACGTCCAAAGGGCATCCTCGCAAGAATATTCGATGGGCGTGGCGAGGTCGTCGGCGAGGGCTTCGACATCGTCTGGAGTCCGGCGGTGCTCGCCGCCGAGATCGATGCGGGCGTCGTGCCCGAAGGCGTGGCGTCGAGGCTTCGTGCGGAGGGTTTGAGCTCCGACGAAGACATAGAAAGGGTCGCCGAGCTTTTCGGCTACGGGCGGGTTCTTGCGCCGTCCGTCGTGGCGCTTAACGAGATAAATGCGCTGGGTGGGCGCACCGTCGTGAGGCGGGAGGGGCTCGGCGTCGTCTCGATCTTCTACGATGGGAGCGGAAACGAGATTTCAAGATCGCCCCCCACGTACTGCCCGACGTGCGCATCGTCGTGAACGCTGCGAGGACGGACTTCCTCGCAGAGAAGATAAAAGAGGCGTTGAAAGGCGCTAGGAACACCGGCAAGCTGAAGTACGAGCGTGCGCTCGAAAACGCTTACGAGGTGCGGGGCGGGGGTGTGAGGGTCACGATAAGGGAGCGTAGCGGGAGGGCGCTCGCAGAGGGCGTCCTCGGGTGCTGCATTGCGTATGCGACGGTGAAAGCGGAAATCGAGGCGGCGCTCGTCTCCGGCAGGAGCGCAGAGCTCTTCAAAGCTTACTGCAACCTCTGCCCGCTGAAGCATTGTTGGGTGGAAAAGCCGATGGGCGCCCTCGGGAACGTCGTGCTTTCTCGGCTTTCGGAGCTCGGCGTCGATGTCGAGGTTGAAGTCACAGCCAAGGGTTACATCATTGCGAAAATCCCGGATGACGGCGTCATCGAGGGGCGGGGCACACTTTGCTCGCTCAGCGCCCTCACGAACATGCTCCTCAGAGGGGACGCACGTAAGATTCTTAAGCCGTCGTCAGCAAAATGGAGTGCGCGTGAGGGAGTTAGTGACGAAGATAAACGAGCTGAAGCGGAGTGACGTTGCAAAGACCATAGAGCAGCGGCTTGAGGAGTTCAAAAAAGTTTACGAGGCAGACTCCAGCCGCTGGTTCGAGGAACTTTGCTTTTGCATCCTGACTGCAAATTTCAACGCTTCCAGAGCTTTACGCATCTGGGAAAGCCTGAGGCATGAAAATGCGCTCCTTAATGCCGATGAGGATAAATTAGCTGCCCTCCTGAAAAGAGGAGGTCACAGGTTTTACAGAAAGCGGGCGGAGTTCATAGCAGAGGCAAGGAGGTTTGCGGACAGCATAAAAGAGATTATCTTAAGGCTCGAAGCCGAGTGGAGCGGCGCATCGAGGGAGTGGCTCGTCAAGAACGTGAGAGGCGTCGGCTACAAGGAAGCAAGCCACTTCCTTAGAAACGTCGGCTTCACGGACTTCGCAATCATTGACAGACACATTTTAAGCGTACTGCAGGAATACGGACTCGTGCAGCTTAAAAGCGGTGGAGGGGGTGATGGAGGGAAGAGAAGCGTAACATTGACGAGACGTAGATACTTGGAAGTGGAAGGCGTTTTGAGAGACGTTGCAAAAGCCGCAGGACTCACGCTCGCAGCCCTCGACCTCTATCTCTGGTACATGCGGACCGGGAAGGTAGTGAAGTA
>JAPHEE010000037.1:4457-7629 GCA_029259545.1 Candidatus Alkanophaga volatiphilum
TAACCATCGTCACCGGCAATAAGGGCAAGTTCCGGGAGTTCGAAGAGCTTGCGGCGGAGCTTTCCGGCGGACTGCTGAGGCTGAAGTGGGCGGACGTGCCGAAGGAGGAAATACAAGCGGAGAGTCTTGAGGAAATTGCGTTACATGCCGCAAATAGTGTTTTGAAGTCTGGGCGGCTCGACCCGCCGTTCTTCGTCGAGGATTCCGGACTCTTCATCGAGGCGTTGAGCGGCTTCCCCGGTCCGTATTCGGCGTACGTGCACAAGAAGATCGGGAACGAGGGCATTTTGAAGCTGATGGACGGCGTCGAAAATCGAAGGGCGACGTTCAAGTGCGTCATCGCATTCGTCTCAGCGCCATCGGCGCCGCCGAGGCTCTTTGTCGGGAGCGTCAGCGGCAGGATTGCGGAGAAAGCCAGAGGGGACAAGGGTTTCGGGTACGATCCTATCTTCGAGTTTTCGGGGCGAACCTTTGCGGAACTGGACACTAAGGAGAAAAACAGGGTCTCGCATCGTGGGCAAGCATTCAGGAAACTCTTACGGTACTTGGGGGTAAGCTACAAAGAGAGGTGAAAAAATTCGGGAGTGGATTGAAGAAGGCTTATGTCATAAAAAGCGAGCAATCCTCTCCGCTGAGGGGGTGAATCTTCCACGAGAGGTGCAACGGAATGAAGGTCACGATGGTAATTCCGACGTATTGGGGACGAGCGGAGGGCTGGCGTGTGGGTGACGCCATTTACGACCACCCCACGCCTCTGAGCAGCGAGGGCACGCTCCGTCGAGCGATAGAAAGCATGAAAATCCTGAACGATAGGGATTTCCGGCTCGTCGTCATTGCGGTCGCCACCGCCGACGAAATTGAAAGCAGAGTCGAAAAGAAGGTCAGGAGCATCGTCGGGGACGCCGCAGCCGCCGTCGGCGTGGACGCCCTCGTTTTTGGCGGCTCGCAGCTGCGACGAATTCACGAAATTCTTGCGGCTGACGGCAAAACCGGGCTCGCCGAACTTCTCAGCCTTCGTGGTTACTCAAACGTCCGCAACCTTTGCCTGTTCATCCCACACGTTTTGGGATCTAATGTCGCTGTGTTCATCGATGACGACGAGGTCTTTGAAGATCCGGACTTCATGACAAAAGCTAAGGAATTCATCGGGAGGAGCGTCGGCGGGACTCCGGTGCACGCAGTCGCCGGCTACTATTTACAACCGGATGGCGACTATCACATTAAAAAGCCGTTCCGCCCGTGGATGAAATACTGGGACCAGTATGAGCGGATGAACGAAGCATTCGACAGGATAATTGGGAGACCACCGAGGCTGAAAGAGACGCCGTTCGTGTTCGGTGGTAACATGGTCGTGCATAGGAACTTGTGGCGAGTAGTACCCTTCGACCCGCACGTGCCCAGAGGCGAGGATATCGACTTTTTGATAAACGCAAGGATGTTCGGCTTCCGCTTCTTTCTCGATAACGAGCTGCGGATCAAGCACCTGCCGCCGCCGAAGCCTTACCCGATGTGGCTGCAACTCCGCCTCGACATATTCCGCTTCGTTTACGAGCGGGCGAAGATCGAAAGCCAGAGAGATGTGGAAGGGATGACGAAGGTGCGACCTGAGGACTTCGATCCGTATCCGGGGTGTTTTTTGAAAGCCGACCTTGATGAGAAGATTGAAAGGGCATGTAAATTGCTGGCGGAAGAATACCGGGCGCAAGGCGATCTGAAAGGCGCTGAAGAAGCATTAAGGAACATCACGCTTGCGAAGACGGAGGCGGTGCCGAAGTTCAACCCGTTCCAGCGACTCTGTGAGCTGCAGAAGGAATGGCGGGAGTTGATGGCGTATGCGGAGAAGAGGGAGGTGAGTTCTAGCATTACGGAGGTCGTTGAGGCGTGAGGCGGTTAAAAATTCTGTTTTTAACCAAGTTGTTGCCCAGAGCGGATGTCATAGGCGGTCCCATACTTATCTACCACAGAATCAAGAATCTCGCCCTGATGGGGCATAAGATAACGCTTATCTCGCCCACGTACACCGAGGAGGACCGAAAGGACAAAAGCCTTGAGCCGTTTTGCGAGCGTATCATCAAAGTCGATTCAGTGCGAAATAAGCCGAGCGAGGTCGTCGAAGCCCTCTACAAAAAGGTAAAGCGCCCCCGCTTCTTCCTGACCGGCGACGGCGGCTATGACGAGCGTATCGAGGCGGCGTTCCGGCGAGTTCTGAGCGAGACGCAATTCGACGCCGTGATTGCCGAGTATTCGATCATGGGGCAGTATATCGAGGCGAACCGCCATCTCATCCCTGAAGGTACGACCGCCATCATCTCGGTGCACGAGTGTTACACGAAGGCTTTCGAGTTACGAGCAAAGAAGGGCGAAGCCATCAGCGAGGAGACCATCGGGGAGCTGCGGGATTACGAGTTTCGGATGTACGCATCCGCCGACAAGATTTTGACGCTGACGAGGGAAGACGCCGAGATCTTAACGAGCTATGAGCCCGGTCTCCGCCGCAAGATCCGGGTGGTGCCGCATGGCGTGGACACGAGGTTCTTCACGCCGCCCAAGGACCGCTGGAGCCGGAACACGAAGAATATACTTTACGTTGGCAACTTTCGCCATTACCCGAATGTGGATGCGGTGAAGAATTTCGTCGAACGCTGCTGGGATAAGATCCTGAACGAGGTGCCAGATGCAAAATTTTACGCCATCGGCTTCAGCCCACCTCCTGAACTTTTAAAGTTACGGAGCGAAAACATAATCGTCCAAGAAGGCGGTGACAACGAGAATTTACGCCGTTTCTACTGGAGCTGTGATGTCTTTGTCGCCCCCATAGAGCTGGGAACGGGCTTCAGAGGGAAAATTCTGGAGGCGATGGCGTGCGGGCTGCCAGTCGTCGCCACGCCGCTCGCAACCTTCGGCATAAACCCTATGCACCGCCGTGATATGTTCATCACGGACGACTACGACGAGTTCGCAAAGTACGTCGTCATGCTGCTGAAAGACGTAAGATTACGAAGGAAAATAGGCAAAAACGCCTTAGTTTTGGCGAAGAGATTCGATCATAAACACGCCGCTAAGAAATTAGAGCGAGTGCTTAAAGAGGGGTTGAGGGCGGGCGGCAAGCGGAGCTGATTCGACAATCTACCCCCATGTGGGCGTTCGTTGCGTTTTTCGCCAGTGGTGTGCA
>JAPHEE010000037.1:7869-12861 GCA_029259545.1 Candidatus Alkanophaga volatiphilum
TCCTTTCTCTGTGGCGTCAAAAGTAAGGCGTTAAGTCGAGAAGCATGCCGTCGTGCGCAGCGATAACGTTCGCGCCGGTCCTCTCACTTAGCTTTCTTGCGATCTCATGCGGTTTGTTTCTTAACATTGTCATGCCGAAATGCGTCAAGATCGCCAGCTCCGGCTGTCTTGCTTTTATGATTTTCTCAACGTCCTTCACGCAAAGGTGGTCCACGCCTTCCCGCATCTCGTATCTTACAACGTTTATCACCAATATCCTGCCATTGTAAACGTCCTCAAGCCCTTCAAAGTATTTCGTGTCGGTGATGAATGAGATAAGCGGCTCGCTCCTCCCTCGGAGTGAAAACTCCAGCCCGTATGTTTCGACGCCGTGGACGTGACGCTTTGGCGTACTTATCTTCAAGTTTCCCACGTTATAGCTGCCACCCTCTTCAAACACTTTTATCTCATCGAGGTAACTACGCAGATATTTCATAACAACAGGATCGTCGCCGGAGATGGCGTCGCTGGGGCACAGAAGCATGCCTCGTTTCTTGAAACCACCCTCGGTCATCGCCTCGATCATCACGTTCACGTCGTTCGCATGGTCGAGGTGCTTGTGCGAAAGGATTATAGCGTCGAGCGTCGTCGGGTTCAATTTCGGACGACTGGTAGCGCAGCGGACGAGCGTCCCGGGTCCCGGGTCTATCAGCACGTTCGTACCACCAAGCGAGAGCCATGTTCCTGCTGACGAGCGTAACTGCCGCATCATCACGAATCTTGCGCCGGCGGTGCCCAAGAACTTCACTTGGTCGCTTTTTCCCCTCATCTCTACCTCCTAATCCTCTTCAACGAACAAGACGACGAGGATGAGACCAAAGAGCAGCATCAGTGAGCATACGAGGAAGCAAAGCTTGAAACCAAAGCTTTCGGCAAGGAAGCCTCCAAGCACGGGGCCGATGATCCAGCCGAGATTCCAAGTGGTGTTATAGATGCCCATTGCTTTGCCACGTTCACGTTCTGGTGTGATGTCTGCAATGAACGCTGGGGTCACGGCGCCGAGCGCCGCCCACGCCGCACCCTCGAGGGCGTGCGCCGGGAATATTTCGATATAACTATTTGAGAGGGCATAAACGACGAAGATCACCAAAAATGCGAGCATCGAGAAGGAAATCACTGGCTTCCGCCGCCGTAGCTTGTCGGAAAGTCGCCCAAAAAGCGGGGCAGAGACGGCGCCGACTGCAGCGCTCGCAGTGAAGAGGATGCCAATTTGCGACCTAGTAGCACCAAGATCCTCCACGTACAATGAGAATATCGAGTATATCATGCCCGTACAAATCATCAGCGGCAGCAGCGACGCACATAGCAAATACAATTTCCTCGACATTTTCAACCTCCTAGGGTATTGCCGAGAGCTAAGAAAGCTTACGGTTTACCACGCTCGAACGTATAGCTATACCTTCTCATAAAGCTCCTTACGCCTTGCTTCCAACATTTCTATGTCCCTTTTCAAAAATTCGGCGGCGGTGATGACTTTTGCGCCCACGCTCTCGGCATGCGCGTAAACTTCGGATAGCAATTCCCTGTATCTTAAGTCTCTCAACAGGTGATGCTCGACGATGACCGTGGGCACAACTTCCACGATCTTCTTAAGGTTTTCAATGGAGAGCTCCAAGCTTTTTTTAGAGTAGCGGTAGCCGAGCATGTAAGTCATCGGACCGTCCACGATAAGAATGTCAGGACGCTCCTCGATCGGAAACTTCGCCTGCGCCTCGATGCTCGGACCTTCGACGTCGCTTGTGTGCACGAGCTTCTCACCACCGCACGAAATGCTGACCTCGACGACATAGCCAAGCCTCGGGTTTGTGCCATGGAAGACCGGCGGCGAGAACTTCACGACAGTAGAGCCGTGCCGGAACTCGTGACCGTCCGCAATTTCCAAGACCTTCGGCAAGCCCTCAAGCTTCTGCAGGAAGAATGCGGCACGCTCCTTTTGACTTTTGTTTATGTTCTCCTTTGGGTGCTTGATGTAAACCGTCTTGTCCCTATATATCTCGGGCTCGTTCGGGTCGTGATGATCGTAATGATAGTGCGTAACTATCAGGACGTCGGCGAGCTGCGCATGCTCCTTTATCTCCTCCCATAGCTCACGCTCCCGCTGAAGCTCTATTTCGTGCGGCGGCAGCCCGTAGCGGCTTGGCGCCAGCGATACTCCCGCATCTATCAGGATGCGAACGTCGTCGGTCTCCACGAACGTCGCCATCGAACGCACCCCAAAACTATCAAACGCCAATGGCTTTACTTCTAACATGACATAAACCCCCTATCATGACTCCAAACTGCGTTTCAGAGCCTCACGCAACCTTACAACACTACCGACGACGACGACAGCCGGAGGCTTCACATTCTTCTCTCTCGTCACCTCTACGATGTTTCTGAGCGTCCCTACGATGACGCGCTGCTGCGGCGTTGCTCCCCGCTCTATTATGGCGACGGGCGTCTCCGGACTCTTGCCGCTCTCCAACAGGAGAGCCACGTTGCGTTCAAGGCTCTTAACTCCCATCAGGATGACAAGCGTGCAGTCGAGCTTCGCAGCGTGCCTCCAGAGCTCCTCGTACTTTCGTTTTTCGTCCTCGTGCTCTGCGGCGCTGTGCCCCGTAAGTATGAGCAATGCCGACGAATATTCTCGGTGCGTTAGAGGGATTCCAGCGAGTGCCGGCACCGCAATAGCGGACGTGACGCCGGGGACGACTTCAAAGGGCACGCCGTTTCTCGCAAGGAACTCCGCCTCCTCGCCGCCACGTCCGAAGATGAAAGGGTCGCCCCCTTTCAACCTGACGACCTTCTTGCCCTTACAGGCTTCCTCCATCATTAATCTGTTGATCTCATGCTGCGGCGTCTTCTCGTCACCGCCGCTTGCCTTCCCCACGCATACGAGCTTTGCGGTCTTCGGCACTATATTTAGGATCTCATCGCTCACAAGCCTGTCATATAGAACGACGTCGGCGGTTTCTAAAAGCGTCTTAGCCTTTAAGGTCAGGAGTCCGGGATCTCCGGGACCCGCACCCACAATGTAAACCTTGCCGACCTTCCCATCGTCCATTTCCCTTAACTGACTTGGTTACTTGTTATCTTTAAGCCTCCCTAGGATGATATCAGCAACCTTCTTCCCGGAGAGGAGCATGCCGCCGAAGACGGCGCCCATGCGGTGCGCGCCGGCGGCGGCGTTCGCCGCCATGCCGGCGACGAACAATCCAGGATAGACTTCACGGGTGTTCTCCAGAAGTTCTTGTTCCGCCCGCCTTGCGAACATCGAGCGTTCGCCAACGACGTCGCCGGTTTTCGTGTCAAGCTGCCCCACCTTCCTTGCGACGAGCTTGCAGACGCCGCACTCGTGTCCTGTGGCGTCGATCACGAACTCGGAGCGGAACGCCAGAGGGTCGACGTGCAGCCCTGCGAGCTCCACGGCGGTCCAGTTCACGACAACGCCTCGCACTCTGCGCTCAGCGTCCACAACGACGTCCTCGACGCTCATTCCGTTGAAAATTTTGGCTCCAGCCCTTATCGCACCTAAACAGAGACACGCAGCCGTCTCGATGGCATCAGCAACGTAAAGTTTCTCACCGCCACGTTTTTCAGCTTCTTCGAAACGTACACCGAACTCTTCCAATATCGGCGTTGCTGCCGCCTCCACGACGATCCTCGGGAACATCATGCCCCCTCCCCAAATACCACCGCCGACGCTGAGCCGCCGCTCAAAAACTACTACACGCAAACCACCCCTCGCAAGGAAGTACGCAGCGGTGAGCCCCGAAGGTCCGGCGCCGACCACCGCCACATCTACCTCTAAGCTGCTCAAAAAGTCCTCAAAAAACCTCTTTAATATCGCCCTTGATGTCTCCAGTTCCATAAGGCAACCTCCTTTGAAATCAGGGCATGAAAGTTTACTGCTCGCACCCACCTCTATTGTATAACGACAATTTTATAAAAGTGGGAGTAAAGGGGTGGATAATATGTCGAGGATAGGCAAAGACATCAGGATTGAGAGGATCATCAACAGGGAGAGCGGAAAGACCGTCATAGTTCCAATGGACCATGGTGTCACATCAGGACCGATAAAAGGGCTGGAGGACATGAAAGTGGCGGTGAACGCTGTTGCCGAGGGCGGCGCGAACGCCGTTATTTTACATAAAGGCATAGTCAGGGCGGGGCACCGTGGCTACGGCAAGGACATCGGACTTATAATCCACCTTTCCGCAAGCACATCGCTCGGACCCGATCCTCTGAATAAGGTTCTGGTGACGACCGTCACGGAGGCGATAAAGCTCGGAGCGGACGCTGTCTCGGTGCACGTGAACGTCGGTGCCGACAACGAGGCTGAAATGCTCAGAGAGCTCGGAGCGGTTGCCCGCGAGTGCGAGGAGTGGGGGATGCCGCTCGTCGCGATGATGTATCCCCGCGGCAGAAAGGTGGCGGACGAGCACGCCGTCGAGTACGTGAAGCACGCCGCCCGTGTCGGTGCGGAACTCGGCGCTGATATCATAAAAACGAACTACACCGGCGATCCCGACTCCTTCAGAGAGGTTGTCAAGGGTTGTCCCGTACCCGTGGTCATTGCAGGCGGTCCGAAGATGAGCAGCGACGAGGAGGTCTTCGAGATGATAAAGGGCGCCATGGACGCCGGCGCCAAAGGTGTTTCCATCGGACGCAACATCTTCCAGCACGACGACCCCACGAAAATGACGAGAGCCATCTCCGCAATCGTGCACGAGGACGCCTCCGTGGCTGAAGCTCTGAAGATTTTGAAATCCTAATGTGGAGTGAGAAGGGCATGGAAAAAGAGGTTTGGGTAAGAGCAGATGTAGGGGAATGGGAGGAAAAAAAATTAAGGACAACGACCGCCCTCGAATCCGGCGCCGACTTCGTTCTCGTCGACAGCGAGGACGTACCAAAAGTGAGAGAGCTAGGCATGATAAAAACGGCAGCGTTCGTCCTTGGGGATGAGATAGATAG
>JAPHEE010000037.1:13171-14896 GCA_029259545.1 Candidatus Alkanophaga volatiphilum
GGCGTGAAGGACGTTGCAGAGGCAAGAACTGCATTCGAGACGCTGGAGCACGGCGCCGACGGCGTCCTCATAGACACCGACGACCCCAACGAGATAAAGAAGACTTTAGAGCTGAGGGAGCGGCTCCGTCAGGAGCGGCTGCCGCTGACCGTCGCCAAGGTCACCAAGGTCGAGCCCCTTGGCATGGGCGACCGCGCCTGCGTGGACACATGCTCCCTGATGCGGCGGGGCGAGGGCATGCTCGTCGGCTCGTTTTCCGGCGCGTTCTTCCTCGTGCACTCCGAAACTGAGGAAAGCCCATACGTGGAGGCGCGCCCCTTCAGGGTGAACGCCGGCGCCGTACACTCATACATACTCGTCGGCGACAAGACGAAGTACCTCGCTGAGCTCTCGGCGGGCGACGAGGTTCTGATCGTGAACTCGGAAGGCGTCACAAGAAAGGCAACCGTAGGACGCGTGAAGATCGAGCGCCGCCCGCTGATACTTGTGGAGGCGGAGGCTGAGGGACGCCGCTTCAGCATAGTCCTGCAGAACGCCGAAACCATAAAGCTGATGGGCAAGGAGCGCCCGATCTCCGTGGCGGAACTCAAGGAGGGCGACGAGGTCCTGGTGCACCTCTCCTCAGAGGCGAGACACTTTGGAATTTCGATAGATGAGACGATAATCGAGAAGTAGCGAGCTAGCTAGTCCGCAACGACCTCCGAATGCAAAACCGCCGCCTCCTTGAATATCGTCCACACGTAGATCTGAGCCCGATAGTAGAGGAGACCCACCGCACAGGCGACAACCACCACTACGATTACGAGGAGGAAGAGGGAGAACAGGAGATAACGGTGAAGCAATTCTATGAACAACGTCAAAAACGGGTGCTGTGCTTCCTTTATTGTTTCTTCCCCCACCAATTTTAGGGCGGTATCCAGCGTGATCGAGAGGATGGTCACGCCGAAGCCCGTCAGCAGCGACAGGGAGGTCATGTAGACTCTCGCCCGTGCGATCCTGTCGTCGCAGACTCGGAGGAACCTCCGCAGCTCGTTCTTGTTGTCGAAGGCGAAGTCCGAGAGCTTCAGCCGTGAGCCGCTGATGCGCTCGATTCCGCTCTTGTCGGCTTCGACCCAGCGGAACGACAAGCTCAAAAGGAGAAGCTTGAAGTACTTCGCCCAGATTCTCGGGCTCCGCAGGGGTCTGGGGCTTACGACCTCGCCGCACTTCCGCACGAGCTTTCTCGCAAGGCTCATAAGCCGCCCGTAGCAACATCACCTTATGAAGGTTATTAAGGTTTACGTGGCGGGACCGTTTTTCACGCAGGCGGAGGAGCGATTCATGCGGGAGGTCAAGGAGGGGCTGAGCGGCGCCGGCGTTGAGGTTGAGGTCAGGACGCCACTTGACATAGGCTATGTTGCCGGCGGCTCCGCCGAGGTCTTCGAGGCGGACTTACGGGCGATTCGAGAGTGCAACACGCTCGTTGCGATCCTCGACGGGCACGACGCCGGCACGATGTGCGAAATCGGCTACGCACGTGCGCTCGGGAAGCGCATCATTGGACTATGGACCGACAAGGAGCGAAGGCTCGACCCTTTCGTGAAGTGGCTGTGCGACGAGGTCGTCACGAGCTTGGAGGAGCTGAGAAAGAAGGTCTAACCGGCTCGTGCGTTGCGTCCGCACGTGCAAGGCTCCGAGGCGGCATGCCTCAATTCAAGCTCGTCAAGACGGGCTGAAAGCAGCGCT
>JAPHEE010000038.1:0-10301 GCA_029259545.1 Candidatus Alkanophaga volatiphilum
CCGCAGGATGTACCCGCAGCCCCGCTTCAAACTCCCATCGACTTTAAGTATAAAAACTAACGCTCCACCGACCTCCCCCCGCCTCCCCTAATTCATCCCTTAGGGCTTTCTTAGCGACATTTTGTAAAGACCGGCGAACATCGGGAAGGACGGTGCAGCTGCGGACCGCAAGGATCGTCCCCGAGACGGAAGCTATGCTGTAAGAGAGCCAGCGTTTTGCAGACGCCCCGAAGTACCTGATAATCGCCTCTTTGGAGAGGAGGGCGGCGATGCCGCCTGCGATGAAGAACGCCGGCACCAGGCAGCCGAGGACGTGGTAGCTGAGGTAGGAGAGCGTCTCGTCCACACCCGCAAGCAGGATCGCAACGCCCGTATTCATTTCAAAACTATTTGAAACTGCTGTAAATAAAAGTTCTGCCCGACCACTAGATCAGGTCGTGGCACGTGTCGTCGTGACGCCGTGCGCGCGTTGCCCCGGAGCGCCTCAAGCGCCTCAAGCCGCTGAAAACGGGCTCGTGAGCGGTTGTTAACCTCCCGCTGAGCTCATATCAACCTTATGGTTTCCAAGTTCATCGGCGCCCTCGTGTCGATGCCGAACTTCTTATGTATCGCACTTGCGAGCTCTATGCACTTCGAGCCCTCACCATGCACGCATATCACCCTTGAGGGCTGCGGCTTCATCCGACGCACGTATTCAATGAGCTGCCCACGGTCGGAGTGCCCCGAAAAGCCGTCGACCGTGACCACTTCCATGTTTATCTTCACCACTTCCGTCTTCCCCTCACCCGTAGAGAACTGGATTTCCTTCCAGCCCCGCTGGATGCGCCGCCCCAGCGTCCCCTCCGCCTGATACCCCACAAAGATCAGAGTGTTACGCTCGTCGGAAGCCAAACCCTTTAAGTACTCTATCACAGGACCGCCGTTCAGCATGCCCGACGTCGCGAGGATGATCGAAGGCTCCGAGCTTTCTATGACGTCCTTCCTCTTGTCGGCGTCGTCCACTTGTACGAAAATGTCTGAGAGGAAAGGATTCAACCCCTTATGGAAGATCATGTTCCTGAGGTTTTTGTTAAGGTATTCAGGATATGCAGTATGAATGGCGGTAGCTTCCCAGATCATGCCGTCGAGATAGACCGGCACCTCGTCGATAATCCCGTTCCTTATGGACTCTTCGAGAACTATCATAACCTCCTGCGACCTGCCGACCGCAAATGCTGGGATTATGACTTTCCCTCCGCGGCTGAGCGTCCTCTTCACCACTTCCTGAAGCCTCCGCTCCGCTTCACGCCGTGATGGCTGGAAGTCGTTACTTCCACCGTAAGTGCCCTCGATAACAAGGGCTTCGACCCTTGAGAACTCGTTGACCGCGGGGTCAAAAAGAAGCGTCCGCTCGTATTTGATGTCGCCTGTGAAAACGACGTTATAAAGCCCGCTACCTATGTGAAAATGAGCAACGGCTGAGCCGAGAATATGCCCGGCGTTGAAGAACGTGAGCTTGACATCAGGGGCGATGTCGGTGACATCGCCATAATTTAAGGGGATGGTATGCCTCAACGCCTCTCTTATCATCTGCGACTTGTAGGGCGGACGCCTGCCCTCTCGGACTGAGACTTCAAGGTAATCGAGCTGCAAGAGCACCATCAGGTCGCGAGTGGGCGGCGTCACATAAACTGGACCGTCATACCCATACTTGAAAAGCAAAGGCAGCAGCCCGGAATGGTCAAGGTGCGCATGCGTGATGACAACCGCGTCCAACTGATCCAACGGCTGGACCTCAGGCACGTAAAGATATGGCATTTCGCCATCGCTCGAGACGTTAACGCCGCAATCTATCAATATACGGGTCTCAGGCGTGGAGAGCAGGAAGGCGGAACGCCCCACCTCACGGCAGCCGCCGAGCATCGTAACCCGCACCCATTCGTCGCTTGACAACTTCTCTCTGAAAATATGCTTGCCTACTCGCTTCAGAAATTCACGGCGGAAGTTGCCCTCCGCCCTCAAAAACTGCCTTATGTTCTTTATCGTCGTCGACTGTATCGGCGGCGCCCTGATAACGTTCACTCGCCAGCCTATCCGCTTCGTAATGTCCCTGAGAGTAGCTCCTCGTCGCCCGATGACCAATCCAGGCTTTTCAGCCTCTATCACAACCTCGCAGGCGTCGAAGTCGAAGTGTATGTCCCTTATCCCACTGTCTTCTGGAATTATCTCATAGATGTATTTTACTGCTCTCTCCGGCTCCATCAGCTTCTCCGGGCTCGGACGGACCGCTATCCGCTTCTTCAACTCCTTCGCAATACTCCGCACAAGCTCCTCGTTCTCCGCAAACTTCTGCGGCTCCTCCGTGTATATGACTATCTGGGGTCCCTCGAAGTCTATGCTTGTTATGCTTACATCCTTTGGTAGAAGTTCGAGGATTTTCTGTCTGAACTCTTCGAGCGTTTGTTCTGCGGTTGGCATTCTCCCACTCCAATGAGCTCGCTGAGCTGCTGCTGAGCAGGATTAAGAAATTGAGTTTCTTATCTTGTCTATCTCCTCCCTACTTAACTCTTTATACATATCCTTCGCTATCACAACCGCCTCTATATCATCTCCAGAAGCGACGTCCCGCTTCATCGCACCGTGCAGCGCACGGACGGCAAGCTCGACACCCTCATCTAGGGAAATACCCTTGTAATATCGGTCTTCGATAATACCGTAAGCAATGGGCGAGCCTGAGCCCGTGACCGCCGCCTCCCGCTCTTCAATAGCGCCGCCGAGCGGGTCCAGCGAGAATATGTGCGGACCGGTGCGGTCGACGCCGCCGACGAGGAGTTGCGTGTAGAACGGGAACATACGCTGCGCATTGAGGATGTTGGCGAGGAGTGTTGTGATCGCCCTTATGGTCATGGGCTCGCCGCGTCGCATCTTGTAAAGCCTCGCCTCCACTGAGACTATGCGGACGAGCGTCTGGGCGTCGCCGACGATCCCGGCGGTCGTCATGCCCACGCTGTCATCTATCTGGTATATCTTCTTGGCGGCTTTCGACGCTATGAAGTAGCCGACGGTCGCTCGTCTCTCGCTGGCAAGCACGACGCCGCCGTCGCAGACGATGCCAACGGTCGTGGTCCCCTTGAAAGCATTTTTAAAAATATCCCTTACCTCCTCTATTCCTCGGATCGTCATGTCTCCCATGCTTTTGCCTCCTCGATCAAACTTTCTGCGTGGTCGTGAGCTTGACGTGCTTCACACCTTTCAGGCTCATAATCCTCTCAGTCAGCTCTTTCAGTCGCTTTGCGTCCCCGCCTACAATAACAACTTCAAGGCAGTTGCTCTTGTCAAGGTGGATATGCAGCGACGTTCTTATAACATCGATAAAATGATGTTGCAAGTCCACAAGCTCGCTGTCTATTCCTCTTCGCTCATGGTCATAAATAAAGGTTACGACGCCAACCCGCTCGCCGCTCTCGCCGCTCATCCATTCGTACTCGACGATGTAATTACGAATGGCGTCCCTTATGCCCTCGGACCTTGAGGAATAGCCCCGCTCTTTTATTATGCTGTCAAAGCGCCGCAACAGGTTCGAAGGCAGCGAGACCCCAATTCTCATCAACTTCTCTTCTCTCTCCTCTTTCATCCCTTCGTCTTCCGTCCTCTCAGCCCCCTACTACGCCTTATTATCTCATCTATTATATCTTTACTGCTGCAAAAGGGATATGAATTACATTTGCCCAGTCGCACCACCTTCGTATTAAAGCCACGCCGTCTAAGCTCCTCCTCAAGTTTCCTCTCATCAAAATCTTGATCATAACCTAAAGCTACAATGTCTGGCTTTATTTCATAAAGGGGCTCAAATATATCCTTTTCACTACCGAGTATCGCTTTATCTACAACCTTAAGCGAGGAGATCATTTTAAGCCGCTGTTCTTCGGGGATGATAGGCTTTCTTTTCTTGACATTCACGTCGCGGGCGACGATCACATAAAGTTCGTCACCAAGCTTTTTTGCCTCTTCGAGGTAGAAGAGATGTCCTGGGTGCAAGATGTCAAACGTCCCCGTTGCAAGCACCCTTACCATCCTTTTCATTCCTCCGTTTCCTTTTGTATTTTAGTGGAGTAAAAAATTGTTGCTTGCCTCATCACTGCTCTTTTATCAAATCACTTTTGGTTATCTTCGCATTCAGCACGCTTTTCATATGCCGCAGTCCGTACTCCTGTTCGTAGTCGCTGGTAGCGGCGACGCAGTCCTCAGGAACAACGACGGCATAGCCGTGCATCACGGCATCCGCCGCCGTGTGCAGCACGCAGATGTTCGTGACGACGCCCGTGACTATTAAGGTGACGATGTCACGCTCTCTGAGATACAGGTCGAGGTCTGTGCCGAAAAATGCACTGTAACGACGCTTCTTAACAACGTAGCTCTTTTCGGGCACCCCTAGCTCATCGACGATTTCGGCGCCGTCGGTGCCGGCGACACAATGCTTTGGCCATATCTTGAATTCAGGGTCGTCGTCTCGGTGCCAGTCTTGTGTAAACACCCAATGTTCTTGCGAAACGCTCGTGCGTTGCAGCAGTGATTTTACGCTTTTGATGGCGTTCTTTGCAGCATCTCCGACGTAGAGAGCGCCATTTTCATAGCAAAAGTCCTTCTGCATGTCCACGATGATGATTGCGGTCTCTACGGGTTTTATGGTTACTTCTTCCACTTCTATCTTAGTATCAGTCGTCATTAGACCAGCCCTCCAAGGATGGCATAGCTCGTAATAAGACCTGCGAAGAGAATAGCGACGGTGTTCATGACTTTTATCAGCGGGTTGATCGCGGGGCCGGCGGTGTCCTTGCAGGGGTCGCCGACGGTGTCGCCGACGACCGCCGCTTTGTGCGCTTCAGAGCCCTTACCACCTAGGTTGCCTTTTTCGATGTATTTCTTTGCGTTGTCCCAGGCGGCGCCGCCGGTCGCCATCTGTAGGGCGAGGAGGAACCCAGTGACGATGGACCCAAGGAGGAGCCCGCCGAGCGCCACAGGTCCGAGAACAAAGCCGACAGCCAGCGGGAACAGCACTGCAATTAACCCCGGAATGGTCATGCCCTTGAGTGCTTCTCTGGTGACAATGTCCACGCATCGCCCATATTCAGGGCGACTACGCCCCTCCATGAGCCCCTCGATCTCTTGGAACTGTCGTCTCACTTCTTCAACGACTTTGAATGCGCCTCTTCCGACTGCCCGCAGGCAGAACGCCGAGAACAGGAACGGAATGAGTCCCCCAATGAAGAGCCCTGCGAGAACATAGGGGTCAGCGAGGTTGAACCTTTCGAGGATTTCCGAGATCAAGACGCCAGACTTAATGCTGACCTCGACGACGTAAGCCATGAAAAGCGTGAGCGCAGCGAGTGCCGCCGAACCTATGGCGAACGCCTTCGTCACAGCTTTCGTCGTGTTTCCGACGGCGTCGAGCGCATCCGTCGTCTCTCGAACCTCCGGCTCCAAATCTGCCATCTCAGCAATGCCTCCCGCATTATCGGTAATCGGTCCGTAGGAGTCCATGGCAATAATCATGCCAGTCAGCGAAATCATGCCCATGACCGCAATTGCGACGCCGTATGCGCCGACGGCGATGCCGCCCGCCGTGGCGATGCCCTCCGTGACCGTGGAGCTGCCTGCGAAGAACGATGCGAGGATGCCGCTGCAGATGACAAGAGCGGGGAGCGCGGTGGATTCAAGCCCTATGGAAAGTCCTGTGATGACGTTCGTCGCCGGTCCGGTCTGTGAGGACTCTGCAATGGCTCTCACTGCCCTGTAGCGGTCTGTCGTGTAATATTCGGTGATTGCAAAGAGGGCGATGGCGACGATGAGCCCAACGAGTGACGCAGCGTAAATGCCGATGCCGAGCTCTGGAACGAGCGTTTTTGCAACAAAGTAGAAACCTATAGCTGAAAGTATGCCCGCTACTGCAAGCCCTTGATACATGGCGCCGATGATGCTTCCCCCCTCTCGCATGCGCACCGAGAACACGCCTATGATGGAAGCGAGGATTGCGATTGCGCCGAGGGCGAGCGGGAAGAGCACATAGTTCACATCTTTGAAGATGAGGTAGCCAAGAAGCATGGCACCGATTGCCGTTACCGCATACGTTTCGAAGAGGTCTGCTGCCATTCCCGCACAGTCGCCGACGTTGTCGCCGACGTTGTCGGCAATAACCGCTGGATTCCTCGGGTCGTCTTCAGGTATGCCTTTTTCGACTTTTCCAACGAGGTCCGCGCCTACATCCGCAGACTTCGTGTAAATACCGCCACCTATTCGGGCGAATAACGAGATCAAGCAGGCGCCGAAGCCGAAGCCGACGACGGCTTCCAGAGCCTCGAGGTACGCATGCTCATCGGCTGGCGGAACGCCTCTTGTCAGTACGAAGAACGGCACGCTTATCCCGAGGAGCGCCAAGCCTACGACGCAAAGCCCAGTGACGGAGCCACCTCTGAACGCCACGGAAAGTGCCTTTTTAACCCCCTCTCTTGCGACGTTCGCCACTCTTGTGTTCGCACGCACCGACACGTTCATTCCCAAGTAGCCTGCGAGCGCAGAAAGCGCCGCACCTGCGAGGAAGCAGACCGCAGTCTTCAGATTGATGGCGACGGCGAGCACTACGAAGATCACCGCCGCAAACACCGCAATCGTCCGGTACTGACGGTTCAAATAAGCCATAGCTCCTTCTTTTACTGCCTCTGAGATCTCTACCATCCGCTCGCTCCCTTTTTCTTCCCTGAGTACGAGGTATGCAAAGAGCGCCGCGAATGCCAAGGAAAGTACAGCAGAGCCTATGACTAGTGCCTCAAACATCGTAACCCCCCTTCCTTCTCTCACATTTCACAACTTAAATTTGCTTCTCCTTGCCGCGACAGCCGGATACTTGGTATCGCCTTAATGAGCTTCGAGGAAGAAATAAAACTATTCCTTCAAGACGAAGGTGCGGACGTTGTAGGAACATATCTGCTGAGCCTTTTAAGGAATCCGAAGAAATACTGCCGGGCGCGAAGAGCGTCATCGTCATCGCAGTCAGGCACTCGAAAGCAGCTCTTTCTTCAAAGAACCTTAGAGTGAAGCAGTACAGGGAGATTGACAGGATAGAAAGGGCAGCATCTAAATTTTTAGAGGACAAAAGATTTGAAGCCGTTCCGGTGCCTCCATATTTCCCCGTGGGTATGGGGAAGCAGGGAATAATTGGGGACTTTCCGCACAGACGTGCCGCTGTAGAGGCAGGACTTGGGGAACGATTGGGCTCGGTGCTTACTACTGCACGCTTGAAACCCGATAAGAAATTCAAAGGGAGATTATGCGACCGGGAAAAGTGCCGTAGGTGCATAGAAGCGTGTCCAGCAGGAGCTATAAGCGAGAACGGCTGGGACAGATCGAAGTGCGTGCGCTTCGTAGGACGTTACCACAAAATACCTGAAATCCTTGAAGCTTTGACAAAAGAGGTCAGAAGCGCATTGAGGTCGGAGCTCGTTTGGGATTTTTACCAGCAGCTCGTCATGGGTACAGTCCAATATTGCTTTGAGTGCGTCAGCGGTGCCCTGTAGGCATAAGATGAAGTGCGAATTCAGATACATATAGACGTGAGGACGACATTTGCAAACGGCAGAGCAAATTCGCATGTAAAGCAAGCTCCGCCTTTGAAGCGTCACGCACGCTGTTCGTTCTTCTCAAAATCTTCGCAAAGTTCTCTGAACTCGCAGAACTTACAGAAGCGACGGTTGCCTTCCGGCGGCGTGTTCGTCACGAGCGCCCTATGCAGCTTGCTCGCAAGTGCCTCGTATCTGCGAAGCGTCGTCTCTACCTTGGTCAAATCTACCTCATAGCACCTAAATCGTCCCTGTTCGAGCGCTGCTGCCACCCGCATACGTAACCTTTCAGGTTGTAAGAAGTCGCTAAGCTTCAGCTTGGGCTGGAACTCATGATATATCAAGAGCGCACGCTCGTAGCCGCCCGCCGCAGCATAAAAACGGACTTGCTCCTCATCCTCTTGCAGAGGTCCGTTTTTCATCACGTATGAAAAGCTCTTCGGACTCTTCGACTTGAACTCCACGACCTTCTTGCCGTCAACGGCATCTATGCGACCGGCGAGCGTCAGCATGCTGCCCCCACCTTCACCTTCAGCGTCTGCGGAAAACTCCCAAACCACCGGCACCTCCCTCATGAAATAGCTTTCCTCTACTAACTCGTGGAACAGCCGCCCGAGGAAGAGGCGAAGAGCATCGCCGAGGTTCGGCTTTTGCAGCTCCCTGAGCTTCCGGCGGAACCACGAGCGGCGCATGCAGCCCCCAAGCTCCGAGACGTAAATCCTTTCGTCCTGATATCCACGTTCTGCTTCTTGTGAGAGCATCTGCTTGATGAAATCTTTAAAGGCAGCGACCTCGTCGTTCACCCAGCGGCGCTCCTCCCAGCCGTAAACCGAGCTACGATCAAGGCAGTAATCTACGAAGCTCGCAAGAATCTCATTTTTATAGGCGGAGAGCACGTTGCCAACGACTATAAGTTTGTAGATCGGACGAGTGAAGGCGACGTTCAGCCGGTTCGGGTCGGCGGCGAAGCTCACGTCCTCGGTGCTCGTCACGCTGAAAATGACCACGTCTTTCTGTCGCCCCTGAAAGGCGTCGACGGTGTCGATCTCCACGCCTCTGCCCTCCACGCCTGCTTCTGCGAGTTTTAAGCCAGCATCTTCCGCTAACTCCCTTATAAACTTCTTCTGAGCGTCGTATGGCGTTATTATGGCGATTCGCCTCTCCGCATTCTCGAGGCAAGTGGCGAGCATTTTCGCAAGCTGCACGCAGACCTCTGCCTCAGCGTCGTTGAGCCGAGAGCCGCCCCGCTGCCGCTCCTCGCTCTCGACGTGGACGAACACTACGGGCTTCTTTGGATTTAGAACCTCGCCGCCATCAAGCGTCTCCCAACCACTAACATCAAGCTTGAGCGTGCGGCAACGTTCTACAGGCCTGATTCGTCCCTCATAAAAATGGCGTTGCGAGAAGCCTATGATTTCGGCATGACTCCTGTAATGACGCTCGAGCCAGAGACTCCTCCTCTGATACTTCCGCAGTAGGTGATTAAAAGCGCTGTAGCGCTCCTGCCTGCGTCTTCCCGACCTCCCCCTGAAAATGGGTAACATCTGCTTGTGGTCGCCGATGAAAATCCATTTCCTCGCCTTAAGCGTACCAAGGAGCGCCAGCGGTATCGAGGCTTGGCTGCACTCGTCTATGAATACTGTGTCGAACATCATGTCACGTAGCGGGAAAAGCTGCGACTTTATGAGCGTTGCTCCGATGATTGGCGTGGTTTCGACGAGGCGCCCGCTTACATCCCTGAGAAGGCGGCTGCGCTCTGCAAGGGTCGCGCTTAATTCCTCGACGTTTGCTGCGGATGAAATGCGGCGCCGCAGCTCTTTCAAACGTTCGCCGAGCGCAGCCTCAGCTCGTCGCCCCAGCAGGTATTCCTTGCGTAATACCTTTTCAGGGCGTCCGACCCGTAAAGCGAGGCTCAGCGGCAGGTTCTCAATAGCGGTATCCACGGCTCTGTTCGTGTGCGACGTTATCAGGACTTTTTCACCACGCCTCGCAAGCTCGTAGGCAGCTTTTGCTATCACCTGCGTCTTGCCGGTGCCAGGCGGTCCGATTATCAGGACGAATTCACCATCTTCGAGCGAAAGGATGCTCTCAACAGCTCTCACCTGCGAATCATCAAGAAAAGCATCTACAAAAGCCCCGTTCTTTAAAAGACGCTTATCTTTTAGTGTTACCGTTCTTTTCAGCTCAGGCAGCTCCAAATCCCCAAACATTAGGTCGTAAAGACGCTCTTCAACTCCAGACCCGCCGGTCCAGACCTTCTGCAGGGCTTCGAGCTGTAAATCGTAACTTATCAAAGATTCGGATTCAAAAATGCGAAGTTCGTCGCCAACTTGGAAGTGCGTCGCCTCCAAGGAAACAACGAGCGTATTGGGGCGTGCTTCGACGACGACGCCTAGCCTTTCCACGTCCCCAAAGGTAACATAGCCGACGACGTCACCGACGTCAAGCCGCAAATCGCCGCCAAACGACAACACAGCTAAGTTCTCAGAAATGCCAGAAATTTTAGCAGGAACTGCCTGCTTCAAAGCTCGATCCCGCAGCTCCGCCTCCGCAAGCCCCCGCTCCTCCTCGATTATCTCTACAAGCTCCTCAAGCATCCTCCTATTTAGGCATTCCTCATAGTTAAAATAGCTTGTTTCAGGCATTCCTTGCGTCCTTTTTACAAAAAGTCGCTAAGAAAGCCCCTCGTTTTAACGAGGGGATGAATTG
>JAPHEE010000038.1:10388-12860 GCA_029259545.1 Candidatus Alkanophaga volatiphilum
GAGGCCACGCCTATATGGTGTGGTCAGGGGCCGCCGTGACCCGCCCGAAGAGGGGGAGGCACTCTGCCTACACCCCTCAACCTCCCTCGACGGGCTTCACGGTGGAAGCCCCCTAGTCGGGGGAGGAGGTCACCTCGTCCTCACATGTATTGAGTGGCGTGCAAGTAGTGCCGTGAATGAGAGCAAAACTCCTCAGTTTTAGTGCCATTCCTTGGAGGCCGTCAGCGTCCGAACCTAAGCAATACCTTGGGTATGTTTTCGATGATGTCAGTAGCGAGGAGTCCGAAACCTTTATCTTGGAACGCGAGGTCACCAGCGACGCCGCTCACGAAGGCAGCGGCGACCGCCGCCCTGAAGGGCTCGTTCACGGCATAAAAAGCGCCGACGACGCCTGCGAGTACATCCCCAGTACCTCCAACGGTCATACCCGCGTTCCCCGTAGTGTTCAGTTTAACGCGCTTGCCATCCGAAATCACGTCCGTACTCCCCTTCATCAGCGTTACCACCTTATTCTCACTCGAAAACTCTCTCACGAATTCCACCCGCTCATTGATGTCGGCGGGCGGCTTTTCGACGACGCCTGGAATTTTTGAGAACTCTCCAGCGTGTGGCGTTATTACAAACTTTTGAGCGCCTCTTGCAGGCAGCTCAAGCCCGTAAAAACCATCAGCGTCCACCACAATTTTGCCCTCTAACGACTTGAAGAGCGCGCGTAGGGCGTTTTTAGTCGCGATGTCGTCCCCGAGTCCCATGCCCACGACCGTCACGTCATGTCGTCCCGCAAGCTCGAGCACCGTCGGAACGTCGTCCTCGACGAAAACGTCAGAAGAAAGCTCCTTGACTATGAGGTTCGGCGAGAACGAAGCAATCGTTTTAGAGACACTTTTCGGCGTTGCTATGGTCACCCAGTCCGCACCAGCACGTAGCGCCGCGAGTGCTGCGAGCGTCGGCGCTCCCGAAAACGGTCCACCGCCAATTATTAAGACTCTGCCGTTGTCACCTTTATGGCTGTCCGCACGCCGCCGCCTTAGGAGTTTCAAGTCGCCGGGACCGGCGAGTCTTTCGACTTCTGGCGGAATCCCGATACTTGCAACCTTTAACGCTCCAACGAACGCTGCCGCCCGCCGCAGCCCTGGCTTCGGCTTGTGAAACGTCACAGTCGTGCTCGCACGCACGCACTTCCCCGCCGCAGCCCCGGTGTCCGGATCTAGTCCTGAAGGCACGTCCACCGAAACTACTGGGATGCCTCTGTCCCTCGCCCTGTTCATCACGTCTATAGCTGTAGCCTCCGGCTCTCTGATCTCGCCTCGTATTCCGGTCCCGAATATCGCGTCTATTATCGCCGCCGCCCCGCTTACTTCGTCTTCGAGCAGTCGCAGCTCTGAAGAGTCTCGCAGCTCCCTCAAAATACAACCGCTCCGCTGCAACACTTCCCAGTTCCTTCGAGCCTCTTCAGTCCTTATCTCAGATGCATGCCCAAGGAGGAAAACTCTGACATCAAAGTCTCGTGCGAGATGCCTTGCGGCTACGAAGCCGTCGCCGCCGTTATTCCCTCTACCTGCAAACACTATTATTCTAGGCTTACCGTCTCCACCCCGCCTGACGTTGTTGGCGGCAGCAGCTTGTACCTCGTTTGCGACGGCAGCTCCTGCGTTCTCCATCAATTGCAGGCGAGAAAGCCCGTAAAACTCGCAATTCTCATCAATAGCCGCCATCTCTTCGCTTGTTATCTCTTCAGCTTCGACGTTGATACGTCCGGCGGTCATGCTAGCAGATCCAAAATCCTTCTCAGCTCCCATACGCTCATCTGTCCGGGAGCGACGCTCTCATTTACCGACCCATAAGTTAAAGCTGAGCCGTACAGCGGCGCAACTATACGTGTGTGCCTGCCAAGGGCGCCCATGCCTATTGTCACCACGGGCTTCCTTCCTCTTGAGCTTAGCGTCAATTCTAGGAGCGTTAGGGTATCTTCAAGGCTCTTGGGCGTGACCGCAACCTTTGCGACGTCGCCAAGCTCATGCATCTTTTCTATTATGTTTGAGATCTCATCCCTGCTTGGAGTGCCTGTGAAATCGTGGAAGGAGATGATTGTCGTGATTCCAAGCTTTTTCGCCTTTTCTACTATTCTGACATCCTTAAGGACGGTGGAAAGTTCGATGTCCACGGCGTCTGCCGCCTCCATAACCCCCTCTAGGAGCGATATTCTTTCCTCCTCAGCCCCTTTGAACCTCCCCCCCTCGCTTTTAGCTCTGTTCGTAGCTATCACCGGGAGTTTGACGCTCTCTTTGACTTTTTTTACGAACTCTCTTATGCGGGCGCCATCTCTCTCCTCAAGGAAGTCTATTCGCAGCTCTAAGATGTCGGCGCCGGCTCTCTTTGCAGTTATGGCATCCGACAGGTACAAGTCTGTAAGCACGCCCACGATTAGAGGCCTCTTGCAAAGCTCCACATCTCCTATTTTTACTGACATGT
>JAPHEE010000038.1:13220-14385 GCA_029259545.1 Candidatus Alkanophaga volatiphilum
CTTTCAAACCTACTTTCCAGCTTCTTGAGGACTTCTGGCAACGTTGTGTATTCCATCTCCTCAAGCGGCAGCCGATGTGGCTCAAAGGGACCATGTCGCCGCATATATTCCGTTATTTCTTGTGCTTTGATTCTCGTGATGTCGAAGGCGGGGTCGTCGAAGAGATCCACGGGACCTACCAGCTTGCCATCCGCAATCTGGAAGCCCGCCGCCATTACGCGTGGCGGACCATCGAAGCGGGTACACCGGGCGTTCTTGAAAGATACAGGCATGATAGGACCGTTGTGCGAACCTCGCATCCAGCCTGAGACGAGGTGCGGGAAAGCAAAAGGTTCAAGAACCTCACCGAGCGCTGGGAGTCCAGATTGCGCCCGCACGAGCGCCACGGGGTCGTCCTTGCCCACGTACTTCTCTGCAATCTGGTATAGTTTCTCGGTGCTGATCACAGCAACGGGCTCGTCACTTGGGAGCTTCGGGTGCGTCTCCTTTGGATATACCCTTTTTATGACGTACCTCGATTTTGCGCCGATGAGGGCTAGGATATCGTAAAGCTCCTCGGGCGCCCGCATAAAGACGCGGCGATGCTCCATGATGTCCCAGATTTCGAAGACGAAGCCGTCGTGGAGCGTCGGGTCGATGATGAGTCCCGCGGTGTTAAAAGGGTCGGCGAACATTCTGAAGATAGGAAGGTTGAACGCCCCAGGCTCGGTTTTATCCATCATGAATGCGATCAGCGGCTCGCCCTCACGCTCCGTGAATTCCATTTCGGCGATTCCCGGACCCATGCCGCGTATGTTACCGCTGAAGGCGTCCTTAAGCAAGTCCTGACCTGCGCCATAAAGCTTTAGCTCCTTTGCAACTTTCGTCGCCTCCACGAAAGTGTCCCACGCGAGCTTGTGAATCTCTTCGTTGTCCACGCCACGCCTGTGGCTCATCAGAAGCTGAAGGTCGTCGCCGGCGCCCATGACGTGGAAGTCCACAAGAAGCCCCGACTCCTTAGCCTGCTTCAGACACTCTTCAGCCCTCTCTATGAGCTTGGGATGAACTGAAGAATGTCCGGGATAGCCGCCTACATCCGCCTTTATCAGGCTTATCGTTATCTTCGCCATGTAACAAAGAGCCTTTCCAACCTAAATATTTGTTTCGTCATCGCCGCCACCGGACG
>JAPHEE010000039.1 GCA_029259545.1 Candidatus Alkanophaga volatiphilum
GAAACTTTCTCAACGAGAGGCAAGTACGTGAAATACCGCATCCCGAAACGCATGCCTCCAAGCACGAGCATTGCCCTCGACGCCACGATAAGAGCCGCTGCGCCGAAACAAAAAGAACGCCGCCAAAAAGGCGGGAAAAACGCCATCCTGATAGAAATGGAGGATGTCAGGGAGAAGGTGCTGAAGAGAAAGGCGTCCGCCGCCGTCGTCTTCGTGGTGGACGCCAGCGGCTCGATGGCGGCGATGCGAAGGATGGAAGCGGCGAAGGGCGCCGTGCTCTCGCTACTGCTCGACTCCTATAAGAGCAGAGACCGCGTGGGGCTCGTGGCTTTCAGAGGAACGTCCGCAGAGGTCTTGTTGCCGCTGTGTTCGAGCGTGGATCTCGCATTAAAGCGGCTTGAAGAACTTCCAACCGGTGGAAGGACGCCGCTCGCCGCAGGCTTCGAGCTCGGGCTCCGCATGCTCGCCACTGAGGGGAGGAAACGCGACTCAGACGCAAAAATGCTCGTCCTCGTTTCTGACGGCAGGGCGAACGTCTCTCTGTGGGGCGACGATGTCTTCGGCGAGCTGGCAACGCTCGCAGAGCTCGCCCGCAAGGAGGACATTTACGTCGTCGTCATAGACACGGAGGTGGCTGAACGGAGTCTGATGGCTGTGGCAACGGGAATGTCCTCAGGTATTTCCAGACTGCAGGACTTCAAGCTCGGTTACTGTCGTGAAATCGCTGAACTCTCAGGCGGCAGCTACTACTCGCTCTCGCAGCTGTCCTCTGAGGAGATAAGCGGGATAATCTCTAATGAGATGTGGCGCCTCTGATCCGGCAGCTCGCTAGCCAGCCGCCTCCAAAAACCGCCTTCTAACAAACTCCTTATCCAGCGACGCCAGGAACCAGCCAGCTCTCGGCCCCGACGGCTTTCCGAGGAGCGCTATGTAAACCGCCTTGAATGCATCAGCGCCTTTAATTCCAACGTTCTCCGCCGCCGCATAGATGGCGTTGTGGAGCTCCTCTGCGGTCATGTTGTCCCTGAGCGTCGATGCCAATACCCGCAGCGCCGCCTTCTGCCCTTCAGTCAGCGTCTCCGCCTCTGGAGGCAACGCCTCTTTCAATTCGAACTTCATGCTCTCAGGCGCAAAACGCCGCAGCCAACGCTCCGCGTACATCACTTTCCTCATAAACGCCTCCTCGTCTTTAACGACGTAGCCGCTACGCTCCGCCGCCGCCCTCACTAATGAGAGGTCCACTTCTTCGGAGTGTGGACGCCGCCCCAGCTGGACGAGCATCACTACGTGTCTGAACGGGACGTCGTCCGCCGCTGCAAACCTGCGCTCGTACTCGTCGATGATGCTGAGAAGTCCCAGCGACGGGTCGAACTCGATGTGGCGCTCGGGCTTCGTCCTCAAGATCGCATACTTCAAAATTTCAGGTGGTACGACCTCCAAAATCTCCTTTACTGGAATATTGACGCCGGCGGAGCTCGACATCTTCGCCAGCCGCCCTCCTAACTTCAGGATGATGTGCTCGAATGGGATAGGAAACGGGGGCTCGTAGCCGTAGATTTCCTTGGAGATGCGCACGCCAGTGTCATAAGAGCCGCCCGCCACTGCGTGATCCTTGCCGAAGGGCTCGACCGTGACTCCAAGAATCTTCCAGCGTGCCGCCCAGTCCACACGCCACGTCAGCTTCCCGCCGCCCTTGAAAGGGGCGAAACCGCCGTGCCCGCACTCGCATTCGTAAAATGCACCGCCAGCATCAAATCCCTTGACTTTCGTCGTCGTGAGCCGCCCACAACGCTCGCATATCGGGTTGAACGGACTCCAGTCCTCGGGCGAACGCCGCCCCGTAGCCTCGTCGATTATCCTCTTTATGTCGTCACGTCGCTCCAACGCCATCTTTATCGCATCGGCGTACGCACCACGCTTGTAAAGCTCATCCGCCCTGTAAAGTTTTATCTCTATGCTGAGCTCCTCCAGAGCCTCCAAGAACGGGTTAAGAAAATGCTCCGCATAGTTCTCGCAGCAGCCCTCAGGGTCGGGAATCTCAGACAGCGGCTTCCCGACGTGCTCCTCATAGTTCTCCGGCAAGAACGGGTAGCGGCGCCGCAGCGGGTCGTACGTGTCCGCCACGTATATCATCTCAGCGTCCGCGCCTCGCTTTAAAAGCGCATTGCGGACGGCATCCGCTATTATTATCTCACGGAGATTTCCGATGTGGATATGCCCCGAGGGTGTTATCCCGGTAGCCACGACGTGCTTTTTTACACCACGACGCTCAAGTACTTTCTCAGCTATTTCTTCAGCCCAATGCTTGTTAGTTCCGCTGCTCATCGCCGTTACCTGCTATTCGGTGCTATTGAAGAAAAGATTTTCTTAAGAGAATCTACAAGAGCCTCGACGCCCGCTCTCACCTCAGGTGAAACTTCCGCGCCAAAAAGCGTATTCTTAGGCTGTATCCCTATTACTATAACCTCACAGCCGTATTGTACCCTGATGTATTTCGCTAATACGCTTAAGGAAACCGTATGTGTCGAGGGCACCCCCTCCATGATTTCATCCTCTCCGATGACCCGAACGTCGCCCGCGCAGCCACCGAAGTCCGCAGCGTCCACGAAAATGACGTGCGACGGCTTTAACTCTCTCAGAATGCTGGTGAAGTTCTCAGGGGCGACGCCCACTGTAAAGCTTTTTACAATTCCGCATTCGAAACTTTTAAGGCGCTCGGCTACGAGCCGCCCAGCAGCGTCGTCACCTCGGAGCTCGTTGCCCACGCCAAACACGACTACACTGCTGGCGCCCTTTAGCTTCGCCGCTAACGTGGTTTCGAACTCGGAGCCTTTACCTCTTACCACAAGGAAGTATTATAGTAAAAATAAAAAAAGGAGCTATTGAATTGCATGCAGCCTTGAAAGCAAGCTGCATACGGTCCTATACTAACGCCCCTTAAACTTTGGCTCTCTTCTCTCTAAGAATGCCTTTATACCCTCCTCCACGTCTTCAGTCTGGATGCAGATGCTCTGCGCATGGACTTCATATTCCAAGCCCGTTTTGATGTCGGTGCCGAGCCCTTTGTTAATGGCAATTTTTGCAAGACCAATCGCTACGGTCGGGCCTTTTGCGAGGCGGAGCGCAAACGCTCTCGTCTCGTCCATGAGCTTGTCTTTCGGCACGACCTTGTTCACCAAACCTATTCTTTCAGCCTCCTTCGCATCTATCATCTCGCCTGTAAATATAAGTTCTTTCGCCTTCCCGACGCCCACAATTCGCGGGAGGCGTTGCGTCCCGCCCATGTCCGGGACGAGCCCGACACGCACGTAAAATTCGCCGAACCTCGCATCTTCAGATGCAATCCTAATGTCGCATGCAAGCGTCAAGTCGCAACCCAGACCCAAAGCATAGCCATTAATCGCTGCGATCACCGGCTTCTCCATGTCCTCAAGGGCGTTCAACGTACCTTGCGCCCTCCTTATGAAATCTCTTATCTCCGCTAGACCCATCGTCTTAAACTCTTCGAGCATCGTGATGTCTATGCCAGAACTGAAAGCGCGACCGGCGCCTGTTATAATCACGACCTTCACGTCGCGGTCGGAACGCACGTCGCTCACCGCCGCCGCAAGCTCCTCGAACATTTTCATGTTAAAAGCGTTCAACGCCTCCGGGCGGTTCAGCGTGATGGTCGCTACCCCTTCCGCATCCTTTTCCAGAAGAATCGTCTCCATGATACTTACTTCTCATCGTTACATAACTTATTGGATGCAGATAATGGTAGCCGTGGGTGCTGTGATAAAAGACCGCAGTGGGAGGATTCTGCTCGTGCGGCACGTCCCCGAGCACAAGAGCTTCTGGTCCGGGAAGTGGATATGCCCCGGCGGGCGTCTTGAGTTCGGTGAGAGCATAGAGGAGGGGATCTTGAGGGAAGTTGCGGAGGAGACGCACCTCCGCATAAAATTGATCCGCCCGCTCGTCCCGTTCGAGCGGATCGTCAAGGAGGACGGAGAGACGAAGCTCCATGTCATCTACATAGACTATTTGGCAGAGGTTGTCGGCGGAGAGCTGAAGCCTGACGATGATGTCGGCGAAGCCATCTGGGCGAGCAAGGAGGAGATACTGCGACGCTGGGACGAGCTCCATGAGGACACGAAAAAACTGCTGAAGATTGCAGGCGTTATAGATTGAACGGCGTCAGCATTGCGTACCAGCCACAGCATCGAGCGCAATCTCATAAAGAGCGCAGACGCGAGTCGCCAGCCGTAACCCGATGAGAGCCCTTTTCATCAACCAACGAGCTCTATAGCACCGGTAGGACAATGCTCGACGCACGCTCTGCAAAAGACCGGCGTCTTGAGCGCACGCTTGCACCTCTCCGGCGTGACGAGCTTGATCACGCCGTTCTCGACCCGAAGGACCGCTGCGTCCCCCAGTCTTGGACCCTTACCCGCAGCGATCTCCACGTTCGTCCTGTTTTCCTCACAGACGACCACGCAGACGCCACATCCTATGCATCGCTCCTCCGTGATTATCAGTCCTGTTTCAGCCTTCTCGCCCTTTGGCAGCAACTCTTTTATCTTCTTCAGGTTCTCCGCAAACTCAGGCTTCAACAACTCAGGACAAGCCTCGGGTTCCGCTTCCATCGAGGCAAGGGCGGCGGCAAAGCCCATGCAGGTATAGCCGCACTTCTTGCAGTTCGTCTTCGGCAGCAACGCATAAATCTGAAACGGCGAGACCGGCATACTTCTCTTTTGAGGGAAAGGTCAAAAAAACCTTGAGGAAATGAAGAAGATCTGCAAGCTTGACAGGTATAAAGACATAATTCCAGACTTTGACGGCTTCATGGAGGCGGCGCAGCGAAAACTCCCGACGACAATACGAGTGAACACGCTCAAAACCACGACGCAGGAGGTTAAAAGCAGGTTACGGGAGAAAAACATTGAGTTTAAAGAGTTCGGCTGGTATGCGCATGGGCTTCGCATCGAAGCCCCGATAAAGGCGCTCGCCTACGACTACCTCGTCGGAAACATTCACGGGCAGGAGGAAGTATCAATGGTCCCGCCGGTCGTCCTTGAACCGAAGCCCGGCGAGCTCGTGCTCGACCTCTGCGCGGCGCCCGGCAGCAAGACGACGCAAATGGCTCAGCTTATGCAGAATAGAGGCTTCATAATTGCTAACGACAAGAGCAGTGGCAAA
Organism: Candidatus Alkanophaga volatiphilum; assembly: GCA_029259545.1. Taxonomy (GTDB): domain Archaea; phylum Halobacteriota; class Syntropharchaeia; order Alkanophagales; family B39-G2; genus Alkanophaga; species Alkanophaga volatiphilum. Next base: position 5,179 of record JAPHEE010000039.1, read on the forward strand.
GTTCCGGCGCTACGCTGGAACTGCGAGCGGCTCGGCGTCGTGAACGTCGGGATCACGACGCTCGATGGCAGGAAGTTCCCCTTGAAGGTCAAATTCGACAAGATACTCGTTGACGCGCCTTGTTCTTGTGAGGGCAATGTGCGTAAGAACTGGAGCGTCTTCGAGGGCGTGCCCTTTCGTTCGATAATTAGCTTAAGTCGTTTGCAAAAAGGGCTAATGCTGAGAGCAGTCAAACTCTTGAAAGAAGGTGGTACGCTCGTGTATTCCACTTGTACTTTCGCACCTGAAGAAAACGAAGAGGTCGTGAACTTCATCCTCAGCAGATTCGAAAACCTGCGACTGGAGCCCGTGAGCGTCGCATTAAAACACGAGCATGGTGTGGAAGAGTGGCAAGGTAAGAAATTCAGCAGTGAAGTCAGGAAGTGCGCCCGCTTTTACCCGCATCTCAGCGATACAGGCGGCTTCTTTGTGGCGAAGTTCAAAAAGGTTGGCTGAGAAGCTCGCAGCCATCACACAACTCGCCACAAAAGGCTCACCTTCTTTGCTCTGCCGAATGACGAATGCAACGATTCCCAGTAATCCTCTTTTAACACTTACGACACCAGCAACGCACGTTGCTTATCGCTCCGCTCTTGCCTCTTCACTACTCTTCCCCCATGACCTGCACCAGCAGCCGCCTCGGGCGTGGTCCGTCAAGTTCCACGAAGAACACCCTCTGCCAGGTGCCGAGCTGTAGCCTGCTGTCGTTTATCGGTATGGACTCGCTGGCGCCGAGAAGCATCGCCTGTATGTGCGCATGGGCGTTGTCGTCTATTTCATCGTGCTTGTAGCCCGCCCCTTTAGGCACGAGTTTCTGTAAGACCGAAAGAACGTCCTGCTTTAACCGGCTTTCGTTCTCGTTTATTGCAACGGCGGCGGTCGTGTGCTTTGTGAACACGACTGCGACGCCACTACGCACGCCGCTCCGCCGTACAACGCTTGAGATCTCCTCAGTTATATCTAATATGTCCACAGGTTTCTCGCTCCGTACACTCACTTCCTCGATGAACACTTTCATAAATTCAAGTTAAAAAAGTTAAGAAAAAAAGGTCACCAAACTCTTGCAGTTTCTGTAAAGCGGGCTTTGCCGGAAAGCATTTCTAGAAACATCTTTCTCGCCGCCTCGCTCGCCTTTAGCCCCTCTATCAGCTTTTCACGCCCCTCTACGTCGAATGTCTTCGCCCGCATCTTCACGCCTAGTTCCAAATACTCACCTATTTCTTCCTTTACGAGCTTGTCAGCCTCGCTAAGCATCGCCTCGCTGACATCGCCCTTTTCCAAGGCGTTTGCTGCGGCAGTCGCCGCATGCTCCCCGCCGACCATGCTCCAGTGTATACCGGCGCCCGTCGCCGCGATCGTATGTCCGGCGGCTTCGCCTGCTAGTATCACGCCGTTGTAATGAGGCTTTGAAACTGTCCCAGGGTAAAATATCATGGACGGCTGCTCGAGGACAGTCTTTGCATTCTTCAGCTTCTCCGCCATTTCGGAAAGCATAATGCCTGCCGCTACCGAAACGCCTTCACGCTTTGGCGATATCCACATGTTCGCAGGGTATTCGGTCGTTCCATAGTAGCTCTCGAAGACATCCCCCTATTTTTTCATCTATCTCCTTTTCGGGCATCGCCATGTGGAACGAGTACTGAGCGGCAATTCTGTCCAACTTTATCTGTAAAAGCCCCAAGCGTCTTGCTACGAACGAGTAAAAGCCGTCGGCGCCTATGACCACGCCTGCCTCTATTTCCTCGGTCCTGCCTTTGGACTTTGCGACTACGCCACGCACGAAGTCCTCCTTTATTATCAAGTCGCTCACTCTGGTGAGCTCTCTCGTCTCAGCTCCCTTGTCGTCGCCCATTCCACAAGCGCTTTGTCAAAGCGGCTCCGCCACACAGCCTAAGGGCTCCTTGCCAATAATCTTAACGTGATTGCCGGAAGGTGCGCATAAAAAGACTGGCGTTCCTTTCAGAAGCCTCCTTAACGTTCCCGGGCAGGTCAAACCTTCTCAAGAGTTATACTTTGAATTACACCGCCGCATGCTTTTTCCCGGTCAAATCTGAACTTTTCAAGGAGCAGTACGGAAAGCCCTTCATGCTGACACCTCCGCAGCTTTTACGTCCACATCTAGAATCTCCTCAACAACTTCTATTGCGCCTTCTGGGCAAACAACCTCGCACGCATGGCACACCAGACACAAATCCTTGTCCTTAGCAACACTGCCCTCCACCACGAAGCTCGTCTATCTTTATCTCTTTAGCCTTCTATAGGATAGGAGAGCTGTAATACCATGTCTTCAACCTCCAATTTGCTGTTAAAATTCGTTACATTTATAGCGTGCGCTTTTTCTCTGCCTTCTCAGAATTCTTAAACATGAAATTCATAGGTTCGCTCATAAACAAAGACGCGAACAAAGCCAAGTATGGGATATTTGGAATACCATTCGACAGAAATTCATTTATAAGGGGAGCTAGGAGGGGCGCCGCCGCCATACGTGCGTCGTCGCACCGCCTTGAATCCTTTTTGTGGCAGCAAAAGTTCGAAGTTTCAATGGCGCGCTTCTACGACTTCGGCGACATTCGCGCTCTCAACTACAGAAGCTTGTATAAACATCTGAGCAAACGCACAAGCAACTTTAAAGGGCGTTCGATATTCTTAGGCGGCGACCATTCCGTGACGCTGCCCATCGTGAAGAGCCTAGCAGCGAGGGGTGGGAAAGTGAAAGTGATTTCGTTCGATGCGCACGCCGATCTTCGCGATTCTTACTTGAAAAACAGGTTTTCGAATGCGTGCGTGATGCGGCGTGTCGCTGAGGTCGTAGGCTTCGAGAACGTCGCCGAGGTCGGCGTGCGTTCGTGTTCGTATGAAGAGTTTGGGCTTATTCAGAGCGGTTCGCTGCGCATTTACGGCGCTGATGTCATCAAAGGTGAGGGACTTAGCCGCATTGCGGAAGAACTTGCCGATTTTACCTCTTCCGGCATCGCGCACCTCTCCATCGACATCGACGTGCTCGACCCATGTTATGCGCCGGGCGTCGAAGACCCTGAACCTGAAGGACTTAGCGTCTCAGAACTGATTTATCTGATAAGGGAGATAATAAGAGCGGGGAATGTGGTTTCATGTGATATTGTAGAAGTGAATCCGAGGCTGGATGTGAATGGACTCACGAGCGTCGTTGCTGCGAAAATCGCCTTGGAAGTCCTTGCAAGCTTTTGGGAGCTGGAGGCAGGAGGAGGGAAACTTTAATTATTACGAGACGCTGAGCAGCAAGCTCGAACGTGAGCTGGAAATCGCAAAGGCGGCTCGTAGCTATGGCTATGATCCTGAAATCACGCCTGAAATAAAAATAGCGAAAGACTTAGCCGAAAGAGTGGAAGCGCTCGTCGGAATAAATGGCATTGCAGATAGAATAAGAGAGCTTGAGCGAGAGCATGGGAGAGAAGTTGCAGCGCTCAGGATCGGGTTGGAAGTAGCTGAGGGGAAGTTTAAGAAGTATAGCTCTAAGATAGCTGCTATCGAAGACGCTGTGCGGGTTGCGGTCGCCGTCCTGACGGAGGGCGTGGTCGCCGCCCCCATCGAGGGCATTTCGAGGGTCGCTGCGGGCAAGAACGACGACGGCACGCAGTACGTTCGCGTCTTCTACTCAGGTCCGATCAGAAGCGCCGGCGGGACCGCACAGGCGCTGTCGGTGCTCGTCGCTGACTACGTGCGGCGGGCGCTCGGCTTCTCCGAATATAAACCCAGAGCGGATGAAGTAGAGCGCTACGTCCTCGAAGTTTCGATGTATCGCCGCCACAAGACGCTGCAATACACGCCGAGTGACGACGAGGTGCGTCTGATCGTCGAGAACTGTCCCGTCTGCATAGACGGCGAGCCGACGGAAGAGGAGGAAGTAGAGGGCTACAGAGACCTCGAAAGGGTGGAAACTAACAAGATAAGGGGCGGGATGGTGCTCGTCATCTCCGAGGGCATCGCCCTGAAGGCGCCGAAGCTGAAGAAGTACGTCGAAGCCCTGAACATAGACGGTTGGGACTGGCTCGACCATCTCGGAAAGAACAAGGAGGGCGAGGGCGACGAGGCGGGCTTCCTCCAAGACATCATCGCCGGACGCCCCGTCCTAGCGCATCCTTCACGCAAGGGCGGCTTCCGCCTCCGCTACGGGCGTGCCCGCAACACAGGATTGGCGGCGGTCGGACTGAACCCCGCAACCATGGAAATCTTGGGGTTCACGGCGGTCGGCACGCAACTCAAAGTGGAACTCCCCGGAAAAGGCGCATGCGTTGCCCCCGTGGACTCCATAGAGGGACCAACCGTGAAATTGGGCGAGGATGTCGTCCGTATAGACAGCGTCGAGGAGGCGCGCCGCCTCAAAGACAAGATCACCGAAATTATAGATCTAGGCGAAATTCTGATAGATTACGGCGACTTCCTCGAAAACAATCACGTCTTACTACCAGCCGCCTATTCTCACGAGTGGTGGCTTGCGGAGCTTGAGAGGGTCTCAAAAAAAGAGGCGTTACGTTTTAAGAAGAGAATTCCAACGCCTGAGGAGGCTGTTTCCCTATCTGAAAAATATGGGATCCCCCTGCACCCGAAGTACACGTTCCTCTGGGACGACATCCCCGTCGAGGACCGGACGCTCCTCGCCGAGTTCATAGTCAAAAACGGGGATTTTGACGGCAAAAACTTGCGCATCCCCCACGAGACACGGATCAAAAGGATCTTAGAGGACTTGCTCGTCCCGCATAAAGTCAGGAACGGCATGATTTTGATAGAGGATGCATTGCCGCTGTTGAAGTGCTTGAATATCGAGGTGGATGGCGGCAAGCTGAGGGCGAGCTTGGCGTGGTTCGGCTCGCGCATAAGCATGCGCAACAAGGCGCCGACAAGGGTCGGCGCCCGCATGGGGCGTCCTGAAAAGTCCAAGGAGCGGCGGATGAAGCCGGCGCCGCACGTGCTCTTCCCGCTCGGCGACTACGGCGGGATCAACCGCTCCTTAAGGGAGGCTCTCGAAAAAGGAGAAGACGGGACGATCGAGGTCGAGGTGGGGGTTTATCGTTGTTTGAAGTGCGGAGACGTGGTGCTTTCGAGGACTTGCGGGCGCTGCGGCACCGCCACGAAGTTCGTGAGCAGAAAGCAACGTATAGACCTCGAAGGTCTCGTGAGGCGGGCTTCCGAGCGCGTCGGCGTTCGAATCGGGGACGGTGGTAAAGAAAATGAAGTGAAGACGGTCAAGGGCGTCAGGGGCTTGATTTCGGAGGACAAGACCGCAGAGCCCCTCGAAAAGGGCTTACTGCGGGCGAAGCACGGCGTTTTCGTGTTCAAGGACGGCACGATACGATACGACCTCACGAACATGCCGCTCACGCACTTCCGCCCGAGAGAGGTGGGGCTGGACGTCGAAACCGCCAAGAAGCTCGGCTATACGCACGACCATTCGGGAAAGCCGCTGGAGAGCGACGACCAGATCCTAGAGCTGAAGCAGCAGGACATAATAATCTCGGAGGACGCCGCCGAGTACTTGCTACGAGTTTCGAAGTTCGTGGACGAGCTTCTTGTGAAGTTCTACGGGCTTGAGCCGTATTACAATGCGAGGATGAAGGAGGATCTAATAGGCGCCCTCGTGATCGCGCTGGCGCCGCACACCTCGGCGGGCGTGCTCGGACGCATCGTCGGCTTCACAAAAGCGCAAGTGTGCTACGCCCACCCATTCTTCCACGCCGCCAAGCGTCGTAACTGCCTGCACCCGAAGGAAAAAGTGCTGATCAAAGACAAAGAGGGCGTCAAGCTTTTGGAAATTGAGAAGGTCGTTGAAAGTTACAAGCCCGATGAGATCGAGATCCTCCATTACGACCGCAACGGCGGTCTCGTCTGGAAGAGACCCAGGGATTTCGTTAAACTGGAGGCGCCGGACAGGCTTGTGTCGGTGGAAACCGACCACGGGCGGCGCATCACCGTGACGCCCGACCATAAGTTCCTCGTCCTCGACGGGGAGCGGCTCGCCGAGGTCGAAGCCAGAGACCTCAGGGTCGGCGATGTCGTCCTCGCCGCCACTAAAATCCCGACGGACGACCTCGTTCACGAAATTCGCACGCTAGACCACTTCCTGAGGTTGAAGGACTGCGAAGAATACCGGGCGCACGGCTTAAAGCCTCTTATCTTGAAAAAGGTAAAAGCGAAAGGCATCAGCATCAGAAAGTTGTGCAAACTCCTCGGGATTTCAACGTCCGCTATTTACAGGGACTCCATTCCGCTGAGCAAACTACGGCAGCTTTCCGAAATTCTCGACCTGCGTCTTGAAGAGGCGGAGTTCAGAATCTCGCACCGCAAGAAGTCAGTCGTAATACCTTCAAAAATCGAGCTGGGCGAAGAGCTGGGCTTCCTCGTTGGGATTTACCTCACTGAGGGATTTGCGAGGAGCAAAGGCAGACTTAACCACATTTCAATGGCAAACAAGGACGAGGAGCTTTTGAATTTTGTATCTGATGTATTTGCGAGAGTTTTCGGCTGCAAGCCCTCCGTGCGGCGGCGGGAAGACGGCACTTCCGTGCTCGTCGTCGGCGGGAAGCCCGTTTATGAGTTCTTCGTGGGCGTGCTCGGCGTGGGCGAAGGCGACCAGAGCAAAAGAGTGCCGTGGGCGACTTTCAACAACAGGAGGTTCGCACTCGGCGTCCTCTCAGGGCTCATCTGCGGCGGCGGGCACGTCGGCGAGCAGTTCTCGGAGATCTCGGCGGACGAGAGCCTCGGGAACGACATTGCTTATCTCATGCTCACGCTGGGCATGTTTCCAGAGATAAGCCACGAAGCCCGCACGTGCGACCGCAAACGCAAGCTCAAAGTTCGCATCCGCAACCGAGAGCTCGTAGAGCGGCTGTTGGACCTCGGCTCGGCGGAAAGGGGAACTCAGGAAGTCATCTTCGTGCGTGTTCGGAAGATCGAGTGGGTTGAGAGCGACTGCGAGCACGTCTACGATTTCGTAATCGACGGGAACAAGACGTTCGTCGGGGGCGTCGGCGGACTGATAACCGTGGATTGCGACGGCGACGAGGACTCCATCATGCTGCTGCTCGACGGCTTGCTGAACTTCTCCACTCACTTCCTTCCGGAGAAGCGAGGTGGGAAGATGGACGCGCCGCTCCTCCTCACAACTTGGGTTAACCCCAAGGAAATAGACAAGGAGGCTCACAACGTTTCGATTTGCAGCAAGTATCCTTTGGAGTTCTACGAGGCGACACTGCAGCTCAAAAGCCCGAAGGACGTGAGCGTCGAGATCGCAGCAGCCAAACTCGAACACGACGCCAGGGCGAGCGGCACTTACGGCTTTTCGTTCACGCACGACATCTCCGACATTCAAAATGCGCCGACGATCTCGCTTTATAGGAGCTTAGGAAGTATGGGCGAGAAGATGGAGGCGCAGTTGCAGCTCGCAAAAATGATACGAGCAGTAGACGAAAGCGATGTCGCCGAACGCATCCTAATTCATCATTTTATCCCTGACCTCAAGGGCAACTTGCGGGCGTTCGGCACGCAGGCGTTCCGCTGCACGAGATGTAACGCCAAATATCGGAGACCTCCACTGAACGGACGCTGCCGCAATTGCGGGAACAAGCTTGTGCCAACGGTTCATGCGGCGTCGGTCGCAAAATACCTAGACATGTCGCTCCGCATCGCAAAGGAGTTTGCGGTCTCGAAATACACAAGGCAGCGCCTTCTTCTCATCGAAAATGAAATCCGCTCGCTCCTTAATAACACGCAACGCTTGCTTTCAGAGTTCGGAACTAATGGGATGGAAAGGGAGTAAGTGGGTTGCAACCTCATGGCTAGGTAAACGTCCTCAAAATGACATTAAAATACGCAAACGACGTGCCACAACAAGCCTGATGGCATGACATCTAAAACGATCTCTCCTCTAATTTGCAGTTCGAAGGGGTGAAAGTGACAAACCAACGGGTGCGAAGCAGACGGCGCGAAATCATATGGATATCGTCGGAGTGATCGTGTGCCTCATCACCGCACTCACCACAGCTCCGATGACGACCATGATGATTATGTAGACGACGATTGCCACTATCAGATATATTATCTGCTTGTCTTCTGGTGTGTTCATCAACACTGGCAACCCAAGGTATAAGATGTAAAGTCCGTAGAGGCTTATCAGGAACACTAGAATCGAAAGCGTCGGGAGGGCGTAGAGGATACCTGCGAGAAGCCCCGGTGTTGCAGCGTACGCCGCAAGCTTCATTGCCTGCATTAAGTTCTGCTCTGATGAGAAGCTTGGAGCGAGAGCGTTCAAGATGTATGCGAATATTATCACGCCGATTATCGAGAGTGCATATTGCAGAATGCCGATGCCGACCGCTGTGCCCATAGGGAGTGTAATATGTGTAGCGAACATCCCCCAGCCGACTTTGACACCGACGACACCATAGCCGATGATAACGCCTTCCGAAACTGTTACGCAAGAGAAAGATTTATATACCCCCACGAGCTATACGATCCATAGGGATTACAGATGTCGGAGGAGCTGATCACGCCGAAGAAGGCACGGAGTATGTTGGGCGTGTCCGCGTCGACGCTCAGGAGGTGGGCTTATCAGGGCAAGATACGCTACGTCAGGCTCCCCTCGGGCAAGCTCAGGTACTACAAGAGCGACATCGAGAGGATATTGAGGGGTGAGGAGAGAGGAGATGCTGATTGAGAGGGTGCGGATGTACGCGGTGCCGTTCGAAGACCGCAGAGTCTCGGAGCTTATATCTTGGTACATGAAAACGCTCCAGATGGCGGTAGATGCGGTCTGGAGCAACATCACGTGGAGGTACAGCTACAAGAAGTACAGGAAAGGTGAGGGCGCAAAGGTCAAGGTTCCGGTGATTCCGAAGAGTTCTGAGTTCAAGAGGGAGCTGAGAAACGCGCTGATGGAAAACAACCCTTACGCTGCCCACTGGGTGGACGCCGTGATCAGAACCGCTTACAGCATGCTCGAATCGTGGAGGAAGAGGTACGTCAGAGGGAAAGCGAAGAAGAAAAAGCCTGCGGTCAGGAGAAGGTTTGCTAGGTGCAAGACGACCCTGATGAGCGTGGACTGCGAGAGGAAAGTCATCAGAATCACGCTGAAGCCGCACGAGTATGTTGAGGTGA
>JAPHEE010000040.1 GCA_029259545.1 Candidatus Alkanophaga volatiphilum
CCCAAGTGTCTTACCTTAGTGTGTACACAGGGAGTTGGAGCAAGATGTGACCTCCTCCCCCGACCAGGGGCTTCCACCGGGAAGCTTGAGGTTGGGGAGTGTGCCGTGCGGCGCTCCCCTCCAGCGGTCACGACGCCCCTGACCGCAGGATATACCCGCGGCCTCGCTCCAAACTTCCATCGACTTTAAGTATAAAAACTAACGCTCCACCGACCTCCCCTCCCGCCTCCCCAATTCATCCCCGCCCTGCGAGGCTTTCTTAGCGACGTTTTTAAAAATTCAACTCTCCGACGATATAACGCGAGGTCGGTTAGAAAACGAATGCAAAACACAGAACTGACCTGCCTCCCGCCTAGGGCGAGGTTCCCGACACGGGAACGCCCGAACGGGCAGCGTGCGGAGACGCATCAGCTCGGTCGGTCAGAGCCATCCGCCTGAGGGCATACCTCAGGCATCATCGATAAAAGTTAGAAATGGAACAAAAATATTTCGGAAAGCGGGCTTCCTCCCCCTCAGAGGCTTCCAGCCCGCAGGGGGTGTGAGAAAAAAATAAAGCTGTCATTCGATTTTTATCATCTTCCTCTTAGTCTTTTCAGTTTTCGGCAGAATCACCTCAAGAACGCCGTTATTATAGCTTGCTTTTACCCCTTCAACATTTATCTCAGCTGGCAAGACTATCCGCCTTTGTACTTCTCCATACTTTCGTTCCTGCCTAATGTAGCCCTTGCCCTTTTCCTCTACCTCCTCCTTTCTCCGAGCTTTTATAACAAGGTAGCCGTCTTCGACGTGACCTCCTCCCCCTGACTAGGGGGCTTCCACCGGAAGCCTTGGGAGGTTGGGGAGTGTGGTTCAGACAAACCGCTCCCCTCGGGCTGGGCCACAGCAGCCCCTGACCGCAGGATATACCCGCGGCCTCGTTCCGAGCTTACATTTATCTTCAGAGTATAAAAAACTAACCACCTCCTACCAGCCCCACCCACCTCCCCTAATTCATCCCGCTCTGAAGAGCGGGGCTTTCTTAGCGAATTTTGTAAATTTCGATATTCTCTTTTTAAACCAGAAGATCTGCAACTACTTTTATGCTCTCCTCATCCTCCATCACATCAACTGGAAAGTCAACGGCGACCTCCTCAGTAGGAATAAGCCGCTTGCTAAATCTTTCAAGTTCCTCAAACAGCATGTTCAACCTACTTTGCATCCTTCTTAACTCTTCAAATGGATCAAAGGATCGCATATTTCCCACCCCAACTGTCTGTTCAGCAGGTCATTACTATTTGAAACTTTCGGCGTGCGATGGCTAGCTCAGCCGATCACACATCTAGTCCTCATTAGATTCCCTACGGAAATATCAACCAGCGATGCTGTTGGTTCATGTAAGTAGATCTGCGGCAGCAGCTTTGTGAGCGGTGAGTGATAAAAGCATACACACTTAGATTTGCACAAGCTCATATTCTAGGCTCCCAAGACCGAGAGCAGCAGCGTGCCGCACTTGAACTTCAGGATCGACGTCAAAGCTTGCGAAAACGTCTCTACCTGCCGCTTTCCTTATGAGGTCAATGCTGCATTTGTCGATGGCGACGGGATCTTTTGATGCGAGCACGCCGATGTTGCGACAGAGGGGCGGCAGCGTCGCAGCGCAGTCGCATGCTTTAGTCACATCTACGAGGAAGTTTAAAAAGGCGACGTCGTCGAACTTCCTGAGTACGCCGCATGCCGCCTCTGCTATTCGACGCTGCAAACTCTCCTTCATCTCTCTCGTCGTAAACCTCGCACCCTGCCGGCATAGCCCTATGCAAAGCCCGCAACCCACACACTTCTCCATATCTATCTCAAAATCGTCTCTTATCGCATTGTACGCGCAGTGTTTTGCGCACCGCCCGCAGCCATCGCACCGCTCCCTATCAAATAAGGGCTTCGTGACCTCATGCTGTGCCGCCTTTCCACGCTTCGTGACGCATCCCATCCCCACGTTCTTCAAAGCGCCGCCGAATGCTGTCGCCCCGTGTCCGGTGGCGTGCGAAACCACGACCATCGCATCACTCTCGTAAATCAACCTCGCCACCTCTATCTCCTTGAGCTCCGTCTTCGCATTCGCCTCGATGCGTACGAGCACGCCGTCCTCACCCCGTAGCCCGTCGGCAATCAGGACGGGGCAGCCCAAATGCTCGGCAACGAAGCCGTGCGCCGCCGCAACCTTATAGTAACCGAGCGCGTCAGCCCGCATGAGCCCGTACAGCGTCGTGGTGTCCGTGACGAACGGCTCGCCGCCACACTCCCGCACCATCTCCACGACTTTACGCACGTAAAACGGCTTCACATACGTCACGTTCCTTAACTCGCCCATGTGCACCTTTATTGCGACGAACTTCCCATCTAAGTCCAAGTCCAGCTTGCTAAACAGCTTTTCGATACCTGAAACTTCAGGAAACTGCGCCTCTAAGAGGTAAACTCGCGCCATAAACTAGATTTAATTCAAAAAGGTTGCCTTCACCTTCGCCAGCGCTACGTTGCCGACTGGATAAGAAGCACCGCCACCTCGATCACGTCACCATAGTCGTCGCCTCTTTCAGTGCTGCTAGTATTTGCTCGAACGTGAAGTTTCTTTGGTCTATCGCGCCGACGGGACACGCAGCAATGCAGGCACCACACCCCTTGCAAAGCACGGGATTTATGCGGGACTTCCTCGTCACCAGCGCAACCTCGCCGAGCTGCAGCACCGCATCTTTAAGCTCGATGGCACCATACGGGCAGATGTCCACGCAACGCCCACAACCAATGCATTTCTTCTCATCAACGACAGAGGAAATAGCCTCCGCGACGACGTAACCCCTAGATAGTGGGATTGAAGCCCTCGCCGCAGCGCTTAACGCTTGAGCCACGCTCTCCGAAATGTCCTTTGGGAAGTGGGCGGCGCCGCAGAGGAAGATGCCGTCCGTTGCGAAGTCCACGGGTCGCAACTTCACGTGCGCCTCGAGGAAGAAACCGTCAGCGCCCAGAGGAACTTTAAGCATCGTGGAAAGTTCCTTAGTATCATCATTCGGAACCATCGGCGTCACTAGCACGAGCATATCCGCTTCGAGCTTAAGTTCGATGCCTAGGTCTTCATGATGGAAAGTAACTTCAAGCCGCCCGGAGCGCCGCACGCTTGGCAGGCGCTCAAGCTCGTATCGTACAAAAATCACGCCCTTTTCTCGTGCTTCGTTGTAAAGTCGCTCTTTCTCCAAGCCGGGCATCGTGATTCCTCTGTGGAGGACCGTGACGTTCGCTCCTCGCTCCCTAAGCCTTAAGGCATTCTTTATGGAGGCGGCGCAGCATATCCGAGAACAATAGCTTTTATCCTGTCCTCTGGCGCCGACACAGTGTATGAAAACCACGTCCTTTACTTCAGGAAGCCGCCCCTCCTTGAGCAATTGTTCCAATTCCGCAAGCGTGATGACGTTCTCATACTCATGATAGCCATAAAGCCCTGTAGGCGGCTCGTAAACAGAGGCGCCAGTTGCCACGATGATCACGCCTGCTTTAAGGGCAACGTCGCCGCCTTCCGTCGAAACGAGCACGTCGTAATTCCCAATGTAGCCGGAGACAGACTTAATGGTGGCGCCTAAGAAGACCTGTATCTTTTTGTTCCTTTCTACTTCCCTCACGAGCTTTTGTATGATCTCCTCAGGCCTCCTTTCGGTCTGGTAGAGGGATGCTAGGGTACGAAGCCGCCCGCCAAGTTCCTTTTCCCGCTCCACGAGGTAAACGTCGAAGCCCTGCGTCGCAAGATTGAGGGCGGCGGTCATCCCGGAGACGCCACCGCCGATGACCAGCGCCGAAGGTGTTACCTCGAAGCTGAGCTCCTCCTGCGGTTCGAGGAGAGCGGCTTTCGCAACTCCCATCCGCACCAAGTCCTTTGCCTTTTCAGTTGCTTTCTCAGGCTCCTGCGTGTGCACCCACGAGCACTGCTCTCGGATGTTCACGAACTCGAAAAGGTATTTGTTCAAACCTGCCTCCTCGCACACTTTCTGGAAGAGCGGAGCATGCGTCCTCGGCGTGCATGCTGCAACGACTACTCTGTTCAGGTTATGCTCTTTAATTGCCGCCCTTATTCTCGAAAGCCCCTCTGACGAGCATGTATAGAGGTTACGCTCGGCATGCACGACGCTAGGAAGCGTCCTCGCATACTCGACAACCGCCTTGACATCCACGACGCCGCCGATGTTCACGCCACAGTGGCACACGAAAACCCCTATTCTCAACTCGTTCCCACCCATTTTCATCCCTCCGAGCCCTCGCCTTGCCACTCCAAGCTTGCAAGAAGCTCCGAAACACGGGCGGCAGCTGCACTACCCTCAGCAACGCTCTCCGGAATGTCCATGGGACGGCGACAGAAACCCACCGCAAATATGCCGGGAACGTTCGTGTCCAACGGTCTTAAAAGCTCATCTGCAGGCTCGATGAAGCCGAACTCGTCGGTCTTCACGCCTAAGATTGTCGCAAGCTTTTTTGCATCTCTTCTTGGCATGAGCAGCGTCGAAAGGACGACCATATCCACCTCAAGCCGCCTTTGCCTGCCACGCTCGTCATATCGTATCACAAGGTTGTGATTCTCCTTCTCCTCGATGACCACGTCCGACCTTATGTATTTAATGCCGTACTCGTTCTTCGCCCGCTCTATATACTCGGTGAAGCCCTTCCCCGCCGCCCGCATATCCCTGTAAAAGACGAATACCTCGGCGTCAGGGCAGTGCTCTTTCACCAGTATCGCCTCCTTCGTCGAATGCATACAGCAGACCGCTGAACAGTAATAACGCCCCGCCCTTGGGTTGCGGGAGCCGACGCAGTGTATGAACGCTATTCTCTTTGGTTCCTTGCCGTCCGACGGTCTTTGCAGGCGTCCGCCAGTCGGTCCCGAAGCGCATATCAACCGCTCATATTGCAGCGCCGTTATTACGTTCTTAAACCGCCCATAGCCATATTCCCGCAACTCCGACGGATCTAACGGGTCGAAGCCTGTCGCTACGATTATCGCTCCGACATTAAGCTCAATTTCTTCCTCCTGTTGCTCGAAATCGATGGCGCCGACCTCGCACGCATCTTTGCACGCCGGCTGCTTGCCGCATTTCCCCTTCGTGAAAAGCAAGCAATGTTCCTTATCCACCACAGGCACTCTCGGCACCGCTTGCATGAACGGGAAGTAGATGGCGCCCCGCCGTCCCAGCCCCTCATCGAACTCGTTTGGAATTCTACCCTTTAGCCTGCACGCCTCGACACATGCACCACAACCCGTGCATTTCGCCTCGTCCACATACCGGGGCTTCCGCAGCACTCGCACCTTAAAATCGCCTGCAACGCCCTCCACGCCGACGATTTCAGAGTAGCTGAAAAGCGTGACGTTCGGATGCCGAAAGCACTCTATCATCTTCGGCGCCAGTATACAGATCGAGCAGTCGTTGGTCGGAAATGTCTTGTCCAACTGTGCCATGCGCCCGCCAATAGTCGGTGATTTCTCTACCAGATAAACTTGGAACCCCCGGTCCGCAAGGTCGAGCGCCGCCTGAATGCCAGCGACGCCACCGCCTATCACGAGCACCGAATGCATTTGCATCTTTAGTACTTATGCATTCTTACCTTAAAGGCGTGATGCAAGCAACACGGTCAGATCCTCAATTTTGATTTCAGACGTCGGCGACGCCGATGTCGCACAATCAAGATGGATCAAGCACTTCGGGCACGCTACGATGAGCTTCGAAGCGCCCGCTCGCTCTGCTTCTCTTAATCGCTCTTCTTGCATGAGTTTCGCCTCTGGTCCACATGTCAGGAAGCCGCTGACGCCGCAACAGGTCGCTAGTTCTCTTGAGTGCTCCATTTCCACGAGCTTCACGCCAGTTCTCATGATCATGTCCCTTGGAGCGTCGAAGATACCAAGCTGCCTCAGCCCGCAGGGGTCGTGGAACGTCACGACTTCCTTGTCGCCACCCTGCTGCAACGGCACGTTTTTGTCCCTCAAGAACTCTGAAATGTGCATGAACGTCAGGTCGAGATCGCCCTTGAACGCCCGCCGGTAGTCCAGCTCGAACGTCCTGAGGCACTCGGCGCACGTGAACACTACCACTTTAGCTCCGCTTCCCTTTATGACTTCGATGTTGTGCTTTGCCAGCTCCTCAAAGCTCGCAACGTCGCCCGCCCACAGCAGGTCATGCCCGCAGCAACGCTCCTCGCTGCTCACCGCAGGCACAACGCCGACGGCGTTCAGCAGCTTCACCGCCGCTCTCGCAATCTCGCCTAATTTCAGTTTTCGGTCGCTGTAGACCTTCTCGAAAAATGAAAGACAGCCGCTGAAGTAGTAAACATCGCTACACTCCGCCACTTTTATCCCGTCGCCCACCCAGTCGAGCCTGCCGCCACCAACTTCGACCTCCGAAAGCCACCCGCCCTCTGAAAACTTCGGCATCGCCGCAGCCATGCTGAGCGACATTCGTCTCAACCCGAGAATAAAGCCCACAAAATCCACACCGTAGGGGCAGAAGGCGTTGCAGGCGCCACAAAGGTCGCATCGCCAGATTTCAAGCCCCTCCAGAAGCGACTCACCGCCGAAGAGCGCCCGCATCGCAAGGAGCCTCGGCGCAAACTCAGGATTCACAGCGGCAACTGGGCACACGGCAGTGCACTTTCCGCACTCCACACACATGTTTATCTTCGTGCTTCGGACAAGTTCCGTAAGAAAATCAGGAGCGAGTTCCTTGCTTTTTATGCGCACGGGTGTGAGCTTGCAACTCCGGCAACTTAAACACCGCATAGCCTCCTTCACAGCCTCTTCCTCGCCGATACTTGCGTATATGTCTTCAAAGCTCAACTTTTCACCTTTTTTCATCTGCAGTCGCTCCACAGGCTCCACGCCCATCAACCGCATCTCCTTCGCCAATTCTGCCGCAATCTTTGCCTTTATCTCGTCATGTTCTTCAGGTAGTCGCTGCAAGCTCCGCTCTGCCCTCAGATCCACCCCTCGCAAATATCTGTCAATGGACTCGGCTGCCCTATGCCCGTCGGCGATGGCTTCGATGATTGTTGCTGCGCCTCTCACTATATCGCCGGCTGCGAACACGCCGTCCTGCGACGTTGCGAGCGTAAGCGGGTCTACTTTTATCATGCCACCTTCGAACTCTACGCCGCTGCCCTCAAGGAACGAAAGGTCTGCCGCCTGCCCTACTGCGAAGACGACGGCATCCGCCTTTAGCTCCATCGTGACGCTCTCATCAAACTTCGGCGCGAAATTACCACGTTCGTCGAATGCCGAGACGCACCTGACGAATCTCACTTTCTCGACTTTTCCCTCACCTATGATCTCCTTCACGCCCCAGGAGTTGTGTAACTTTACACCCTCGCTCAGCATTTCTTTGATTTCCCACTCGAACGCCGGCATCTCCTCACGGGCTTCAACGCATACGACGTGCACGTCCCGCACGCCAAGCCTCAGCAACACGCGAGCGGCATCAACCGCAGTGTTGCCCCCACCGATAACCACGACGGCGTCTCCGAAGTGCACGCTCTCGCCCAAGCTCACTTTTTCCAAGAGCGAGATCGCTGAGTAAACGCCCTTCAGGTCACGCCCTCTCACATCGAGTAACCTGCCGCTCTGCAGTCCGACGGCAATGAGCACCGCATCGTACGCACGCCTTAAATCTTCAAATCTGACATCCTTACCAACTCTACACCCCGTCCTTATCTCAATATCCAAGCCGTCTAACGCTTGCTCCAAATCCGCATCTAAGACATCACGAGGAAGTATGCACTTTGGTATCAGCCTAAGTACTCTTCCTATCTTCGAAGACGCCTCGAACACCGTCACAGAATGCCCCGCAGTTGCTAAATCGATGGCAGCAGTAAGTCCCGCAGGCCCAGCGCCTATGACCGCAACTCGCTTTCCGCTCTTTTTTCTCACTTTACGAGCCTCTCCACGCTCGTGTTTCTGGGTTTTTTCATGATACTCGGCTACGAACCTCTTCAATGCCGCTATCGCCACAGGCTCGTCGAAAAATCCTCTTTTACAATTTTGCTCGCAGGGGTGATGGCAGACACGCCCTAAGACTGCAGGAAATGGAATTCGCTCCTTAATCAGAGAATAAGCCTCTTCGAATTTACGCTTTGCGATTAATGTCACGTAACCACGAGCGTCGCAGCCTGCAGGACATGCAGCGACGCATCTCGGCACTTCCCTATCTATCACAAACGGTACGTCAGGGTGGGAGAACCTCTGAAAAAGGGCGTAAGACTCAAGTCGAAGCTTCAACTCGGGCTTGACTCCTGGCATCGCTTGCTTTTTAAGTTTTCAGTATTGATAAACTTTATACTCCATACCCTTGATCTTTAACTCTCTGTTGCTGCTAAGTCCCCTTGCGAGAGCGAGGGGATACAGGGGAGGTGGGGGGAGGAATGGAGGTAAGTTTCAAGTTCTTTACCAAAAAACATAATTGCTACCACAAGGTAGCCTAGGGCTGGGACGCCCGAAGTCACGCCCGTGTGCGACCGATGACAGGATGAGGTCTGACACCGAAAAGGTGGATGAAGCGGGAAGCTCCTTGCAAAGCAAGGATAGTTCACCTGTCCAACAACCTTCCGAGGAAAACCGTAAGATCAAGCGTTTCTATCTTTTCAGGCATTTCTCGTCGCAAGCAGTTGAGGTGCGCTACGCACTTCGGGCATGTCGTTACGAGAACCTCTGCGCCGGTCGCCTCTGCCTCTTCAAGCCGCAGCAGCCGCAACGCCTTCGCAAAATCATTACAGTTCATCATACCGCTCACGCCACAGCACTGCGCCCGCTCCCTAGAATGCGGCATCTCCACGAGCTTCACGCCGCTCAGCAGCAGCGCCTCACGAGGAGCTTCATAGATGCCAAGATGCCTACCCAGTGAGCAAGGATCATGATATGTCACTGTTCTGCCGTCGCCTCGAAGCCTAAGAGTTCCACTTTTAAGAGCTTCGCTGAGCACTTCCGAAATGTGCAGAACCTCGACATCAAGCTCATAATACTTCTTAAAAGTATGAAGACACTCTGCACAGCTTACTACAAGCTTTTTCACCCCACTTTCTTTTATTTTCTGCGTGTTGAACGCCTTTAATCTATCAAAGAGCTTCTTGTTCCCCTGATACAAGGCGTCGTGTCCGCAGCACTTCAAGCTCAAAAGCTGCGGCTTTATGCCTGCAGCGTTTAACAGCTTCACACTGGCGTCACCGATTTCGTGAAAGTTGACGTCCACGTCCATGAAAAGGTCGAAAAAGTCGAGGCAGCCAGGAAAATAGCCGTACTCGCCCTCGCCGAAGTCCGAAGTCTCACCGGCGAAGCTCGTCACGATGCCGCTGTCGAGCATTGCCATCAGCTCCGCAAGCGCGGTGAATACGCCTCTATGCGCCAGCACCTCCCGTCTCACGCCGACGTCTTCCCTGAGGCTCAGCACGAAGCTCGGAAAATCAACATTCTGCGGGCAGACTTCAAAACACTCATTGCAAATCAAACAATCCCAGACGCCACAGTGATCCAACTTTTCACCAGGGCTCGCTGTCAGCACGCCGTAAATGATGCTACGTGGTGATAAATTTTTCACCTTTCGCACCGGACACGCTGCAACGCACACCCCACATTGATAGCAAAGTCTTATAAGATCAGCTCTCATGCCTCCACCTTGTAGCTGCGCTAACTCTGCCAGTCCACTCACTCCGATGCATGAGCCTCGCATCTTGTTCGCTAGATTAAGATTTTAAAGTAACGCTTTTTTGTAAGGCGGGTAAGCGGGGAAGAAGCGCGCCGTAAGATAAAAAGCGATGCTCGTACAAAATGGGCTGATGAAGCTGTTTAAGGCGGTGGCTCGTGAGTGCGTAGGCTGTGACTTCTGCAAACTTTTCATAAAATGCGGGTTCTTAGAAACATTGACAGAGCGTGAGAAGAGGGAGTATTGTGTTGGCTGCGGCGCCTGCGTCGCTGCGTGCCCCTACGAGGCTAGACAGTTGATTGAACTTTCTGAGGATGAGCTGCGGGGCGTCCGTGAGGTGACCGTGAGGATAGACGGCGAAAAGTACAGCGTACCAGAGAGGATAACGGTGCTCAGGGCTTTAGAAGTTGCAGGCTACAAGATCTCGAAATTTCCGGAGTGGGGCGATGAGAGGACGATATTCGCGCCGTGCGGAACCGGCGGCTGTTTTTCGTGCGCCGTGATCATCGACGGAAAGTTGCAGCCGAGCTGCATAACGCCGGTGCGTGACGGCATGGAAATAACAGCGGAACGCTCAGAAATTGAAAAAGAGCTGCCTTTGCGTATTGTTTCAAGCTTCCAAGGGCACGCCGCAGGCGGCGTCGGCACGCCCTATCAGATAAAGCCGAAATCCTTCTTAAGGGCGATAGAGGTGGCGTGCTTCGCCCACGGCTGCGTCCTGAGATGCCCGACGTGCCAGAACTGGACCGTCGTTTACTCCTCCGTCGATGAGCCGCTGACGCCGTCGCAGGCTGCGAAGCTCCTCACGTACGAGCGTCGTCGCTATCGAGTCGATCGCCTCGCAATATCCGGCGGCGAGTCCACACTGAACCGCCGCTGGCTCGTCTCATTCCTTAAAGAACTGAAAAAGCTTAACAAGGATGGGAAAGCGAGGCTGCATGTGGACACGAACGCCGTGATTCTAACCGAGGATTACATAGACGAGCTTTGCGAGGCGGGGATGACCGACATCGGTCCCGACGTTAAAGGGCTGAGTCTGGAGACCTTCATGAGGATCACAGGGATAGAAGATGAGGAGCTTGCAAAGAGGCTTAAGGATACTGAGTGGCGTGCCGTGAAATATCTGCTCGACGAGTATTTCGATAAGATTTTCGTGGGCGTGGGCATTCCCTACAATCCGGCGTTAATATCTCTGGAGGAGGTGTATAAAATGGGGGAGAGGCTCGCGAGCTGGGAGCCGAGCGTCCAAGTCTGCGTGCTGGACTACCGTCCGGAGTTCAGGAGGCGTGACATAAGGAAGCCAAACTACGAGGAGATGCTAAAAGTGAAGAGAATTCTGGAAGAGAGCGGGCTGGAGTGCGTGATTTGCCAGACGGAGTTCGGATTCGTGGGTCCCTAAACGCCGTTCGGCAAGCATCCGCTCAAATATCTAAATCCGCCTTGCCTCGATTTGGAGCAATTTAGAAGCATCCCGTAACTTATATATACCAGTCTTTCCAGCTTAAAAGCGGGGATGATGCATATGAAAGTGCGTTCTGCATTAACTCGGCTGGTCGTGCTGACGCTGGTCACGACGGTGGCTGTGAGCATCGTTGCGATTGCGAGTCTGATGCCGCCACCACTACCCACAGCTTTCTCAGGAAGTGTCATCGTCGATAATGCTACCGCACCCACAGGTACGGTTGTAGCTGCGGAGGTAGTTGACGCCGTCGGAAATATCACCGGAAACGTCACTACGGTCGCCGATGGCGAGTACGAGCTGGTGATATGCACAGACAATAGCGAAGATGTTGGCAAAACGATAAAATTCAGGGTACGGACGCCTTACATGGAGGAGTGGGAGGAGGCGAGCGAGACCGCAGTTTTCAACTCTTCAGTGAATTACGACTTTGACCTCACCGCAGATCCCGCACCGCCGCCCGTCGAGAATCTGAGCTACGAGCGTCTGAATCTCACCGCCATAAGGGTCACATGGGAGGCGAGCGTCGCCCCGGATGTCGTCAAGTACAGCGTTTATAAGAACGGGACGCTCCTCGGCAACACCACAGAGACGTACTTCGTCGTATCGGTGGCGCCGCCGGAGACGTTACTGATAAACGTAACAGCATGGGATGACGAGTGGCTGAAGCCGCCGCAGGAAAGCGAGCCGAGCAGTATAGAGGTGTATGTTCCTCCCCCGTACATGGTCGAGCTTACCGCAGACGCCTACGAGAAGAGCACATTCACCGGAATAAATGCGACGTACACGCTGACAGTATCGAACCGCGGTAATGCCAGTGCCACATTCAATCTGACGCTCGAAAACATCGACGGCGCGGCGGTGGCGAGTTTGAACGTCACGAGCGTGACCCTAGACGCCGGCGAGAGCGCGACCGTCCTGCTGAACGTCACCGACGACGACGCCGGAACTTACGACGTGAAGGTCACCGTCACGTGCGTCGAAGACCCCGAAGCGAGCGACGAGATCACGCTGACGACGGACGTGCTTGCGAGACCAAAGATAAACGAAATAATGTACGACCCGGAGGGCTCAGAACACGATTACGAGTGGATTGAACTCTATAACCCAAACGATGTCGCTGTCGACATAACAGGGTGGAACATTGACGGAAGGACAATAAGCGGCGGGAACGTTCCCGCAATGGGATACCTTATACTTGCAGATAACGCAACGGCATTCGGCGAGAGATACGGCGTGGCTTGCAACGTGGTTGAGGTTGCGCTTTCATTGAACAATGCAGGAGATACTGTTGTCCTCAAAGACGCTGCAGGAAACGAAATCGACAACGTCACCTACCCAGACGTTGCGCGCGAGAACTACACGGCGGAGCTTAACGGTACGGGCAAGTGGCTTGAGAGCCGTGTGGAGGGCGGCACGCCGTGCGAGGTCAACAGCGTCTGCTACCCGACGGTCAAAGTTCTTTATCCGAACGGCGGCGAAAGCTTTTTTGTCGGCGAGACCGTCGAGGTGTCAGCCAGAGCTACTGACGACATCGGCGTCGAGGGCGTGACCTTCTTCTGGTCCGTTGACGGCGTGAACTGGGCGGAGATAGGCGCCGGGACGCTCGTAGAAGGCGACGCCACAGACGGCATCTGGAACGTCTCTTGGGACACCTCAGGCTTGAGCGCCGCAGACACGTACCGCATAAAGGCGAACGCCACGGACGGTTGGGGGCTCAGCGCTGAGGACAAGTCCGACGGCACTTTTGAGCTTGTGAAGGATGTCCGGGGACCGGTTATAGAGTTCTTGCGACCGACTCCTGAGAACGGCAGCGTCATCAACACAAGTCAGGTAACAGTGAAGGTGCGCGTCACCGACCCGAGCGGCGTCGCCGCCGTGCACCTGAACTGGGACGGCGTGAACCTCCCGATGAACAGCACCGAGCCCGGCGTCTGGTCCCGCACCGTGACGTCCGTGCCCGATGGCACGCACACGTTCTACGTCTGGGCGAGCGACACGCTCGGCAACGAGAACGTCAGCGAGACGAGAACCGTGACCGTCGACACGACGCCGCCGGTCGTGACGTTCATAGACCCGACGCCGGAGGACGGCGCAAACGTGACGACAAACTACGTCGAGGTGGCGGTGCGGGCGACGGACGCTCTGAGCGGCGTCGCCGCCGTGTACCTGAACTGGAGCGGCGTCCTCATGCCGATGACCCAAGTGGCGGCGGACACGTGGTACCGGAACGTGACGGGTCTCACTGACGGCACGTACACGTACCAAGCGATCGCTCAAGACAACGCCGGCAACGTAAGGACGAGCGAGACGAGAGCCGTGACCGTCGACACGACGCCGCCGGTCGTGACGTTCATAGACCCGACGCCGGAGGACGGCGCAAACGTGACGACAAACTACGTCGAGGTGGCGGTGCGGGCGACGGACGCTCTGAGCGG
>JAPHEE010000041.1 GCA_029259545.1 Candidatus Alkanophaga volatiphilum
ACTGCCGCTCAAAGGCAGGAGGCTGCGAAGCTGGCTCCAGCGGGAGGAAGCCCCAAGCTTCAGCTTGGGGTAGTTCACAATACTTTGGACAAGAGCGTGAGTGATCCGCTTTAAGATTACTGCACGTTGCTGCCCGTATTTCGAGCGATGATGACTACTCGGCGGGCATGAAATGGAGTGTTACGACGCCGCCTCTACTCCTCGACCGCTCCGATCATTTCCGACCCCAACTTGCCACGCTCGCATGCGATGGCTACCGCAACATCGGCGCCTCAACCTGCTGCCAAGGCGGGGAGGGCGCAAGCCCTCGCTTCTCAGACGCAAGCCCTCGCCTCGGACGGAAAAGCTGACAAAAAGCCCAACCGCCGAGGGGACGGTTACTACCGACTGAACTAAACTATCCGTACGACACCCTTTTCCACTTTTATCTTTCCGTGACTCTGCATGTTTTCGAGGACCTCTTCGAGCGTGCTCTGCGAAATATAAATATCAAAGGTATCCCGTAGCCGCTCTTTTATCTGTTCTGGGGTTGCGGGCTCCTCGCCGATGACCCTCGGTATGAGCGTGAACAGGTCTTCGTGCAAGCTCCATGGGTAGATTACCCACTTCCACTCCTTTAAAACCTCGCCATAGTAGTCAGGGGTGAACGAAGATGTCGTTTTATGCTGCATCGTAGCGGTTCTCACTTCCGCAGCGTCCAAACTGTGGCGACAATGCTCTAAAAGCACGCGAAGGCTGTCGCCGGTATCGGTGACATCGTCGGTGATTAAAACCCTCTTGCCCTCCACACGGCGGGCTGCGTTCTCGTCAAGCCAGCACTTAAGCTCCGCTCGTCCTTCGGTGGCGGCGACGCCCCAGTGCTCGACCTTCACGCTGAACAGATCCTTTATGAGGAAAAAGTCGCAGAGCACCCTCCCAAGGAACCAGCCGCCCCGGGCGACTGCGATCACGACGTCCGGCTTAAAGCCCGACGCTCTTATCCTTAGGAATACATCCTTGCAAAGCTCATATGCATACTGCCAGTCCACAAAAACGCACTTGAACTTTTCCATCCCTATTTCTCCTTCTTCCGCTTCCGCTTCGTTTTAAATAAAGATGGCAAATGGATGACGTAGCTGCCGTCCTCCTTTATCCCCATGATTATCTCTTCCTTGCTGAACAGCGCTTCAAGGTTTAGCACGTAAACGCCGGGCTTCAAGATCCTTATGCTTTCGATGTCAAGTTGCGGCATTTGCATCGTCTGAGACGCATTTTCAGCGTCAGCTCCGACGTCTTCTACCTCTTCAATGCCTTCCACCCTTATTCTACCTGCAAGCTCTTCTGCGGCGGCGCTCCGCATGTAAAAGAACAATTTGTTCCCGCATGCGGGGCACCCCTTAAGCATGTCGTCGCTTAACTCTTCAAATACCTTCCCGCATCTCGTGCACTTATGCGGCATCACACCCTCGAAATTATTGCCCTTATCAGGTCCTTATCCTTCTTTATCGTCTTCATCATGTTCGCAGGTCCGACAATAGTGAGCCTCGTGCGACGCCGCAGCCCGAGAAAACCACGCTTCACCGGGTAGCTTCCAATCTCTATACCTGCAAAGTCTTCGTCAATCTCAGACATCGTCATCTCTATGAGCTTCATCTGCTCCTCCGGCGTGAGTCCCCCCTCTAAAACGACGATGTTCCCGAGCTTCACGCCGTCGAGGATGAACCTTATCTTCTCCATCGAAGTCATCGAAGCCATTCGATCCTCGGATATCAAGTCCAACTTTATGTCCTTCTCTTCCTCCCCACCTCCGCTCATACGCATCACCTAAAGCGACGAGCCATCTCCTCATACAGCTTTTCCATATTATCTCCCTTAAGCGCGGAGACGGGCACGACGACGTGCTGCGGAAACGCATTTTTTATCCTCGCCGGCGCCGCATTTTTCAGGTCTACTTTATTAGCTACAATAATAAACGGGATACCACGAGCTTCGAGGTTGCCGATGATAACTATATTCGCCTGCGTGTAAGGGTCTTCGGTAGCATCCATGACGAGCAGGACGCCATCAAGGTCGTCCAGCCACTTTATTGCTTCGATTACACCTTCAGTTGCCTCCTTCGCCCTCTTCTTCGCCTCTTCTTCGCTGAGCCCGTACGCTAAGAAATCATGGAAGTCTATTTTCGTTGCAAGCCCTGGCGTATCCACGATGTCCACTCTGAGCTTCGCACCCTTCGCCGTGATGAGAATGCCCTCCTTCCGGAAGGCTCGCCTCGTCTCGTGGGGGATCTCAGAAACTACTCCTATATCCTCAGTGTTATCCAAAAAGTCGTGAATTATCCTGTTCGCCAGCGTCGTCTTCCCGGCATTTGGCGCCCCGTATATCCCTATTTTTGTATTTCTTCTCCTTAGAATCCTCCTCAATAGGAGCAAGAGCCCCCTTCTCAGCCCCATACCACAATACCTATGGATACTCTTTAATATTACTATTCCTCAACTGATTAGGGGGTGTAAAGGCTGACGAGGAAGAAAGGCAAGGCGGAAAACTCCACAGAGGGCAAGAAAGGCAGTATCGAAGAGGAAGTCGGGGAAATTGGCGGAGAGGTCATTAGAGTCCGTATTCCAAACCCAGATCGTCGTGAAATTCTCGGCGTCGTCGAAACAATGCTCGGAGCGAACCGCATGATCGTGCAGTGCATGGATGGCGTGAGGCGGATGGCAAGAATCCCAGGAAAGATGCGGAAGCGGGTCTGGATAAACGTCGGCGATGTCGTCATCGTCGTGCCTTGGGAATTTCAAGATGAGAAGGCGGATGTGGTTTGGAAATACACGAGGCCGCAAGTAGCATGGCTGGAGAGGAAGGGCTACTTGAAGTAGAGGAGTGGCTGGAGAGGGAGCGGCGTCGCGCAAGGACTCGGCGGAAGACCCGGGAAGACAGGAAAGTTGAGGAGTATGTTTTTGACATCCCAACGCTCGAATGCCTCTACAAACTTGCACAACGCCGCATCATAACAGCAATGGGCGGGCCCGTGAGCACCGGCAAAGAGGCTTTCGTCTTCCATGCCCTCTCCGACGAAAGCGTCACCGGGATGAAAGAAATCGCCGTAAAGATATATAAGGTGGAAACGAGCACGTTCGACGCCATGCACGAGTACATCATCGGCGACCCTCGCTTCGAAAAAATACGAAGAGACAAGCGAAGCATGGTCTTCGCTTGGACGAAGAAGGAGTTTCGCAACCTGAAGCGAGCTTTCGACGCCGGCGTGCGTGTGCCAAATCCCATCGCCGCCGACAGGAACGTTCTCGTCATGGAATTCATCGGCGTGGACGGTGTGCCCGAGCCATTGCTGCGAGAGGTCGCCAATGACTTGGACGATGTTGAGCGCATTTTCAAAGATGTGGTTTCTTACATGCGACGCCTGTATAACGACGCGAGACTCGTCCATGCCGACCTCAGCGAGTTCAACATCATGGCTGAAGGCTACATCGCAGGTGATAAAATACGCCCGGTGTTCATAGACATGGGGCAGGCGGTTCTCCTGAGCCACCCGAACGCCGAGACGTTCCTAAGGCGGGACGTGCGGAATGTCGTCACGTTTTTTAGAAAGTTGGGCTTGGAGTGTTCTGAGGATGAAATTTTGGAGATGGTGAGGAATGGAGGAAGAAAAGGAGCGGAGCGAGAGTGAGGTGTTTGAGGAGGAGGGAGAGGAATGGAGCATCTCAGAGCACTACGTCAGGATACCTCAGGATAGGATAGGCGTGCTCATCGGGAAAGGTGGCAGCGTGAAAGCGGCGCTTGAAAGCAGGACATCAAGCAAAATAGACGTGGACAGCAAGGATGGAAGTGTCGTGATCCGTACGAAAGACCCGCTGATGGCGTTACGAGTTGTCGACGTCGTGCGTGCTATCGCTCGTGGCTTCTCGCCGGAAAGGGCGTTCGTCTTGCTCGACGACGACTCCTTCATCCTCGATATTATAAGCCTGTCGCATCTCTCTGAAAAAGCGCTAAGGCGGGTGAAAGGTAGGATTATTGGGAAGAACGGGCGGACCCGTCAGCTCATCGAGGAGCTAACAGGCACGAGAATTTCGGTCTATGGAAAGACCGTCGGCATCATCGGCTACCCTGAGCAGGTGCGGGTGGCGAGGGCTGCCATCGAAATGCTTGTCGATGGAACCCCGCACGGCGCCGTGTACTCGTATCTCGAAAGGAAAAGGCGGGAGTTGCAAGAAAGTTACTTTTAGGACGAAAGCGTATCGACCCGTATGCCAGATGCAAACATCTTAGGTGTTGAGGGTAAGCACCTCTCTGAAGTTAAGGATGAGGAAGTGACCTCCTCCGACTAAAGGCTTCCACCGGAAGCATGGGAGGTTGGGGAGTGTGGTTCAGGACGAACCGCTCCCCGCCGGGCTGAGCACGCAGCCCCCGACCGCAGGATATACCCGCGGCTCGTTCCGAGCTTGCATTTATCTTCAGAGTATAAAAAACTAACCACCTCCTACCAGCCCCACCCACCTCCCCCTAATTCATCCCGCTCTGAAGAGCGGGCTTTCTTAGCGAATTTTGTAAAATCGTCCTGATCCCTGACCCTCGGGACATCCGGAGAATATTAAAATATTCAGAAGCACAGGGTCACGATATTTTGCGGCGTGCCGACGTTGTTTAACGCCATAAGCACACATCCTGACGTCAGCAAGTACGACCTTAGCTCAGTGCGGGTTTGCATCAGTGGTGCTGCTCCCTTACCTATCGAGGTCAAAAGGGAATTCGAGAGGATAACTGGCGGGAAGCTCGTCGAGGGCTACGGCCTGTCCGAAACCTCACCGGTAACGCACGCAAACCCGGTATATGGCATCAACAAGGAAGGGAGCATAGGAATTCCTTTTCCCAGTACCCTGAGCGTCGTCGTGGACGACGAGGGCACCATCTTGCATGCTGGCGAGGTTGGAGAGCTTGCGGTCAAAGGTCCACAAGTCATGAAAGGTTACTATAAGATGGAAGAAGAGACGAAGAAAGTTCTGATAAACGGGTGGCTCCTGACAGGGGACGTAGCTAGGTTTGATGAGGATGGTTACTTCTACATTGTTGATAGAAAGAAAGACGTGATAATCGCTGGTGGCTATAACATATACCCGAGGGAGGTTGAGGAAGCTCTGTATGAGCATCCTGCGGTGCTGGAGGCTGCCGTGGTGGGCGTGCCAGACCCCTACAGAGGAGAGACTGTGAAGGCGTTCGTAGTGCTCAGGGACGAATTCAAGGGTAAAATCAGCGATAAGGACATAATAGACTTTTGCAAGGAGCGGCTTGCCGCGTACAAAGTCCCGAAGATGGTGGAATTCAGGGAAGAACTTCCGAAGTCCGCTGTCGGGAAGGTTTTGAGAAGGGTTTTGAAGGAAGAAGAGTTGAAGAAGACTGCTCTCACCTGAAAGTCCTAAGCCAGAGGTTGTACGTGCGGATGTACTCGGCATGCGGCCATATGAGCGGCGTCGTCACGTACGCAAAGCCGTCCTTCCACTTCGGGTGCTGTTTTATGCCCTCGATCATCACCAGCTTCTTATCGGTGAGAATGTTTGCGTTCTGGTAGCTTTCGAGCCAGAACTCGAAGCGCTCGATCGTCGAGATGTGCTCAGGGAGCAGGTATTCATACGCGATCTCCACGCACCACGAAAGGTAGCGCTCTGCCATGTCCTCGTCGCCGATGTTGATGAAATGGCGGGCGAGCTGCAGCGTGAAGTGCGGCCACGGTCCGTAGCCGCCGTTGTTCCTGCCCCAGTACTCAGGATAGCGGTTCAGCCCGCCGAGCTCTTCGTCCCAGAGCGCTCTGTGTATGCGGCGGGCGGTGCTCACCACCCTGATGTCCTCATCGTCAATAAGTCCGAAGTACGCGGGCGCGTACTCCGCGGCGTCGACGTCGGTGACGACCGACGCATACGGGTCGTAGCCCAGAGGCTTGCTGTTCTGGTGTTTGATCCTGATGTTTTTTATGAAGGAGCGGAGTCTCGGGCTCCAGAGCCGCATCATTATTGCGTTCTTGACCTTTTTCGCCTCCTTCTCCCACTCACGGACGTCCTTGTCCAAGGCTTTTCCGATCTTCACCGCCTCGAAAATGCCGGCGCAGCATGCGGCGTTCGCAAAAATCTCAAAGCCATGCTCGTACGCCGGATACTCGTGGATGCTGTTCAGCGTGTGTATTAGATCTATCTCGTCGTTCTTATGCCGCAGTATGTATTCTACTGCCTTTTTGACAACGTCCCAGTACTCAAGGCACAACTCGTCGTCCTTCGTCACCTCGTAATACTTGCCGAGCGCAAACAGCACGAGCCCGTTCCCGTCGATCTGCAGGTCCTTGTAGCTCGTGTCCACGCCGTCCGTATCGTATCTCTGTGAGAACTCGCCACTCGGCTTCTGAGCTGCGAGTATGAACTCTAACGCCCGCCTCACCTCCTTCAGCAGCCCAGCTTCGAGCGCCCCTAGTGCTATGATGGAGTGGTCTCTGGTGTAGATGTAGGGGTATCTCGTGCCGGGTGGACTCGCATAAAAACCTCCGTTCTTGTGCTGATTCTCCTTTATGACCGTGATGCTATGCCTGTACAGCTTATCAGCCTTTTTCTCGTTCATAAAAAACCCTCCCTTGATCGAGAAGCATCATGACGGTGTTTGTTCCGATCTGGCAAGTCCAAAACATCTATAATAGGTGTACATTTGCCATTTAAATATTTCCCGGATGATGAAATCTCGTCTGTAGTGACACGTTTATAACTCCTCTCCTCACTTATACATGAAGACGCAGACCGCTTTTTCCTCCATGAGCGCTTTTATTTCATCTTTGTTCTTACCTACGGCTTTTATCGCCTCCTCATTGAACACGATCTCCCCGGTCGTGGGCGATTTCGCAGCGAGGTGGAAGAACTTCTTACCGGCGAGTTCTGCTCGCTTCCGCAGGTAGGCGTGGTGTATTATGCAAATGATGTCGGCGCATGCCGGCTTGTCAGCTCCGCGATCTATTTTGCATATCGGGTACTCGTCCGCACTTTTCGGTAGTACGTCATAGTAATGCTCGATATCGAGCAGCGTGGCGAGCGGGCAGAGAGGTTCGTAGTGCAGATCGCCGCACTTTACGCCTTCCATTCCCTTCCCCTCCATCTCACCCAGACGCTCGCCAATAGCTTGCAACCAGTCATACAGGGCTTGAGCGCCCATCCTGTTGCTCATTTCAATTACGCCTATGAGGATCACCTTCACCAAAGTTTTAGTCTTCACCATGCCTCTCACCTATAACAAGTTCCTCCATCGCCTTCCTCCACCCTTCCGGACCTATTCCATCCGCTTTAACGAGACGCCCTTTTAACCTAACTACCACGTCGCTGTCGTACGTGCCGTCGGGTTTCTTCACCAGAACCGGAACGTCCACGGCTTCTAGCATCGGCAGGTCGTTCAGACTATCTCCTATCCCTATCGTTTGCACTTTTCCAAACTTCTTGGCGTAGAGGTCAGTTAGGATGCGCACTGCTTTCCCTTTGTCGTTGTTTCCCATGATGTGGAAGTATCTGCCGCCTCGTGTGTGGTTCAGCCCCGCCTCTTCTATCCGCCTTAGAACCTCAGCGGCGACGCCGTCCAGTATGCGGAATGCCTCGTCGTACTCGCGTTGTTTTGCTAGTTCCGCCTCCCGAAGCGAGAGCCCGCAGTCCCTCGCAAGCTCCTCGGCGGACATGTCACCAAACCCCAGAATCTTATAGCCGGTTTCCTTTCGTATTTTCTCCAGAGTCGCTCTCAGCACGGAATAATCAGTCCCCAGCTCGATAACGTTGTAGCCGTCTCGCTGCTTTGAGTATTCGTAAGGGAAGGCGAAATAACCTTCGGGGATGAAGATGGCGGCGCCGTTTTCGGAAATGAAAGGATCTTTTATGCCGAGCGCCTTACGGTACACTTCAATTTCAGCTCTCGTCTTGCTGCTGCAGAATACTATAGGGACTTTCGAGCGCAACAAGGCGTCGATGGCAGGCTTCGCCCCCTCATAAGAATAATTTTCGTCGAGAAGCGTGCCATCGAGGTCGGTGAAGACTACAACCTTTTCGGTCATTTAACCACCGCCTCCCTCAATCTTTCCCTGAGGTCGGGCATTGCCGAGATCGCTCGTATCCAATCGGGCATCTGGGAGGATGCGGGATGCCTCAAGTATTCCCTGCCAGCATCAATTATGACCCCAGCTAACGTCTCCGCGTACATCTCTTCTTGGTGTCGGTCGTAATTCAGATCGTTGCAGATGGCGTCCGCGTGGTACTGCCTTATTTTATCCTGTGCGACCCTCCTATAAATCACTTGGAGGCTCAGTAGGAAAGGCTCTGAGACCTCTATGCCTTCGGTCTCGGTGAGCGTCCTCAAGAGCGTGAGGAAACTATCACCGGCGGTCTTCAGCAGCTCGTCCTTGGTCATTTCTCGGTGTTTATGGTCGTAAATGCCGAGATCCACTTGGCATATTCGTTTGTAAGATATGTTTCTGAAGAGCTCTGCGAGCATCCCTATCTCCAGACCCCAGTCGCAAGGGATACGTAGGTTCAAGGCTAGATCGCTGGTGATAGCGACCTCGCCCGATAGGATGTATCTGAAAGCTCTGAAGTAGCTCAGGATTTCAGACCTGTGCCCGAATTTCTCCTGCAGCGCCTCCAGCAGAGGCAGGATGAAAAGGCGGTAGATCCGCCCGTACATTCTCTTGTTCTCCATGTTCACCCTTGCATAATAACCCTTAGCGAAGAGGAAGTCAAGATGCGGCTCCACCACAGGATAGAGGAGCTTCGTGGGGAGCATTTCAGAATAATAAACGATGTCGGCGTCGTGGATAGCAAAGGCGTAAAGTTCGAGAGACGCAATACCTATAGCAATCCATAAGTCCTTCCCCTTGCCGCTCATCCTTGTTATGTCCAGCCCTGCCTCTTTTAGTTCCTCCAACACGGCGTTCACCTCGGGTCCGTTGCACCAGATGACCTCAAACGGCACTTCAAGCCCCTCAAATGCCTCTAATGCAGCATCGCAGCCGCTCGTCGCTGAAAGAGCTATGAACACCTTCCTCAAGTAATCACATTCGTTCAACCCCTCTACAATTCGCTGGATGGCAGGGCTCGAAAGTTCACTTTCCAATACGGGAATTATGACTCCTGTTGGATATCTATAACTCAAACTCCTCAGACGCCGCCGTAACATCTCAAAATCCATGTTAAAATCATGTATGGTCGTTATTATCTCTTGATTGAAGTCCATAGTAAGTGTTTAGTTTTCCTTTCCCTTAAAGCTATCTCTTTTGCTCCGCGTCTTGATGTCCTCTATAATCGATCCCCTGACATCGATTGATCACGGACGCTCTCGGTTGCCTCATTCTCAGCGCGCGCCTGTAAGCATTTTTGTTATCTTTCTGTTGCTTGCAAGACCCTTGCGAGCGAGGGGATACAGGGGAGTGGGGGTTTGGAGGTAGTTTTAAACTTTACTTTGAATCTATAAAGGAAGGTTTCCGATGCCGTCCCCTTGGGGAAAAGAGAGAAACAAACGATAGCCCATCGGATAACGAGTCCGATGGGATGGGGGAGCTATAAACCCGAACTCCCAGATGAAGCCTCAGCCTGAAGGCGGTGGAACGGAGAAGCTCCTTGCGTAAGCAAGGGAGTTCACTCTTTTCATTCCTCGCATGTTTGCGGGCGTTGCGGCGCGCTGTCCGCGGACATACGTATATGGAAACATGCTGCGGCGTGCCGACACGATTATGAGACGATCGTAAAAAGCAGCATCTTGACAAAGGTACTCTTTCCACCATAAGGATGCCGCGCATTTCGTCTTGCAAAATATAATTTCAGCTTCCAACAGTAAGCTGAGCCGCCGTAGGTCAATGCCCGGAATACACCTCAGGCACGCCTACTTATGGCATCTTTGTCTCTGCCGCGTCGGAGCGGGCAATACCGTGCGTGATGGCAACTTAAACTTATTTTTAACTTTAGGGGAATGATAAGGGGATGCTAAGGAGCGAGCTGGAGTGGTTTTTGCGGGAAGATTTAGAAGGCGTCGAAGTGTATCCGTTCCTACCGCCGGAGGTTGCGGAGCGGGAGTGCGTCGCTGAGGTGATAATGAGGAGCGAGCGATGCGTGCTCGCGGGGCTTGAGGAGGCGAAGCTAGTATTTGAATATTTTGGCGTGCGTCCGTTTTCGCAGCTTAAAGACGGTGACGTCGTGAAGCGGGGGCAGGTCGTCCTCAGGGTCGAAGGGCGAAGTTGTGGCATTCTGAGTGCAGAGCGGTTGGCTCTAAACTTCCTTGGGAGGATGAGCGGGATTGCAACGCTGACCGCCGAGTTCGTGCGGGAGGCGAGGAGAGCGAATGAACGAGTGCGGATTGCAGGTACGCGGAAGACGACGCCGGGCTTTCGTAAGTATGAGAAGAAGGCGATTCTGATAGGCGGCGGCGACCCGCACCGCTTGGGACTCTACGACGCCATCATCATAAAGGATAACCATCTGAAGTTGATGAGCTTGGAAGACGCCATCAGGGAGGCAAAGCGGCGCTGCAGCTTCACGAGGAAGATAGAAGTGGAGGTTGAGAGCGTCGAGGACGCTATACAAGCGGCGGAGCTCAACGTGGATATCATAATGCTGGACAATATGGCTGCGGACGAAGTGAGGCATGTCGTCGAGGAGCTGCGGCGGCGGGGGCTGCGGGATAAGGTCATCTTGGAGGTTTCAGGCGAAATGAGTTTGGAAAACGTCGCCGACTTCGCGGCGGCGGGCGTTGACGTGATCTCGGTTGGCATGCTCACGCACTCCGTAAAAGCGATCGACTTCTCACTCGAAATCGTCGAGGTCAAATAAATAATGTAGCATGCTTCTATTCTTTATTCTCAGCAGCTTCCCGCAGGTCTATGATCTCATCCAACTCCGGTCCTGTGGAGATGAGCGTCACGGGAACTCCCACGTCTTGTTCAACTCTCTCCACGAACCTCTTCGCCTTTTCAGAAAGTTTCTCGAACTCGGTAACGCCCCTGCAGGCAGAGTCTATCCGGTCGATGCCGGTGATCGCAATTTGCGTCGCACCGTTTATCATCGCTGCGTACCTCGCCATTTCACCGTCCCACCGTCCGATGCGGCGTTTCCTGCCGGTCACCGTCCCGTATTCTTCTATACCCAGTGCCTTAGATTCTTCTTCGCTCATTTCTGTTCTGAAAGGGCCGGCACCGACCCTTGTGGGAAATGCCTTAAAAACGACAATGACCTCGTTCACCCTCGTCGGACCCAAGCCGACATCCGCTGCGATCTGTGATGCCGTCGTATCTTTTGACGTCACGTATGGATAGGTACCGTAGAACAGGGAAATGCCAAAGCCCTGCGTGCCCTCGACGAGTACCGACTTCCCTTCTGTGAGCGCAGCATTTATCTCAGCGGGGACGTCGCAGAGAAACGGTTTCAGTACTTCAACGTCTTTCGCCTGTTTTATTTTCCTCAGCGCTCGTTCGGCGTTCGCCGGGCCGCAACCCGTGCCCGTGGTTCCTATTTTGTCCTTAAGGCGTGCGTCGCCTCTATCTGCTTCGATGTGATGCTTCTCGATGATGCCGCAGCGGAAGTCCACACCCACTCTTTTTTCGACGCCGAGCATCTCGACCTCCTCTAGGAAGACTTCTGGATTCACCAGCACGCCAGCGCCTATTAAAAGGCGAGCGTCTTCGTACACGAAGCCGCTGGGTACCATCCTCAGCCCGTACTTCTTGCCGTGGAACTCGACGCTGTGCCCGGCGTTCGGGCCGACGCCGCCGCGAGCCACGATTGCGGGGCGGTCAGCGAGCGCTAGATATGCGATGATTTTGCCCTTCCCTTCGTCTCCAAAAAAGCCCCCTACTACAATGGTTGAAGGCATACGCTACTCCCTTCTTGTTTCACCTCTCACTATTTATTAAGTTGCATGGTAAGGGGGGGTTGGGGTGTGCAGCTTCGTGAGAGTGACCCTGAGGAGTGTTTGATGGAGGCGCTTCGGAGCGTGCTGCGGGAGTCCGACGAGGTGCTCGCAGGACTTGCGAGGGTGCTTTACACGTCTTTGGGGAGGGTAGTGACTCGGAGGGAGGTCGTGGAGCTCGTTGGTAGGGACGCCGAGGAGCTTTTGCTGGTGGCGAACGAGTACAGGCTGTTGCTGTCAGAAGGTCATGATATGATGTGGGTGCGGCGTTGCGTGCCGGGGGGCGAGGAGGAGCGGTACGGCATGCCGCTGGTCGTGGAGGAGGCTGTGAGGCTCGCCTGCGAGACGGGGCGGTGGCGTGCGGAGGAGGCGATACGGCGCTGCTTCGAGCGGTTGGGGGAACCGCTTTCAGACAAGCTCCCTTCGGTGTTCGAGCGTTTGAAGGAAGTGGCGGAGGGGAGCGGGAGGGTCGGTGCCTTCGAAATAAGGAAAGTGGCTGAGAGCTTTGGTTTCGAGCCCGGCACGCTGATCGCCGAGCTGAAGGCATCGGGCTTGATAACGCCACGCCCTCCGACTACTGCGAAACTCCTTTACGACTTACATCCCCTTTTCTGAGGCTGCTAGCTGTCGAGCCACAGTATACGGAGCGCCGCGAGCGCCCGCACCGCCCGCTCCGGCGTTGGGTATGTGGGGATGCCAGCACTTTCCAGCGACTTTATCCGCTGTTCCTCTTTTATTACGTGCGTGCCATCGACGCCGCAGAACACCACAGGCTTTTTTATTGTTCTGCCATGTCCTCCAGCACTTCGATGAATCTTTCGAGCCCTTCAGCCCAGAAGACCATTACGATCACGATGCCGTCCACGCCATTGTCGGCAAGTAACGCCTCTAAAACCTCAGAGTAAACGGCAGGGTCGCCGCCTGCCTGCCCGAGGTCCAAGGGGTTGCCTTTCAAATAGGGGTACTTTCTTACAACCTTCAGAGAGGTTTCAGAAAGTTTTCCGAGGGCGAGCCCGTGTCTGCCGAGGGCATCGGCGGCGACCACGCCCAGCCCGCCGGAGGTGCTCATGATGGCAACATTCGCTCCTCGCATTAAGGGTTGGGTTGCAAGGCACTTTGCGCAGTCAAAAAGCTCTTCGAGCGTCTCGACGCGGAGCACTCCTGCCTGTTTGAAGGCGGCGTCCACGACGCTATCGTCAGCGATCATGGCGCGCCGGTGTGCGACTTTGCGGCGCTCATTCCAGTTGCAAACCTTCCGGCTTTGAGCACGAGCACGGGCTTCTTCTTCACGGCGGCTTTCATGGCGTCGAGCAGCCGCCTGCCTTATTCCCTCCATGTGAACTACCCCAAGCTGAAGCTTGGGGCTTCCTCCCGCTGGAGCCAGCTTCGCAGCCTCCTGCCTTTGAGCGGCAGTAT
>JAPHEE010000042.1:0-8262 GCA_029259545.1 Candidatus Alkanophaga volatiphilum
AGGAGACGACGTCGCAAGCGGGACAAATTCCGCTTACGTCCATAAGCGAGACCCCTTAGCAGGGGTGCAGCGAGCTTTTTGAGCGCCTCAAAGCATTCCTCGTGGAAGCGGGCGCTCACGTGATAGGGGAGGCGTACCAGCACATAACGCTCGCCTATTTTTATCATGCAAGAGCAGCCCCAACACTCGCAACGCCGACGCGCAACGGGCACCTTCAGCGGCAGCAGCAATTTACTCGGCGAGAGGCGGCGAGAGCGATACGTCCACACATTCTCTGTTAGCAACTTCCAGAAAAACATTTACGAAAATTCCAGAGTTTGCGATTGTCAAAATACGCGGATCGCCGCCGCAAGTTCCGTAAATTATTAATGCTAGGACATCTTAGGCACCTTTGACACGTCCGAGGGGAGGCTTTGATGAGGAGATTCGTGGCGCAGAGGGTGCGTTCTGTGAGAAGTTCCGGCATAAGACGCTTCTTCGACCTAGCGCAGAGCATCGAGGGCATCATTTCCCTCGGAGTCGGCGAGCCCGACTTCGTGACGCCTTGGAACATCAGGGAAGCTTGCATCTTCGCCCTTGAAAAGGGTGTGACTTCCTACACTTCGAACTGGGGGTTGTTGGAGCTCAGGGACGCCATTTCATGGCACCTTGAGGAGAACTACGGCGTCAGCTACGATCCTGAGAGTGAGATTCTCGTGACAACAGGCGTGAGCGAGGGGCTCGACCTTGCAGTCCGAGCCGTTGTAGATCCCGGCGATGAAGTGCTGATTCACGAGCCGTCATACGTTTCCTATGTGCCGTGCGTCGTTTTCGCCGGCGGGGTTCCCGTGACTGTAGAGACGAGCGAAGACGACGAGTTCAAATTGACCGCAGAGAGCCTAGAGGCAAAAATAACGGAAAGGACAAAAGCTTTGATTCTGAATTATCCAAACAATCCAACAGGCGCCATAATGAGGAAAAAAGATCTAGAGGAGATCGCAGACGTCGTGAACGAGCACGACCTCCTCGTCATTTCCGACGAGATCTACGCACTCTTGACCTACGAGGGCAAACACACGTGTTTTTCCTCACTTGATGGCATGAAAGAACGCACAATTTTACTGAACGGTTTTTCGAAAGCGTATGCGATGACAGGTTGGCGGCTGGGCTTCGCCGCTGGAAATGCAGAGATCATAGAGGCGATGATGAAAATTCACCAGTACACAATGCTCTGTGCGCCCGTAACTGCGCAGGTTGCAGCCCTCGAAGCTCTGAACGCTGGCGAGAAATACGTGCGTGAGATGGTAGAGGAATATGACAGGAGACGACGCCTCATACTAAGAGGCCTTAGAGAGCTTGGTTTGGAATGCTTTGAGCCGAAGGGTGCGTTTTACATATTCCCCTCAATAAAAAATACGGGACTTCCCTCTGAAGAGTTCACAGAGCGCTTACTTCTGGAAGAAGGTGTCGTTGTCGTCCCGGGAAACGTTTTTGGGGAATGCGGAGAAGGATACATCAGATGCTCCTACGCAACGTCGCAACAAAACATCAAAGAGGCGCTTGCGAGAATTGAGAAGTTTTTAAAAAAAATTAGAAAAAGGCGGTAGTGATGCATGATGGGCATTATTGAGGTGAGGATACACGGGAGAGGAGGGCAGGGAGGTGTGACGCTCGCAGAACTAGTGGCACACGCCGCAATAAATGAAGGCAAGTACGCGCAGTCCATGCCTAGTTTCGGTCCTGAGAGGCGAGGCGCCCCGGTCCTTGCCTTTTTAAGAGTAAGCGACCGCCCTATCCGAGTGCGGACAGAGATAAAAGAGCCCGATGTAGCCGTCGTACTCGATCCAACGCTCCTTGATATCGTGCATCCGACGGAAGATTTGAAAAACGGAGGCATAGCGGTGATAAACACAAAAAAGTCAGCAGAGGAGATAAGAGAGAAGTATAAAATCGATAGGTTAGCGCTTGTGGATGCTATGAGCATTGCAAAGGAAATTCTAGGGAGGAACATAGTAAATACGACGATGATAGGCGCCTTATTAAAGGCAACTGGGATTGTGAGGTTTGAATCACTTGAAAAGCCTGTGAAAGAGCGTTTTGGCAACGCCCTCGGCGAGAAAAACCTTCAAGCAATGAAAGAAGCGTATGAGAGAACTAAAATATTTTAGCGTTTTGCTTGCTGTTAAATGGAGGGACTGTGGTGAGAGGGGAGTTAAGCTGGAAGGAACTTGAAGTTGGAGCAATAGTCACGGAGCCGGGGAACGCCGCCGAGTATCGAACTGGCGACTGGCGGAGTGAGCGCCCAGTACGGAAACAGGAACTCTGTATAATGTGCGGGAACTGCTATATCTACTGCCCGGAGGGTTGTATCGTGCTCAAAGAGGGGCGCTACGAAACCGACCTCTACTACTGCAAGGGCTGTGGCATTTGCGCAAATGAATGCCCAAAAGGAGCGATCGAAATGGTCGAGGAAGGTAAGTGAGGGATAGAAATGCCAAGAAGAGTCGCGTTAGAGGGATCGCATGCCGTTTCCGAGGCTGTGCGGATGGCGGACGTCGACGTGATCGCCGCATATCCCATAACGCCGCAGACACACATCGTGGAGCGGCTTGCGGAGATGGTAGCGAACGGCGAGCTGGATGCTGAGTTCATATGCGTGGAAAGTGAACATTCGGCAATGAGCGCCGTCGTGGGTGCGGCGGCGTGCGGCGCTCGCGTCTTCACGTGCACCGCCGGGCAGGGGCTGGAACTGATGCATGAGGTTTTGTTCGTGCCGTCAGCGATGCGGCTTCCCGTCGTGGCGGTGATCGCAAATAGGGCACTGTCGGCACCGCTGAACGTCTGGGGCGACCACTCCGACGTCATGGCAATAAGGGACTGCGGCTGGATCCAGATGTTTGCGGAAAACGCCCAGCAGGCTTTCGATCTCACACTCTGCGCATACAAGGTCGCAGAGCGCCCGGACGTGCTGCTGCCAGCAATGGTGCACATAGACGGCTTCCACGTGTCGCACGTCGTCGAGCCCGTGCTTCTGCCCGAAGAAGAAACAGTCCGCGAATTTCTGCCGCCTTCAGAATACCCGTTCCCGCTCGACCCGGACCGCCCGGTGAGCATGGGCTGCTACGGTCCACCCTACATCTACACCGAAGTAAAAAAGGCGCAAGAGGTTGCAATTGAAAATTCGTATGAGAAGGTCTTAGAGACCTTCAAGGAGTTTAAAGACGTTTTTGGAAGAGAATACCGTCCTGTAGAGACATACAGGGTTGAAGACGCAGACATGCTGCTTCTGATGATGGGAAGTTATGCAGAGACGGCGATGCTTGCCATCGACGCGTTAAGGGAGCGGGGCGATAACGTCGGGCTTGTAAGGCTGCGACTCTGGCGTCCGTTTCCAGCAGAGGAGCTTCGTAATGTCCTACGAGGTGTAAAAGCAGTCTGCGTCTTCGAGCGTGCGATTTCCTTCGGCATGGGCGGTCCTCTGTGCGCAGAGGTGCGCGCCGCCCTCTATCATTTGCCGGAAGGGGAACGCCCGAAAGTCGTGAGCTTCGTCGGCGGGCTCGGCGGCAGAGATGTGAGCGTTGAGGAGTTCGAAGCCATGCTGCGCCGCGCAAAAGAGCGCGTTTCGAGCGACGAGCTTGAGGGCTTTGAATTTGTGGGGCTGCGGGAGTGACCTCCTCCTCGCTTAGCAAGGGGCTTCCACCGGCGGGAGGTTGGGGAGTGTGCATATAGCGCTCCCCGTCGGGCTGAGCACGCAGCCCGCCGCAGGATATACCCTACCCACGCCTCGTTGCAAATCCATATCGTCAGAGTATAAAAAATTAACTACCTCCAACCTCCCCACCACCTCCCTTAATTCATCTCCGTCCTGTCGGACGGAGCCCTCTTAGCGACCGAAGGTAAAACGTAAAGGGGTGTAGAAAGGTGGCTGTTAAGTTTGAAAACGGTGTTCAAATTCCGGCAGAGGAGTATTTTGCGCCCGGGCATCGAGCATGTATAGGGTGCGGCGAAGCACTTGCGGTGCGACTCGTCTGTAAGGCGCTCGGCAGAGATGTGATCATCGTTACGGCAACCGGCTGCATAGAAATCGTCTCATCGCCGCTGCCTTGGACGTCATGGCGAGTTCCTTGGATCCACACGCTCTTCGAAAACGTAGGTGCCGTAGTTTCCGGAGTCGAGTCTGCTTATAAGGCAATGCTGCGGAAGGGCAAAAAGAAGCTGGAGCCGGGACGCAGGATAAAAGTCGTGGGCTTCGCCGGCGACGGCGGCACCGCCGACATCGGGCTCCAAGCGCTCTCGGGGGCGATGGAGCGGGGGCATGACTTCCTTTATGTCTGCTTCGATAACGAGGCGTATATGAATACAGGAATCCAGCGCTCGGGAGCGACGCCCTACGGCGCATGGACGACGACGGCGCCGCCCGGAGCGAAGAGCATCGGACAACGGACTTGGAAGAAGAACATACCTGAGATCGCCGTCGCGCACAACATTCCGTATGTGGCGACCGCCTGCCCTTCGTATCCTTACGACTTGATACGAAAGGTGCGGAAAGCGGTCGAGACTCAAGGACCTTCGTATATTCACATTTTGTGCCCGTGTTGTACCGGTTGGCGGTTCGAGCCGAAGCTGACGATAAAGCTAGGGCGGCTTGCTGTCGAAACCGGCTTCTTCCCGCTGTACGAAGTGGAAAATGGCGTCTACAAGTTAAATATCGACATAGATGTGGAAAAGCTCAAACCAGTTCGTGAATACTTGATGTTACAGGGGCGTTTCAGGCACTTGCCGGAGAGTGAAATAGAAAAGATTCAAGAGAGGGTGATTCTGGAATATAAAAAGCTGAAGAGAAAGGTGGAGATGACGCAGAAAATAGGGGAAGAATATGAGCGCTGAGGAGGCAAAAGCAGAAATAGAGTATGTGAGATTGCCAAGGTTCCTAGAGCGGGGGTTTGAGAACCTAAGGGAGGAGGTCATCGACGCGAATAGGTGCTGCCTCTGCGGGACGTGTGCGGCGTTCTGTGAGAGAATAGATCTGAAAGGCGGAGAAGGGGCGGGATCCCTAGTAGCGCCAAGCTTTGAGGCGGACTATGACGTGCTCTGCGGGCTTTGCTACACGCTTTGCCCAAGAGTCTCGCTGGATGTGGAGGAACTAGAAAAAAAAGCGTTCGGGCAGACGCGAACAGGGAAGGAAGTACTTGGTGTATTTAGGAGGGCGTATGCGGCAAGGGCGACCGATGAGAGAATTTTGAAGAGGGCACAGGACGGCGGCGTCGTGACGGCACTTCTCGCTTTTGCGCTGAACGAAGGCATGATAGACTGCGCAGTGGTCACGAGCGCCAATGAGGTCTGGGAGAACGAAGTTAAAGTCGTCAGCGATGTCGAAGAACTTATAAAGAGCGCAGGGACGAAATACGTGGCGGCGCCGAGCGTCCTTGGCGTCAGGGATGCTTTAGAGGCAGGTTACGAGAAAATAGGCTTTGTGGGGACGCCATGCCAGATCCAAGCGTTAAGGAAAGTGCAGATGCTAGATGAACCTTACAGGATAGGGCAAGAGAAAATACATCTGCTTCTGGGACTTTTCTGCATGGAGGCTTTCCAGCCGTCATTGATAGACTTCGTCACGAAACTCGTCGGCAATATTAAGGCGGTTAAGAAGCTTGAAATAAAGAGAGGGCGCTTCTGGATACATGCCAACAGCAGCGGTGCTGAAAAGGTCTTCGTGACGAAGCTCGACGAGATTAAGAGCTTTGCGATGCCGGGGTGCGCAGTCTGCACTGATTTCTCGGCAGAGCTTGCAGATATTTCCATAGGCTCAGTAGGGACGCCTGACGGATTCTCAACGGTAATAGTGCGATCAGAGTTCGGCGAGCGTCTCATAGCCGCGGCAACAGAGGCGGGATACATAAAGGTGGAGGAGCTTGAAGACTTGAAGCTCGTGGAAAGACTTGCGGAGAAAAAGCGGATGCGTGGTCGGCAGGCGGCTTCACCACCCTTACGGGCTGGAAGCCTCTAAGGGAGGAAAGTCCGCTTTCCGAAACATTTTTATTCCCATCAATGCTGACCGAGGACGGCTCTCTGACCGAGCCGTATGCGGTTTACGCAAGCTGCCCGTCCGTGCCGGAACCTCGCCATAGGCGGAGGCAGGTCAGAGTAACTGCACGGGTATAGAAGCAAGAAAGCCGCGAAAAAATGCTTGACAAAATTTTTAAGCCTGCTTCAGTTGCTGTTGTAGGCGCTTCGAGGAAGGAGGGGAAGGTTGGGCACTCGGTCCTGAATTATTGAGTATGGGTTCGAGGGTGAAATATTTCCCATAAACCCGACCGCCGAAGAGATTTTGGGCTTAAAGTGCTACAAGGACGTTTTCGAAGTAGGCGCTGTGGATTTGATAATAGTGTGCGTGCCGAACGTCATTGTCCCCGAGGTCATAAGGCGGGCGAGCGCAAAGGGCGCCGTCATCATCTCCGCACCGAGAGGCGGGTAGGGAGGGCTTACGCCTGGAGCGGGAGCTCTTAGAGGCTGCGAGGGGCAGGATGCGCATCATCGGTCCGAACTGCTTGGGCATCATCTCCGCATATTCAAGACTCAACGCTTCCTTCTCGGCAAAGGCTCCGAAGCCCGGTCACATCGCATTCATCTCGCAGAGCGGCGCCCTGTGCACGGCGGTCCTTGACCTTGCCGATAAGGAGGGCATAGGCTTCAGCTACTTCGTAAGTCTTGGGAATAAGTGCGACGTGGATGAAGCAGACCTCCTAGAGTTTTTAAAAAATGACGAGCACACTAAAGCCATCGCTCTTTACTTAGAAAGCGTAAAGGATGGCAAGAGACTCATGTCCGCCGCAGAAAACTGCAGCCGCAGTAAGCCCATCGTCGCAATAAAGTCCGGCAGGACGGCAGAAGGCGCGAAGGCGGCATCCTCGCATACCGGCGCCCTCGCAGGCTCTTACGAGATTTTCAAGACCGCCGCACGGCAATCGGGCATCGTCGTCGCCGACTCCCTTGAGGAACTTTTCGATATTT
Organism: Candidatus Alkanophaga volatiphilum; assembly: GCA_029259545.1. Taxonomy (GTDB): domain Archaea; phylum Halobacteriota; class Syntropharchaeia; order Alkanophagales; family B39-G2; genus Alkanophaga; species Alkanophaga volatiphilum. Next base: position 6,991 of record JAPHEE010000042.1, read on the forward strand.
GCATAGGCTTCAGCCTCTTGGAAATCCCGAGGACGAACAAGGTGGCGATCGTGACGAACGCCGGCGGTCCCGGTGTCCTTGCGGCGGACGCCTGCGCCGAATGCGGGCTCGAGCTCGCAAGGCTGAGCGATGGCACGATAAGAAGGCTGAGAGAGGCGTTGCCGCCGCACGCAAGCATTTACAACCCCGCTTCTCGGGGATGCCACCGCCGACCGCTACGAGAAAACTCTTGAGGCGGTAGTCGCAGATGAGAACGTCGCTGCGGTGCTCGTGATCCTGACGCCGCAGGCGATGACCGAAATCGAAAAGACGGCGGAGGTCGTCGCAAGGTTCCGGTCTCGGCTTCAGGGCTCAAAACCTATAGTGGCGGCGTTCATGGGCGGTGTTGACGTCGAGGCGGCTTTGCCCATTTTGAAGAGGCACGGCGTCCCGAATTACGATGAGCCGAAGCGTGCGGTGCGAGTGCTTGCGGCGCTGAATGAATATAGAGAATGCAAGCATAAAATGGAGGAGAGAAAGGCTCGGAAAGGCATCAAAGTCGAGGGTGACGTGGAAGCCGTACGTAAGATACTAGAAGAGACCAGAGCCGCCGGCACGCTCGTGATAAACGAAGTTAGAGGGCGGCGAATACTGGAAGCTTATGGCATCCCGGTTCCCAAGGAGGGCGTGGCTTCGAGCGTTGAAGAGGCGTTGGAAACGGCGAGGGAAATAGGCTTTCCGGTCGTTTTGAAGGCGTTCTCGCCCGAGCTTTTGCACAAAACGGACGTCGGCGGCGTGCAGTTCGCAGACGATGATGAGGGGCTGAAGAGCGCTTATTTCCGCATCATAGCCAACACACGCCGCTTTAACATGAAAATCGATGGCGTGATCGTTCAGGAGAAGGTTGAAGGAATCGAAGTCCTCGTGGGCATCACGAAAGACCCGCAGTTCGGACACGTTCTGACCTTCGGTCTGGGCGGGATTTACGTGGAGGTTTTAAAGGACGTTTCCCGCCGGATCCTGCCGATCGACGAAATAGAGGCTGAGGAGATGATAAGAGAAATTAAGGCGTATCCCCTGTTGACGGGCTACCGTGGGGGCGTGCGGGTGGACGTAAACTGCATAAAAGACGTCATCCTGCGGCTCTCACAGATCCCCTCGGACTTCCCCGAAATAAATGAGCTTGAGATAAACCCCCTAATAGCGGGGGAGCACGGATGCAAGGCGGTGGACGTCTTGATAACGATAAGAGGAGAGGAAGGATCATGAGAAGCTTTGTGATATGCTCTTTAG
>JAPHEE010000042.1:8388-13277 GCA_029259545.1 Candidatus Alkanophaga volatiphilum
ATTTCCGCCCGATAAAGGAGAACATCATACACGTAGGTGGACGGCTTATGGAGGAGGATGCCCGCCTTATGAAGAGTATTCTGGGGTACGAGATCCCTGAAGACGTGCTCAGCCCACTCGACTACTTCTCAGGCGAGTTTGACAAAGAAAAGCTCTTGCGTTGCTTCGCTGAAGCGGGGCGGGGGAAGGAGGTCATGCTTGTCGAGGCGCCAAAGGACTTTTTCACCGGCTTTTCCGCCGGAATTTCGGCGGCGGAGCTTGCGCGAGAGCTGGATGCTGAAGTCATTCTGCTCGCACGGGACGAGCTTCAGGACATCGATAGGATTCTCTCCTACAAGTTTTTCGTCGAGAAAGTTGGAGCCAAGTTCCGAGGCGTCATTTTGAATATGGTAAGAAGGGAGGACATATTGAGATTATTAGAGGGCGTGGGGGTCAGGGTTTTAGGCAGGATCCCCTACGAAAGTCGCTTAAGCATGCTGAGGGTTTCGGAGATCGCAGAGCAGCTTGACGCAAAAGTGGTGGCAGGGGAGGCGGGCATGAGCAACATGGTCGAGAACGTCTTAGTCGGAGCCATGTCGCCAGAGAACGCAATCAAGTACTTCAGAAGGGTGCCGAGGAAAGCTGTGATCACCGGGGGCGACCGCTCGGACATCCAGTTATGCGCACTCTCAACGCCGTGTTCTTGTCTCATCCTCACCGGCGGACGCTACCCGGCGGCGCACGTCGTCTCCACGGCGGAGGAGCGGGGCGTGCCGTTGCTCTTGACGGAGCTCGACACGTTCTCGGCTGCGGAACGCATCGGAACGATGGTCGCACGGATGCGCCCTGAGGATGCGGAGAAGATAAAACTCGCAGAAAAGCTAGTAAAGGAAAACATGAATTTGGAAGAGGTGTTCATCGGCTAGCGGCGGCAGCCGCGAGCGGGGTGAGAGGATGTGCGAGGGGCGGAGGCAGAGGCAAGGGCGAAAGCGTGAGCGGGGGTTCACGCTGTGGTTCACCGGGCTTCCATGTTCAGGAAAGACCACGCTTGCAGACGCCGTCGCCGAGGAGCTGCGGCGGCGTGGCTTGAGGGTGGAACGCTTGGACGGCGACGTCGTGCGGCGGACGCTGAGCCGTGACCTCGGCTTTTCGAGGGAGGACAGGGAGGAGAACATACGGAGGGTGGCGTTCGTGGCGAAGCTGCTCACGAGAAACGGCGTTGCCGTTCTTACATCTTTCGTTTCACCTTACAGGAAGATGCGAGAAGAAGCTCGCAAGGAGATCGGCGACTTCGTCGAGGTCTATGTCAAATGTCCGCTGGAGGTTTGCATGCAGCGAGATGTCAAGGGTATGTACAAAAAGGCGCTCGTTGGCGAGATTAAAAACTTCACGGGGATCTCCGATCCGTACGAGGAGCCCCTAAACCCGGAAATAGTGGTGGAAACCGATAAAGAGGGCGTAGAGGCGTGTGTGAACAAAATTCTAAGGAAGTTAGAGGAGCTTGGGTATTTACCGACGAAAGGTTGTTAGGCTGTTAGCTCGTGGAGCCATTTTGCGAAAATATCATCTTCAGCTATATTTTTGCTCGATGCCTATCTTGACGAACTTAAACGCATCTGAGAGGATCCCGAGCGAGTGGTGACAAGACAAAGCCTGATGAGCATGGAATTGAGTGGGAGATCAGAGAGGTAGGGTGAAAGGATGGCGATGACGACAACGCATAAAAAGCTTGTAGCCTAGCCTGCGCGTATTAGAGACCCTTCTTTAAGGGCTCACTGCCTCACGCCTATCCGCCTCGTTACCCTATGATGGGATGACGAGCGTCGGACACCTGTTCGTGGCGACGACACGCTCGGCGGTACTGCCTATAAGTGGGCGCTCTTTTCGCTTCTTAGACCCATACCCGTGCGTTCCCATTACCGTGATGTCGGCGCCGCTCTCTGTGGCTTCGAGTACGATTTCCTCGGCAGGCATACCCTCCCGTATACACGTCTCCACCCTCACACCTGCGGCTTTGCACTTCTCCTCAACCCCGCTTAATATCTTCTCAGCGGCAGCTTTGTAGTCTTTAATGATCTCATCCTTGCCTTTTCCTGAAAACTTCAGAAGTGCCGCAATCGCCACTTCGTTCATCACGTAGAGCACCCGTATCTCCGCATTAAAAACCTTAGCAAGCTCTATAGCATGCTCCATCGCCTTCAGCGATGCCGCAGAGCCGTCCACCGGCAGCAGAATCTTTTTGTACATAAGGCGTCTTTCAGCCGTTCTTACTTAAATACTTTGGATAAAAATTGTGGTAGCGATGCTTGACAAGCTCGGCGACTCCCTGCGGGGAGCATTAAGAAAGGTGATGATGGCAAAGCGTATAGACGAGAAGACCGTCGATGAAGTCGTCAGAGACATACAGAGGGCGCTGATTCAGGCGGATGTCAAAATCTCGCTCGTCAAGGAGATATCCTCAAAGATAAGAACGAGGGCGCTCAAAGAGAAGACTTCTCTGAACCCAAGGGCGCAGGTGATCCGGATTGTTTATGAGGAGCTGATGAACATCCTAGGGGAAAGCGCTGACATTCCACTGAAACGACAGAGAATCATGCTCTTCGGCTTGCACGGCTCTGGCAAGACGCTTTCCTGTGCAAAGCTCGCCCGCTATTTCCAGAAGAAAGGACTGAAGCCGGCAGTCATCTGCGCCGATGTCTACAGACCCGCCGCCAGAGAGCAATTGAGACAGCTATGTGAGAGCATTAACGTGCCTTTTTATGGCGGTGGGGGTAGTAATGGAGACAGCGGCACGCAAAAAGCCTTAGAAATCGTGAGGGAGGGGATGAAGAGATTTGAGAAATACGACGTGCTCATCGTGGACACTGCGGGGCGGCACGCCCTTGAGGAGGAGATGATCGAAGAGCTGCGGTTGTTAGGGGAGATGGTGCGTCCTGACAGCCGTCTGTTAGTGCTTGATGCCAGCATCGGGCAGCTCGCAGCTGCGCAAGCTAAAGCGTTCGACGAAGCTATTGGCATCACTGGCATTATCATAACTAAAATGGACGGCACGGCGAAAGGCGGCGGCGCCCTCTCTGCAGTCGCGGAGGTAGGAGCGCCGATCGCGTTCCTCGGCGTCGGCGAGACGGTCGAGGACCTCGAAAAGTTCGAGCCCGACCGCTTCATCTCAAGACTCCTCGGCATGGGCGACATAAAGTCGCTTATAGAAAAAATAGAGGAAAGCCTCGGCGCTGAGGCGGCGGAGGTAGCGACAGACTGGCTCCGAGGGAAGTTCACGCTAAAAGATCTATACGAACAACTTGAAGCGCTCCGCAAGATGGGCCCACTGAAGCAGCTTTTCCAAATGCTCCCATTTGGTATGTTTGGAGGGGCGCTGGGGCTGAAGCTCGATGATGAGACGTTCCAAGTCACCGATGAAAAGCTCCGCCGCTTTAAGGTCATTATGGACTCTATGACCGAAGAAGAGCTGGAGAATCCGAAGATAATAGACCGCTCAAGAGTAATAAGGATTGCAAAAGGTGCCGGCGTTCGCACCGAGGAGGTCAACGAGCTTCTGCGTTACTATAAGATGATGCAGAAAGCAATTAAAACGATGAGGGGTGGGAGGCTGCCGTTTAAGTTGCCAAGAGGACTGAGGCTTTGATCAGGTATTGGGCAAAATAAAAAGGGCGATAGGAATGACGTACAAGTTCGGGAGGTTTGGCGGGAGGTTCGTGCCTGAAACCCTAATTCCAGCGCTCGAAGAGCTGGAAAAAGGCTTTAAGAAATACAGTAAGGATCCTACATTTCAGGAGGAGTTAGGTTTACTGCTACGGGACTATGCAGGACGCCCAACACCGCTATACTTCGCGCGACGCCTGACAGAACATGCGGGCGGCGCAAAGATCTACTTGAAACGTGAGGATCTCGTGCACGGTGGCGCTCATAAGCTGAACAACACGCTCGGACAGGCGCTCCTTGCAAAATACATGGGCAAGACGAGAGTTATTGCCGAGACCGGCGCTGGGCAGCACGGCGTCGCAACTGCTATGGCATGCGCTGCCCTTGGGCTAAAGTGCGAAGTGTATATGGGCGCTGAGGATGTTGAACGCCAGAAGCTCAACGTTTTCAGGATGCGGCTCCTCGGCGCAAACGTCATCCCCGTGAACGCTGGTTCTCGAACCTTAAAAGATGCGATCAACGAAGCATTGCGAGATTGGATAACCAATGTCGAAACCACCTACTACCTGATAGGAAGCGTCGTCGGCCCCCACCCCTACCCAACGATCGTCAGGGAATTTCAGAGAGTAATAGGCAAGGAGACGAAGCAGCAAATTCTTGAGAGGGAAGGGAGACTTCCCGACGCCATCGTGGCATGCGTTGGCGGCGGGAGTAACGCCATGGGCATCTTTTACGACTTCCTCGACGACGATGTGCGGCTCGTCGGCGTCGAAGCCGGCGGGCTCGGCTTGGAAACCGGAAAGCACGGAGCCTCTCTAACAGCAGGCGAGGACGGCGTCTTACATGGCATGCTTTCCAAATTCTTGCAAGACGAGCACGGACACATCAGAACAACACACAGCATCGCCGCTGGCCTCGACTACCCGGGCGTAGGCCCTGAACTAAGCTACCTGATGGAGACAGGACGTGTTGAGGTCGACGTTGCGACCGACGAGGATGCAGTTGCCGCATTCCAACTACTCTGCGAATGCGAGGGCATCGTACCCGCGCTGGAGTCAGCGCATGCGATACACAAAGCCGTGAAGCTCGCAAAAAGCATGGATGACGACGAAATAATCGTAGTGAACCTTTCGGGGCGTGGTGACAAGGACGTGTTCGTCGTCGCCGACTTTATGGGCGTCAAGGTTTGATTCGCGAGATTAAATTCATTCAAGCTACGAACTCCACACGAAGTGCTGCTTATATAAATG
>JAPHEE010000043.1 GCA_029259545.1 Candidatus Alkanophaga volatiphilum
CGCCCCCTCACCACCTCTTCAAACATGAAACTTGGTTGAATTTCGTCCCTTAAAAGCATTCACACATAGCCGCGTCACTCCGAAGACTTACCTCTCGCTAGAACGTCCAGCCCCGGCAGACTACGCCCAGAAAGATACCTCAGAAGGGCACCGCCCGCAAGGCTCACGTACGAAAACCTGCTTTTATCCAGCCCCACTACGTTTATCGCAGAACTCGTGTCGCCGCCGCCGAGCAACGAAAACGCTGCTGCGGACGCCACCCCCTCCAGCAGCGCCTTCGTGCCAACCCTGAATTCCTCTCTCTCATAAACACCCGCAGGCCCCTTCATTATTATGGTCTTCGCACTCTCTATCATCTTCAGATATTTCTCTATAGTTCCTGTCCCTATGTCGTATATAGGCGGCTCAACCTCGCTCACCGCAACCTCTCGCCTTTCTCCGTTCTCCTCTACGGCGACATCCTCTGGCAACTCGATCTTCTCCCCGAAGCGCCTGAGAATATTTCTTGCACGCCTCACAGCCTCTAAATACCTCTCCATTTCAAAGAAGCCCTTGGCTGCAAGGAATAGGTTTGCTATGAAGCCCGTTACAAGTACTTTGTCTGCCTTGCCCGTGCTCAGCACGTGCTCGATTATAGAAAACGCATCTTCATACTTCGCACCACCGATGATGTAAATACATGGTCTTTCTGTGTTCTGCGTCGCCCGCTGCAGCGCCTGGAGCTCTTGCTCCATCACCCTGCCAACCCCCGACGGTAATACCTTAGCAAAGCCCACGACTGACGCATGAGAACGGTGCGCCACCGAAAAAGCATCGTTTATGAAAATATCGAAGAGGGATGCAAGCTTCCTCACAAAAATAGACTTTGCGTGCTCCTCCGGCGGCAGCTCGAGAGTCTCCTCGGCAAGCAGCCTCACGTTGTCAAGAAGCAAAGCGCTCCCCTCTTCGAGACTCTCTATAGAAAGCCTTGCCGCCGGCCCGATTATATCATCGACGAACTCCACAGGGGTGAACTTGCTGAGAAGGGCGGCATGTTGCTCTAATGTAATAAAATCACGCCCACCCGCTCTTCCTTGATGCGACATCGCCACCACCTTAGCCCCCCTATCACAAAGCTCCTTTATCGTCCTCGCATGCTCCCTTATACGCTCATTCATCAATACCCTACCATCAATGACCTCAGAGTTAACGTCAATCCTTAACAGGATGCTTCTACCCTCTACATCGAAATCATCGATCGTAAAATAATCCATCAGCATCAACACCACCCCTGAAAGAAAATCAGCCCCTCAATACTTTTAATTTTCGTTTTTCCCTTGTCAGCCCTTGACGCTCGAAGAGAAATATTTGCTGAAAAATTTTCCTAAGCCTTCAAAAAATTCGATTTCTTCATTTCTCATGACTTCATATCCTCTTGCGACCGCTTCTGAAACATGCTTCCCAAGGGCGCACGCTCTCAGCTCCTCCTTGAGCAGATCGACGACATCGACGTACTTCCTCGGGATTTCAGCTACGTACCTCCCGTTTTCTATGTACATCTGCGTGCCAGCATACTTCGCTTTGAACCGCCTTGCATGCACCTCTGCGGTGACCGGCGGACCGAAATGCCTTCTCACGCTTGGCAACTCCGAAACCTCCATCTCGAAGACGAAAAACGCCTTCCTGCCGACCGCCGCCGCTTCTCGTCTGAAAATCCTGAAGCCATGCCTCTCTATCAGCTTTGAAATCGATGCGAGCGCCTTCCTCAGCTGCGGGAAAAGAATATCGTCGACGACATCGGGAGCGTCAAACACGACGAGAACCACATCCGTCCCCTTTTTTTTGACGATCTCCAAGAACTCCTCCCTGCTCAGTTCACGCCTCTCAGACGGGAAGAAGAACTCTAAGCTCGGATTTTCAAGAAAAGAGCGTGCGGCGTCCACAAACTTGGCAAAAGAGTCGACGGAGACGGCAGCGGCGACATTTCTACCGGGGTCGACCGGGTCTATAACGATCAGCGGCTCGTCGCCTTTGATCTCATAGCGTCCATGCTGCTCGATATCGATGAGCGTCCGAAACTTCCAGTGAGCGGCGTCCTCCAGCAACGCTAAGAACGACCCGTAGTGGATAATAAGAAGCTCGCAGAGGTAGCCTGAGAAGCCCTGCGTTTTATGCTCGGCGCCGTAGATCTCCAAGCCCTTGAGGAACTGCTTCAGGAGCCTGACTTCATCCTCAAGCCCCTTTATGCGACGCTTCACATACTCGTTGTGAAAGGGCGTCCTGTCCACCGCCGACCTTATCGCGGCGGCGCTGCTCACCGAGAAGCACGGCACGATATCCACCTCATAAACGTCCGACTCCCACTGCCCCTCGGCAGGGAACACGCTCTCGTAACGCACCCACGCATGCACGTAGGGGTGCGACGCATATCTCTCCTCATAGCGCTCCGCAACTCGCTTGGCGACGCCCCTCGCAAGCTCCATGCCCGCACGCTCGAGCGCATCGTCAGAAAAGTCCGCAGGCAGCATCACAAATACGTCTACGTCCCTCTGCCCCGAAAGCCAAGTGTCTCGGGCAGCTGAGCCCACGAGAATTCCCCTAGCGGGAACCGAACGCCTCTTCGCCTCTCTGTTTACTTCATCGACAAGAAAAGCGGTTATTTTTTCTAGCCGCCTCCTCTCAGCATCGGTCGGCTTTATTTTAGAAAGCGCCTCCTCTAAGACTCTTGCCAACTCGCTACCAGCTCGCCTTCCTTCTTCCCTTCTCCTCTTTTCTTCGCTCTTCATCACAGAATCCTTGGACCCTTGAAGTAACCGTCTTCACGCTTAGGCGCATTCCTTAAGACCGCTTCCTGCGGCAACGACTCCTCAACCTCATCGTCCCTGAAGACGTTTGTGATGCCAATTACGTGGTGTGTGGGCTCCACATCCTCCACGTCAGCATCGTCTAAGACCGAAAAGAACTCTAAAATAGAGCCGAGCTGCTTCTCAAATTTCTCCTTCTCCTCCTCGGTGAGCTCGATTCTCGCCAGCCAGCTCAGATGCTCTATCTCCTCTTTCCGCATCATCCTATGTGGGGCAAAAAGATTTAAATATGTCAGGACAAAGTTAAAACAGACCCGCCTTAGCTCAGCCTGGAAGAGCGCGCGGCTGTAGTGACGTTCGTGCCACGAAAAGTGGCAAACCGCGCGCAGAAACCGCGTGGTCCCCGGTTCAAATCCGGGAGGCGGGATTTTCCTCCAATGAGCGAGAGAGGTATAGCGGGTAAGAGGTTGATAATTAGATCCTATTCGGAAAAAGCTCCTAATTATACGACTTTCGTGGACACGCACCCAGGCTTCCGGGAGCTCCGAGAGAAGATAAAAGGGATGCTCTCACCGAGCAGCGGCGCAAGAGTACTTGATCTAGGCGCCGGTACCTGTCATCACGGGCTTAGTTTCTCAACCCATGGCTGTGAGGTGCTATGTCTCGATATTTCTAAAGAAATGCTAAAGACCGCTCAACAAAAGGCAGCGGATGTCCATGTGATAGTTGGCGACATCGAGAAGCTGCCAATAAAGGACAAGAGCGTCGATGTTGCAATATGCGTGAATGCGTTGAGATACGTAGATGCTAAAGTCTTCATAGAGGAAACAAAACGAGTTCTGAAGCCAGGAGGAGAAATGTTATTGGTCGACGGCGATAAGGATAGAGTGCGAGCAGCAAGGCTCAACAAAACCATTAAAAAGCACGAACTCGAGCGCATGTTCTTAGAGAAGGGACTTGCTCGCGTTTATAGCTGCGAGGAGCTGAAAGACTTGCTGGAAAGCCATGGTTGCCTCGTTGAAGCCACTGAGCACTTCAGGATTTACTTCTTGTTGAAAGCGTCGGTGTAGCGGGGTGCGGGCTCGCCTCCAGCTCTCAGCCTCAGGGGGCATCCTCTCCAACTTGCGTCCGCAACGCTAGACGACCACCAGCTCAAGCTCGCCCTCGTAACCGTCGAACATCTGAGGATTCTGTGAAAGGCTCGTGAGGTATCGGACGCGGGGGTTTGCAAAGAAAAAGCATTCCTCTGCGGAAACATAGCCATCATTAGTGGCATCGGCATAGCCTTCCAAGCCACGAACTATAAAGAACGTGAAAACGCCGTTCTTCAGAAACGAGTATTCGTAAGAATATTCATCGTCGTCACAAGCCATCAGCACAATGCGATTCTCAGCAGCAACGTCCTTATCAAAGCCATCTTTTAGCGCAACATGCTCCTTTGCAAGCGTCTTTGCCTGTCGTCGCTTAGCCATGCCGCCGCTGAAACAGCTATCTATGATGACCACAGTCCTCGCCTTTACCCTGTCGAGGAGCGCCGCAAGCTCATCATCTCTAATGTCCGCAAACTCGTGCGTGCAGATGTACTCGTCGTAGCCGTCCGCCTCGTCGCGCGGCGGCACGTCCACGCCGTAAGTGCCGTGCCCTGAGAAAAAGAATAACGCAATGTCGTCAGGGTCCGCATTCGCCGCCAGCCAGAGCAGCGCCGCCACGACTTCGGGCTTGTCGGCGTCGTCGTCGAGCAGTAAGCGTATGTGATCCGCCTGCCAACCGCCGTTTATTAACGCCGTCCGCATATCGAGGGCGTCGTCGTCAGTGTACTCAAGGTCGTTCATCCAGCCCACGTAGTCGGCAATGCCGACGAGCACCGCCCACTTCTCTACTTTTGCCCCCAAGAAGCGCCACACCACCGAGTCTTCGCAAAGCACGCCACTTCCGTCGCTGAGCGATGCGTGCCACGTGTAAGTGCCGTTCTCTAAAGGCGGAAGCGTGAAGCTCAAAAGCGTCGGGTTGTCGTAGCTCAAAGGCGGCAACGTGACGGCGGCGTTCACTATGATGCGGACGTCGCCGCTTGGAAGTTCGAGCCAGATTTTCAGGACCACTTCACGCTGCACGTCGTTAAAAATACTTAAACCTACATGCATGACGTCGTAAGCGTAATAATCAGCCTTGTCGGTGTATATGGAGATCGCAGGCAACGCTCCTGCCCCAACACCAACACCGGCTTCAGCTCCGGCTCCGGCAACGCAGCACACGAGAAGGGTGACGGCGGAAATGCAAAACGCTACGTAGGCTCGCATGTTTTGGTCTTCTCTCTTTACATTTAAATATCCATCTGGTGTCATCAGGCAGGGGCAAATTTTATATATCACAAATAATGAGTAAGGACTGGAGGGCGATACCGATGGTGAACGTGCCCGTTATCGGTGTAGGAGTGATAAGCCTCCTCGTGGCGTTCTGGCTGAAGTTCTTCACACCGGGCTTTCCAGTGGACGAGTGGCTTATCACGCTCTTCGGGCTCGCTTTCATATGGTGGGGTGGCGTGATAGGAGCGTTTTCCTAGGGGGTGCGGGCTTTGAGAATATGGCTGAGACATAGGTATATTTCCATGCTGAGGTATGGGGGGCTTGCGCTGATGATTTACGGTCTCTACGGTCTGATGAAGTGGGCTGCGCCGCTCTGGACGCTTTCGGAACGCACGATGCCGCAGGGCGCCCTCTGGCTGCTCATCATCGGCATCATATCCTTCATCCTCGGCTTCTGCATAGAGGAAAAGTGAGGGGGGATCATGAGGCGGTTTAATGTCCTAAAGACAAAGGATATGGAGGAGAGATACATAAGGTCCGTACTAGAGCATTGGGATGCCATACAGGACGAGCGGGACTTTGTCCTTTCAAGTTTAGGGCTTAAAGAAGAAGATTTGTGGGATTACGAGAAGCACGGTGGTCTCAGCTACGACCTCTTGATGGACAGGTGCAACTGGCGCGTCGGCATCGAAAATGTGATGCTCACGTGGCTCGTCATCGCCATAATATACTTTGTGCTGTACTATTCTTGGATCGCCGGCATTTTCGGCTGAACGCAGCGGCGTAAGCCGCCAATGCATACCGTTAAAATAGTTGTGCCCGTCGCGGCGTCCGAGCCCGTCGGCGTCGTAGGGCGCTCCGTGGAGGCGCTGCGCCGGCTGAAATGCCGCTACGCCGTCGAAATAATATACGTGATAGACAGCGACGATGATGAGCGTTACGCGACGATGAAAGAGTTGGCGCAGCGAGGTGAGGGCGCTGTCAAGATAAATCTGATCTTCAGAGGCACCAACAGAGGGGGGAGGGCTGGAGCGTTGAACGATGCGCTAGCGGTTGCTCTTAACGATTCTGACTTCCTTGCATTTTTCGACGTTGACAGCCGCCCTGATGAGAATTTCTTGGAAGCCTGCCTTGAGGTGTTGGAAGCAGATGAAAGCGGGGAGGTGGTGTTCGCTAGCGCGCCACGCTACATAATAAACGGAGGGCTCATCCCGAGAATGGTGTCCGCAGAATACGAGCTTCTGACGAGCCTTTATAGATTTTTCGGCAACAAGGGCGTGTTTCTCCACTTCAACGGCTTGATAGGAGTCGCCTGTGCGTGTGTGTTTTCAAGGTGGCGTTTCGACGAAGCCAAAATATGCGAGGATGTAGACATGAGCGTCAAGATTTATCTGAGCAGCCGGCGGGTTGCGACGACGCTGAAAACCAGAGTGGGCGAGCAGGCGCCGCAAACGCTAAGAGAGCTCTACTTCCAGCGTGTGAGGTGGATGCTCGGACCCTTAGAGTGCCTGAGTACGCACCTTTTTCCCTTCCTGAGGGCGAAGATTCCTAGAGGCGTGAAGCTCACGTGGCTCGCGCTGATGCTTTTCCCCTACATCATGATCTTCGCCACGCCTCTCTTCCTCGCATTCTCCCTACGCCTCCTTCCCACATCTAAGGGCCTCAAGGACTTCCTCATACGCTGCTTGGGCATCTTGTTCTCGCCGATATTCATGGAAATTTGCAGTCTCTCCGCGGCTTTGCTCTACGCAACCGGCAGGAAAACGTGGCGGAGCACAAGAAGAGAGGTCATCTGACAACTCCTCAAAGTAAATTTCCAAACTCGCAAGTTTAATATAAGTTCGTTATCAAAACAAAAAAGTGAAAGGGAGATGAGTGGAGATGGGACGTGAAAAGCTTGTAACAGTAGAAGGGCTAACGAAGAAATTCGATGGCAAGGTGGTGCTGGAGGACATAAACTTTACGGTAATGGAAGGGGAGGCGTTCGGGGTTCTTGGGAAGAGCGGCTCCGGCAAGACCGTCTTGATGAATGCAATGCGGGGCGTGAAGGAGTACGAGCCGACGTCTGGCGCCGTGATATACAACGTGGCAACCTGCCCGAACGAGGAGACATGCGGCTGGGTGGAGCCACCGTCGAAGGCGGGGACGCCATGTAAGAAGTGCGGCGCAACCCTTGAGCTTGAGGAGATAGACTTCTGGGCGATAAAAGGGACGCCTAAGTTCAGAAACTTATATAACCGGTTGTCCATGATGCTCCAACGCACTTTCGCCCTTTACACTGAGAAGACGGTCATAGGGAATATAGAAGAGGCTCTGAAGGATATAGATTATCCAAAGGAAAAGATGCCTCTCAAGATAATGGAGCTCATCAAGAGGGTTAAGCTCGTGCACCGTAGCTTACACCCCGCTCGTGACCTCAGTGGTGGCGAGAAGCAGCGAGTCGTACTCGCAAGACAGCTTGCAAGGGACCCGATTTTGCTCTTTGCAGACGAGCCCACAGGAACGCTCGACCCGATAACGGCGCAGGCGGTCCACGAGGTTCTAAGACAGGAAGTGGACAGGGGTCTTTCTCTCGTGATGACATCACACTGGCTTTATGCGCTCGTAGAAATTACTGACCGTGGAATAGTGCTTGAGAACGGACAAATAGTGATGGAGGGGAAGACTGAGGAAATAAAAGATGCGATGGCAGGCGGCTTAGAGGAGTTTGAGAAACCTCCCATCTCCGATAATGTACGGATACGAGTTGAGAACTGTAAAAAGTATTTCTACACCGCTGACCGCGGAGCGATAAAAGCGGTGGACGGCGTGAGCTTTGAGGTCCGGGAGGGTGAGATTTTCGGGATCGTCGGCGTTTCGGGCGCAGGGAAGACGACGCTCGGCAGGATCATTGCCGGCTTGCAGGAGCCCTCCTCGGGGAAAGCCTACGTGAAAATTGGAGATGAATGGATAGACATGAGCGTGCCTGGCGCGACCGGCAGAGGCAGAGCCACTCCTTACATTGCGATCTTGCACCAAGAGTACGGGCTCTATCCGCACAGTACTATCCTTGAAAACCTCACGGACTCCATAGGCTTGATTCTGCCGAAGGAAATAGCGAAGGCGAAGGCGACGATGATGCTGCAGGCAGTAGGCTTTGACGAGAGGAGGATCGAGGAAATACTGAATGCATATCCGGATGAGCTTGGTGAGGGTGAGCGACACAGGGTAGCGCTCGCACGAGCGCTGATGAAAGAGCCGGAAATAGTGATTCTGGACGAGCCGACGGGCACCATAGACTCCATGACGCAGAACGTCATCGCAAAGGCTATACTGTCGTCGAGGGTGGAGCTCAACCAGACGTACATCATCATGTCGCACGATCCTGATTTCATCGAGAAAGTCTGCGACCGAGCAATGCTCATGCGTGGCGGCAAGGTCGTGGAGATCGGCGACCCTAAGAAGATAGTGAAGATGTTTAAGGAGCTGGAGAAGCCCATGGAGGCTTAGCTTTCCTTCCTACTCATCCAGCTGCAGAGGGGGCAGCCGAGCCGCCACGTCTTCCCCTTGTTTACGATTTTCATCTTCGGCAAGTTGTGAAGCTCGCAACGCTCCTCAGACATTACAATACGTCCGGTTTTCGGCAGTGGCAACGAAAAATCGCAGTGTGGAAAGTTGCTACAACCTATAAATCTGCTGCCCCTCTTCGAACGCCGCAGCAGGAGGGCTGCGCCGCACTCCGGACATTTTCCGAGCTTTGCATCCTCGCTGACGCCGGCTCGCAGCACCTCCCCGATTTCCTCTTTACGGGCGGTCATTTCCTTGAAAATCTCAGCCAACATGCTTTTTGACCGCTGCACAACTTCCCCCTTGCTTTTCTTACCCTCACAGATCTCATTCATCTCCTCTTCGAGACTTTTTGTCATTTCAGGCTTTGTTATGATGTCGGCGTGTCGTCGCAGCGAATCCACGACGGCGTAAGCTTTTTTGGTCGGCTTCAGCGGATTTCCACGCACGTAGCCACGCTGATACAGTTTTGCGAGTATTTCGTGGCGGGTGCTCTTCGTGCCGATGCCGAGCTTTTCCATCTCTTTGATGAGGGCGCCCTGTGTGTAGCGTTTCGGCGGCTTCGTCTCCTTCTCTTCCACTCTCAGCCTCAAGAAGACCACGTCACCCCTGCTAAGCTTTGGAAGACCCTTCTCTTCCACCTTCGCGTAAGGGTAAACTTCCAGAAAGCCACGACGCAGGAGGCGTCTGCCCGAAGCCTCGAAGACCTCGCCGCCGGCGTCGAGCCTCACACGCACGTTTTCCCAGAGCGCGGGCTCGGAAAGCGTCGCAAGGAAGCGACGGGCGATAAGTTCGTAGATGCGCCATTCATCCGCATCGAGCTGCTCGGCGTCGGCGGGCGCCACGGGGTGTATCGGGGGGTGATCGGTGGTCTTCTTCTTGCCCGCAGTTGGCGTTAGCTTTTCCCTTCTCAAAAGAGCTTCCGCATGCTCCTTGAAAGCCTCATGGGCTGCAAGCGTCTTCAGAACGCCCCGCAGGTCGAGCGTCTCCGGATACACCGTGTTATCCGTTCTGTGGTACGAGATGAAACCTCGTAGGTACAAGTTTTCGGCGATACGCATCGCACGCATCGGCGAGAAGCCGATGGAGGCGGCGGCACTTAAGAACCCTGTGGTGTTGAAGGGGATGGGCGGCTTCTGTTCCGCATTTCTGACTTTGAATTCGACGACGGTTGCGGGCACGAGCTCCCTGCGACCGCCTCCCGCCTGCTGCGCCGCCTCACGGCGGATCTTTTCGATCAGGTTTTCAGCTTCGGTGCGATCCCAGAATTTTTTAGGAAGCTTAACCTCGAACGTCTCGATTCGAGGCTCAGCTCCGAGCCTCGTCGTCACCGAGGCGGTGGCACGCACCTCGTAATACTTTTTCGGTGTGAAGGCTTCGATTTCACGCTCACGATCGACGACGAGCGCGAGCGTCGGCGACTGAACCCTGCCGACGGAAAGGAAGTCGCTGCCGAGGCTGTTCGCCGCCAGCGACACGAACCTCGTGAGCGAAGCACCCCAGACCAGATCTATGATCTCACGGGCTTCTGCCGCCGCCGCCAAGTTGTAATCGATGGTCGTGCGGTTGGCGAAGCTCTCCTTGATGTCCTTTTCGGTGATGGCGCTGTAGCGCATCCTGTCGGCTTTGACGTGCGGGTTCGCCGCCCTTATGATGCGGAGAGCCTCGACGCCGATGAGCTCGCCCTCCCTGTCGTAGTCGGTTGCTATCGTCACGAGCGTGGCGTCCTTTGCGATTTTGCGGAGCGTTGCAACGACGTCCTTTCTGAGCGGCACGGTGACGAGTTCGGCACTTATGAGGCTCTGCGGCGGCACGTCCTTCCAGCTTTTGTATTCCTTCGGGAAGTCCAAACCGACGATGTGCCCCTGAAGCCCCAAAACCACGGTGTTGCCGAACTTGTAAGCGTTAAGGTTACCTACCTTCACCCTCTCAGCCTTTCCACCTGAGAGGATGGCGGCGATGCGGCGTGCCGTCGTGTTCTTCTCGGTGATGATGTAGTGCATCGTTCACGCCCTGCGAAGTTCGTTACAGTATTGGGTATGGAATATTTTACTCTCACGTCATTTCAGACGTTCCCACAAGCGGGGGACGTTGAGGTTTTAAACTAATTGACGATGTGAACGCGGTGTCAAGAATAGAAGGAGGGGGATGTGGAGGCTTGCAAGGAGTGATCATAATTATAGAGCTGCTCGAGGAAGCAAGTACGATGCTGGAAGCAGCGGAGAATTTTTTTACGCCGCTCGCCTCCGCTACTATGACTTTCTTCGTAATCGAAAACGCGAGGTGGAAACACATTTCAGGAGGAGTACTGTGTTCCCATCAGAAATATAATGCGAAAACTACGGGATCGAAATCCGGAGAGTGGCATGGGAGTGTGCAGCATGAGCTGCGCTCCCCGTCGGGCGGGTCATGGCAGCCCCTGCCCACATTAGGCGTGGGCTCGTTTCAATCCTCAGCTCCGTTCACGTATAAAAACTTTCCCACCTCCCCCTAATCCCTTAGGGCTTTCTTAGCGACATTTTGTAAATTTGCGGACTGGAAAATGAAAAACACTGTTCATGAGACGTTTGTTCAAGCCGCTTCAGCGGGAACGTTGGTTAATTAAGATTTCGTGGCAGCGTAAATGCACGCAGCCCTCTTGCACCTGCTGCAATCCTCCGTCAGGGTTTTCACCGGCGGCTCCCCTTTTATCTGGGTCACGACCTCAAGAATCTCATCAAGCTTCTCCCGTTCGCCCTCGACGCAGATGACGACGGCGCCCTCGCCGCCTGCGCCTATCTGGAAGGCGTCTTCGGCGCCTAAAAGCTTCAAAGCTTCGATTTCCGTTACGACAGTTCCATGTACTGGAAGCAAGCCGACCGGCATGCCCACCGCCTTGTAAACGCCTTGGAAACCCCTAATGCGACGAGCTGCCTCCACAATGGAGAAGCGGATGGACTTCGCTAGATTAACAGGGATGATAAAATGCGCGCCACGGGCGGCGACGGTGCCGAGAGCCGAGCCGATGGTCCCGCCTTTCGGGTGTGCAAGGAGGATGCCGGCGACGCCGTCGGGGTCGATGGCGTTAGCCCCCTTTATGAAAACGTCATCTCGTGAAAGTTCCTCAAGCGCATCTTCGAGGCTACCGTCGTAGAGCGAGCCCTTTTTGATTATGACTTCCGCCTGCCGCTCCGCCTTCGGCACGACGCAGGGGCGGTCGGTGATGACGCCGGCGGCGAACCGCCGCTTGTCCACGTCGTACTCGATGCCGAGCTGCCGCAGCAGCTCCTCGGCGACGTAGGCGTTCGTCGTGCCCTGCGCCACGATGACAAGCCCATCTTTAAGCGCTTTCTGCACAGCATCCATTCGAACGACGCCCTTTGCGATGAGCCGCTTCCCTTCCGCAGGTGTCAGGGTTATTTGCAGCAGCATTATTACCACCGCCTTTTTAGTTCGTCGGTAAAGAATTAAACCCCACACGTCGGGCATGTTGGCGGTAAAGGCAACAGCGTTAATATCAAAGCGACGGCAAGTACCGCAGCAACAATGAGAGATACCAGCACGGCAGCAACTGCCATGCCTGTAGAAATCTCATGTAACTCCCTAACACCTATTATCTGAAGTATGAACGCCCAGAAGGCAAAAACGATGCCGATAAACGGGATCCAGCCAAAGAGTAGGGACGGCGTTGCCGCATACATGCAAGCTTTGAGCGTTTGTGAGACGCCATGTCGCCCGCCGAAAACGTAGACCCAGAGGTGCAACCAGAGTCCCGTGATGAATATTAAGAGGATCCCAACTATGAGTGAGGAAATAAACATGCCCATGAATACAAAGCCACCAAGTATTGCGGTCGAGACGCCAGCAGACTGCTCCATTACGGGCGGTGGGAAATGTTTCATAAAGAAGACGAAGAGCGATGTGGACGCCGCTGCCATCAAAGCACCGAACACGAGCAGCACTAAGAAGTAAACAAGGGCGTCGCCGAGCGCCTCGCCACGCACCGCTCGGAACGTCGCCGCCGGACTGAGCAGGAAGCCCTTCATCTTCTCTACAAACCACATACTTCTGCGTTCGCCACCCCACTTATAAGCATCGCGCTGCACAATTCAAGGTAAAACTCAAAAAATTACAATCAATCGGAACTCATTTTCAAATTATTGAGAATATTTTTTAGGTTTACGGAAGCTTTATTCAAATTTCAAGGCTGCATTTTTAACAGGGAAAAGTAGGGGGTGAGGATGAAATGAAGAAAATGGATAGGAAGGGCGTCTCCCCGGTCATCGGCGTCATCCTGATGGTCGCCGCCACCATCGTCGTCGCCGCCGTCGTCCTCGGCATGCTCGGGGGCTTCGGCCCGCCGAAAAAGTCATACTCGGTGAGCGTCTCCGCCTCGAGAATGCCTGACGGGAACATATCGGTGACGTTCGTTGGGGGACCTGATGCTAGTTTAGTTAGCAGCATTAGCGTCAATGTAACTGACATTGATTACACTAACAAGCATGACACAGGCACATTATCGTCAATAGGCGGCACGTTTATGACCGACAATGGTCCATACAACGTGACCAAGGCTCACGTGGTAGCAATAGCAACCTTTGCTGACGGGACATCACAAGTGGTCCTTGACACTTACGTGTAAGG
>JAPHEE010000044.1:0-7022 GCA_029259545.1 Candidatus Alkanophaga volatiphilum
TCTATGCTGTAAGGCGTATCGCCTATCCCATCTCCATCCGCATCGCTTCCGTTGTAATCACTCCAGTAGTTCCCTAAGTAATTCGTGTATTGTTTTCCGTTGTATGTGTAAGTTATTTTTTCAGTGGAGTTCCAGATGTTTGCTGAATCATAAGAATAAACATTATCTGTGTTGTTTATGAAGTTGTTGAGATATATGGTGTTGTTGCTGGAATCGCTGAGGTAGATTCCATACCCGTTGTTCGAGACGGTGTTGTTTGTTATGGTATTGTTGTTGATGGGACCCCAGAGTTTGCTGGAACTCCAGAGTCCGATTCCACTGTCGTTGTTCGAGCTTATGATGTTGTTAGCTATGGTGTTTTTGTTGCTGGAATAGGCGAGGTAGGTTCCATTACCGTTGTTTGAGCTTACGGTGTTGTTAGCTATGATGTTGTTGCTGGACTTGTAGAGGTAGATTCCATAGTAGTTGTCTGAGGCGTTTACATTCTCTATCCTACAGTTATTCGAGTTGTCGAGGCAAATTCCACCCCAATGGGCAGTAGCCCCTGTCACTGTGAATCCGCTTATGTAAACGTTATCTGCAGTCACATGGAAGACGTGGTAGAAAGATTTTACAATTGTGTCAGAAGGGTTTTGGGAGTATGAGCGGATTTCCAACGACTTGTCCACATATACATTCTCGATGTATGTTCCGGGGCGGACGATGATAGTATCGCCTGCGGAAGCATTATCAACAGCCCACTGAATCTTCGCATAATCGTCAGGCACATATATCGTCCTTGCAGACGCCACACCCGCATCCACGAAAGCACCAAGTAGCACAAAGGCTACGCAAACACCAAATACCAGATGTTTAGCATCCCCTCTCATCCCAAACCCCTTTCTTCTTATTTTCACGCCAAGCCGTGCCTCTCCCCGCCGCAACAACTCGCCTCTGATATTTAACCTTCTCTTGTCCACATCCCCTCACCCTCACCAAGAGCCTCCCCTCCTTAAATTCTTTTCGGTCTCGCTCACGGGCTTCCCGACGCTGCCGGCGGCAAATCGTAGTGGCGGCTTCGCTTCGTGCCTCACAAGCCGTTCTGCCTACCCGTTAATTGTGTGAGTGTTAATTTCGTATCGGGCAGGCTTCCCTCCTCCCGTCTTGGAGGGCTTTCGGGGGAGCGGAGACTCCCCACATCTTCAGGCTTCAGCAGTCCCCATTCGGGCTTACAAAACCTCCACATATCGGAGACTGCCACACCATAATAAGGACTGCCTCATAGGACTAAAAATTACGGAGAACAAAAAATGCCAAACTTACGCTTTAACGGTTTATGAAACAGCCCGCACCTTTTCTGCATAGACGGACTTGACCCGCTGCAGCAGCGCCCGCAACGCCTCCTTGCCGCCGTCACCTGCTGTAAGCTCCGGCTCCGGAAAGCTCACGCCCAACCCTTCCAGCTCTTCCCTGTTCAGCATGAAGGGCTCGTCGAGCGTCACGCTCCCGACGCTGAGGGAGAGCGTCGCCCAGCTCACGCTCAGAACCTGCGACGGAAACGCCTTTAAAACGCCGGCTCTGAAGAAGTCACGGGTGCTCTCCGGAGGGTTTGAAAGCGCCGCCGTCACTCGCCGCTGCACGCTCCCCAAGTCCAAGTCTATTTCCGGCATCTCGTTTGAGGCAAACGCCAGTGCGTCTTCAGGCTCGAAAATAGAGGCATCGGCAGCGCCGCCGATAAAAGTATCTGGAATCACGCCCTTCTGCACGTAAGACAATACTTTTCCGTCAAGCAACGCATAGTGGTTACAAATGCTGATGCCCTCCTCCGCACTCCTAGGCTCGTAATTCACAAGAAGCGCAAGCTTCGTCACCCAATCAATCCCATCAACGTAAGCCTCAAGCCGCCGCTCCTCAAGCCTTTCAAACAACTTTTTCATGTGCTTCAGCCCGAACTCGTCCCAAAAGCCCTTCTCTTCACCTTCTTCATACATGCGCTCGACACGCTCGAGATAGAAATTCAGGATCTCCACGGCGTCCGTCGTCTCCCCGTTCTCCAGCCGCAGCTTCCACTCGCAGGACTGCGTGTCCGCCGAGATTTTCTTGATCGCAGCGACGGGGTCTTCGAGCTGCGGGGCGTCGTCGAGCAGCCCCAGCTCGAAAGCCCGCATGATCATCGTCTGCGTCACGTCCCTCATTATTATCGCATAGTCGCACCTCAACGCCTCGTAATGGATGTCGTGGAGGCGCCAGTACTTGCGAGCGGCATGCGGCTGATCCCTAGTGTTGAGGATCCCCCTGTTTGCCGTCGTCGAAAGCGAAGAGCGTTGCGTCACGAACATCGCTCGTGGCGAGATCACGAACTTCACGCCCTGTATCTCGGCGTCAAGGCTTTGCCGCACGAGCTCCGCAGCGACGACGTCGCCCCCGCCGCAGAACACTATGCGGGCGACGAACCAAGGGAGCAACGCACGCTCCACCCTACTCCAGTCCCTGCACGCCGCTCTGAGCGTTATTGTGTTCCCATGCGTCGCATACGTATTCGTGACCACACCCCGCCCTTCAGCAAAGAAGTTGGCGACGTTGTTCTTGTGCACCAAGATCTTCTTCTTCAGCGAAAAGCTCGCCTCCTCCGCTCCTATGAACGCATAAATCTCGGAAGCCCGCTCGTAAGCTAGGGCGTCCAAGGGATTATTGTAGGAGGGCGTGGAAATTTCGAGGTGCCCTAGGTCATCGTAGATGCGACAGCCGTTCCTCGCAAATGACGAAATTATGGTGCGCTCATGCTCCTCCTGCATCACCTCCGCCGAGACGTCCCAATCCACAACCCGTGAGAAATTGACTCGCCTCAGCCCTTGGATCGCCGCACTCACGAGGAGTGAAGGATTTAAAGGCGCCGCCGCACTCAACGGATACTCCTGCTCTATACCTCTGATTTTGCTCTCAATGACGCCGCTCATCGCTCATCTGCGTGATAACCTCGTAATCCTGCAACCCTCCTCCTCATCTTCCTCTTCATTCTCCGCCTCGGCTTCCGCTTCCTCTCTCTTTATCTCCTCGATCTTGCGGCGGATGCTCTCCTCATCCCAACCATCAAGCTCGTCGAATCTGTACGTGCGGCTGCCCGAATACAACAGGTAATCCAGATAAGGATTCCTGCTTATCCTCTCCCTTATTTCCCGGCTTATCCGCTCCTCCCAGTGGCGAACGTCCTCTTCTTCTGCAAGCAGCCTCACAAGCACCTCCCTGGCGCCGCTACCACGCCGCCGCTCGCCGAGAAACACAACGACGACGCTTGGCATCCTCGCAAGCTCCGGATATCTCGAGAATAACTGTGAGTATTCGTCCTCGCCCGGACGCCTCACATCTATCCTTATCTTTGGCTCCTTCGTGATGGTTATCTTGTTCCAGCTTATCGTGGCGTTCTTGAATTCCTGCGCGAGACGCACCCTGAGCTCTGCCCTCGAGTTCTTCGGCGGGAAGAGCAACGCCTCCGCGATGTCTTCCTCTGTTAAAATACGCTCGACACCTATTTTGTCGGCGACCTTCTCGTAAAGATCGTACTCGCAAAGGTTCGTGAATGCAAAGCTTGCCGCTATTTTCTTTTCGGTCTCGTCGTCTATCATGTAATACTCGGAACGTAAATGCCTCCCTGAATACTCAAAGTCATCGATCTCGTGCTCAACCACCCAAAGCTTCATTATCCACTCTATCCGCCGCACCAAGTACGGATCTTCGAGCAACCCCTGATCCAACTTCTCGCAAACCCTTTTAAACGTCTTCAGCGCATACTCGTCCCAATAATCGGTTTCTCGCTCCTCAAAGAGCTCTTCTATGGCGTCTATGTAGTAATGGTTGAGGTAGTCCAGCACTTTTATCCTGTCGCCGTTCGCCAGTCTTATCTTCCAGTCGCCGTTGATGTTTTGCGAAATCTCCTTGAACGTCTGGAGCGGGTTCCAGATGTCAGGCACGTCTCTTATGATGCCGTTCTCAATAGCATCTATGACGTACGTCGTGATCGCATTGTTCAACAACCTCGTCACTTCCGAGCGCAACCCCTCACCGCTCGTCACGTGCACCCGCATTTTATCTTTCGACGTCAGCGGTTCGTCCCTCGTAGAGAGTATCGGCCATTGCGACGGCGACTCCGTCATCACACGACGGGCGACGACCGCCTTCGGCGAAATGACGTAGCGGACGCCGTTGCTGTCGAGTATGTAGCCGCCGGCGCCGCAGAAGACTTTGCGCAACACCAAGTACGGAATGAATAGCCCTTCCTTCCCGGCAAACTTCCGCCGCTCCACCATGTAAGACTCGTGCGTCCCTCGACTATACCTCTTATCGATCTCGACGTTCGCCTTCCAGCACTGTATGTAGATGTCGTCGCCGCCGCCCCTCTTCCCGAAACGCTCCCGGTACCGCTCGCTCGCAAGCTCTGCGCCGAGCTGCATGTATATTTCCGATGCCTTGTCGTATTTGAGGACCTCAAAAGCGTTCCTGCATTCCGGCGTTGCGATTTCGAGGTGCCCGCCGGTGCACACATAAATGCGGGCGCCGTTCCTCAGGAAGCCATCGTTGCGCCGCTGTAGCTTCGAGCATATCGCCGGTACATCGTCGAAGAACTTGTATTCCTCCAGCGACCGTATTATCTCATCAACGTGGTAATATCTCGCATACCTGTAAAGCTCAGTAGCCCCCGCATTTATACCAACACGAAATTCATGCTCTATTCCTTGCCACCTGTCAAAACCGCTCATAAGTTCCCTCTCCAAATTACGCCCCGCCGCTAATAATACTAACCCTTAGAAGTGCATACCAGTGTCCTCTTCCAGCTTTTTGTGGTAGCCTGCGGCTATCATCTCCTCAGCACGCCGCTTCAGGAACCTGTTGAAGCCCTCCTTCAAGTGCTCCAGCGTCACACCTATCTCTGACGGCGATTTGTATTTCCTGCTCAGCTCCACCGCCCGCCCCTCTACGTCCAAAATGCTGTCAAGCCCCTCACGCTTCCAGACTTCGGCGATGTCGCTCTTCGCCACCATACCCTTCTTCAACATGAAGATCGTCCGCTCTTCGAGCGCTTTGTCCCTCGCATAGTAGAACGTCTGCGCGATGAAACGTCCGGTGATGGAGTCGCGGCGGCGTATCGTCCCTATTTCCGTCTCCACCAGATCATCGGTGTACATGTAATCGACGATCTCCCTCACGATGTAATCACGAGCGGCGTCCAGCCCTCCCCACTCCTCCACCAACAACGCGTCCAAGGGCACCTTCTTCGCATATATCTCGGCGATGGAGAGTGCCGCCTCCTTATCAGGCTTCGGCACCTCTATTATCTTGTCAAAACGGGAGCGAAGTGCGGAATCTATGAGGTGAAGGCGGTTCGTGGCGCCGATGACGGTGAGGTGCGGATGCAGGTCATAAAAGCCCTCGAGGATGTCAAGAAGCTGCCCGGTCACGCGTTCCGGCGCCCCTGAAGATCCAACGTACATGCCGCGCTCCTGCGCCAGCGCGTCTATTTCGTCAAAGAAAATAACGCCATAGTCGTTCTCACCGCTCTCAAGCTTCTCGTTCGCCATCTTGAAGACCATGCGCACGTTGCGTTCGGACTCGCCGAGCCACATGCTGAAGAGCTCGCCGGCGCCCACCTTCACGAACTCGCAGTTCGGGAGCGCCGTCGCCAACGCCTTTGCGCACATCGTCTTCCCGCAGCCCGGCGGCCCGTACATCAAAATACGACGAGAGCGCTCTCCGTACTTAGCATAATCATCAGGGTTGAGCATCGGCAATATTATGCTCCTTATCAACTCTTTCTTAACCTCCTTCAAGCCTCCAATGTCGTTGAAGCTCACTCCCGGACTTTTCGTGACCTCATACCTCGAAAACTCCTTCGTCCTGTAATACTTCTTTATGTCATAGGTGACGGGAATCATCCCGACCTTCATACCCTCTTTCAGCGCCTTTTTCTCTTCTTCCGAGAGCCTCTTATATATCTTGTTGTGCCCCCGCCCCGTCGAAATCTCGCCAATCCACTCGTCCCCCTCCCTCCTTATCTCCTCGACCTCGCCGACGATGAGGTCCACCATCTTGTTGTAGACCTTCGTTATGCCGACGGTGAAGCCCGTCGGGCTCTTCTTGTCCGGGATGTGCCCTATAAAAACGTACTGCCCCTCTTTGAGGTTCCGTACATCCTCGTCAGAAAGCAAACCATAGGGCAAAACTTTTAGCGCCCCGTTTATATTCACGACGGCGCCGTCCTCGAGCTTCTCAACCACGAAGCCTATGTCGAGCGGCGGCGCCTTTGCTTTCGACACCAGCCGCTCCAACTCCTCCTTGTATGCCTCCAGCTCCTCGTATTTTCTTATTAACCTTCTGTATTCACTTTCAAGCCTCTCATACTCGTATCGGGGGACGTATTCGTCTCTCACCATGACTTTCTCCCTTTTAACTATTGCTACATCCTTGTTATAAGGGTGTCGCTGAGCGCTCCTTTCCTTATCGCATCATCCTCACTTGGGGGGCGGGGGCGGCGCGGATGCGGTGCAGCCGCGACCCTTCGCCGTGGGCGTATGGAACGTCCGGCGAGGCGACGTACGCCGTGCTCTGCTCCTCAAGCGAGACTCGTCCCACTACTACTGAGCCTGTGCGGAGGGCGTGCGAGCTTCGCTGCCGACGTTCGGCAAGCGGCAGCGGGCAGCATCATAAGACCGGTGTTGAGGCGTTAAGGAGCCGGGAACAGAGCTTTAAGTTAAGTACTTGACGCCTTCGCTGAGCGGGAACTTCCACGAGGGGCTGCTTTACAGCAGTCAGTTGCGTCATCGAACATTATCAATCTGATCTTCCCGGTGCGAGTCCTCGCCTGCGAAGTCGGGAACTTTGGAAGTCCCGACTGAGCGGCGGTGGCGGTGGGCTTTGCCGCGAGCGGCGCGGTGCCACATGCCGCCTCGCACGCCGGTCGAGAAACTCCCTTTCAGATACCTTAGATCTTGGTCTTGGTCGCCAGTCGCTAGTGGGGGTTAGTGCAGTAGCTGAACGCCTCATGGTAGGGG
>JAPHEE010000044.1:7207-9879 GCA_029259545.1 Candidatus Alkanophaga volatiphilum
AAAAATGTTCCGGGGCTTTCCTCCCTAGAGGCTTCCAGCCCGCAAAGGGGTGTGAAGAGATGGACGTGGGAGTCCGCTCTAAATGTTCGTCAAAGTGCGGGGAGGCGAGGCGACGACTGACCGCTCATGATGGCGCGCGCATCTGCAGTCCCCTAGGACCATCTCATGGCAGGTATATCTCCATTCCGCCACGTCCTCGCTTATCACTTCATGAGTCGTCGCATCTATGAGGGCGACGTACCAAGAGGCGTTAAAAGAGATCCTCCAGTTCCCCATTCTCACCGGTATGGAAGCGTTCTTCTCGCACCCGGGCGGCAGGTATATCCGGCGCACGACTATCGGGAGGTGCAGGTCGTAGTCGGGCAGGTCGAGCCTCCAGAGGAAGTAGGGGAAAAGTGCCGAGTCCGTCGGGTTCTCTAATGTCAGGCTCACGAGCATCGTGTCGCCGGCGGCGTATTCGTACTTGTCGGTCGAGACTGAGACGCTCGGCTTCGCCGCCGCCCGCACCTCGACGACCCTCGCCGTCGAGTTCTTTGCGCCTCCGTCGTCCGTCACGGTCAGCACGACGCTGTAGTTCCCTTCGGATGCGAAGGAGTGATTCACGACCTTCCCCGTTCCGTTCGTTCCGTCTCCGAAGTCCCATTCGTAAGATACGATCGTGCCGTCGGGGTCGAAGGAGGCGGAGGCGTCGAAGGTCACCACCTCGTCCACGACCGGGCGTGCGGGCGAGAACGTGAAGGAGGCGACCGGCGGCTCGTTACTGACGTACGGTCGCATCAGCGGGTATAAGTCCCTGTTCGTGCCGCCGCTTATGTTGTAAGGCACGTCGCCGATCCCGTCGCCGTCCGCATCCGTCCCGTTGTAGTCGTCGTAGTAGTTACCTTCTCTCAGCGTCTCGTTGTACCAGCGGTTGCGGCACTCGTCCCAGGTGTTGTTTTCGGAGTTCTCGATGAAGTCGTTGTGGTAGAAGAGGTTATTGTTGCTTGCGTAGCTCGGGTAGTAGATGTAGACGCCGTTCCCGTTCTCCACGATGGCGTTTTCGTAAACTGCGTTCCCGGAGCTGCATATCCAGATTTCGAGTCCCGTGGCGCTCCCGGAGATCTCGTTTTCGTATATTCGGTTGCCGCTCGAGCTCCAGATGTAGAAGGCGTCCTCACCGTTCGATGATACGATGTTTGAGTATATGACATTAGAGGAGGAGGCGTAGAGATAGAATCCGTAGCCGTTGTTTTTTATGATATTTGAGAAAATTATGTTGCCACCTGCCTGAAATAGGCGGATTCCGTAGCCATTATCCTGTATATCATTCTCGTAAATCTTATTTCCACCTGCGTAGATGCCGACACCTGCCCACCCGTTTGAATATATCGTGTTTGAATATATTTCATTGTTCCCAGAATATATGCCGATTCCATGTCCTTTATTTGATGATATGGTATTGTTAAAAATTAAGTTATTGGAGGAGGCGATGTGTATTCCTGCAAGATTCCAGTCGCCTGCACTGTTTATTATCTTGAATCCACTTATTGTGCAATTATCCGCTTCTATCTTAATAGTGTTCCCCTTGTTCATTCCATCTATAACGGGCATTCCAATGCCTGTAAGGTTAAGTGTTTTGTTTACGACTACATTCTCCTCATAAGTTCCGCTGTAAACTTGGATAATGTCACCTTCGGTAGCGTCGTTTATTGCATCTTGTATGGAGGTGTAATTTGCAAAAGGGCACTCGCTCAAGTCATCATCTACGGTTATCGTCTTCGCACTCGCTGTCGCTACTAACACGACCATCGCGATGCATAATAATACCAATATTTTCAGTTTCATTTATCAATCACCTTCCGCAGGCAGTGCTATTACGGTTAATGCCTGCTCTTTTATTCCGACTGTTCCAGTTGAGTTGCTTTTTAATCTTATGCTTACATTGAACCAATCCCCAGGATACACCGCATCTACAACGTCAGTGTAGAAAGTTATAGTGGTGCTCAAGTTTTGGACCGAAAGGAGGACATCGTCAGGGTAAGCAGAAGCTGCGAATGCGCCAGTCTCATTAAATACCGTGCAGTTCAATATAGGTGCATTTCCGGGCTCAGCCCAACTATCATTTATGGTGTAGATGATAATAAGCCTTGAATCTCGGCGCAGCTTTATCTTTTTGTTAATTATCTCGGTTTCTGTCGTGCCTGTTACCGTCACCTCGGTGTTTGTATAATTTACTTCGCATGGTATTGCATTTTCGTTGAGGTCCACATCGTTCACAGCCCTGTTACGTATTTTAGTGGTAGTTACGGCGTCTGAAGCGATTTTGCGACCTGTCACCGCCCCATCAGCGAGGTGCTCAGTGGTTATCGCACCTGGCATGATCGCCTTTGGGTTGATAAAGCCCTCACCCTTCGAGTTCTTTGCAACCGCTATGATAGCGCCTGCGATAACTATCGCTGCGATTACTACGGAAGCCATTATTTTTTGTTTGTCCATTTTACATCGCCTACAATGATAGTAAATAAGCAATACCGTGGTCTTGTGGTTTCGAGCTGTTATTTGATGTGTCCACATTTAAGCCAAGAGATTCCAGTGTTTGAACGCCGATAACCTCCTTTCCACCCTCAAAGCTTATTTTGTCTCTTTTATGTTTTCTTGAAGCATATATTTTTAGCGTATGCAGCAACATAATA
>JAPHEE010000045.1 GCA_029259545.1 Candidatus Alkanophaga volatiphilum
TTATCTCGGAGGACGTTGCTATATGCAGAAGTCCTCGCAGCTCGTTAAAGCGACTCTCTTCCACCTCCTTCGCGGCGCTCAGTACTAGAAACTCTAACTCGTCCTTCATCCCATCCATTTTCCTTTCTAAGTTCTGCACCTCCTTTGCGATCTCCTTGTCGTAGAAGAGTACAGCGGAGTACGCCAGCCCGACTATCAACTCCGAAATGTTTTTCATTTCAACGAGCATGTCGATCGCTTTCTCCACAGCGGGCGGCTTCCTTTCTGCCTCTTTCGCCACAGGCTCGCCTCTTGCTTCGTGGAGCTTTAGGACGCACTCCGTGGGTCCCACTAAAAATATAGTATCGCCCGCTCGCAACACCTCGCTTTCCTCCGGTGAGTAGATCCAACGCCGTCCTCGCTTCATCGCGAATACTCGCATTCCTGCATCCGCCTCGACCTCCCTCAGTTTCTTCCCTCTGAGTGGCGAGTCCTCTCCGACCTTCAGACTCATAACACCCTCTTCCAAGTCGCTAAGTTCATCCCGCAAGTCTCTGGGCACGTCCTTTGCAAGAGCAACTTTTGCAATGTCGCCTGCCGCGTTTGAAATCTTTTCGGCGGCAGATGCTATCTGAAGCACGCCTGAGAGCTTTTCCGCATCCTCGACGTTGCGGGCGCCGAGCATTATCATAATCCGTGCGCTGTAGAGCAGCGAGTCCATCTGCTTTTCGAGCTTTAACACCTCACATGCTATCTCTTTGTTCTCGTAGATCACTGCAGAATACGAAAGGTCGAGCATCAGCTCCGAAATGTCTTTCATCTCGGTAAGAAGTTCCTTCGCACTCTTCCGTTTCATGTTCAATATCAGTTTGGAAGTGCCGCTTTAATTTTTAACGGTTGAACGACTATCATCATGAGATGCAAACAGCCAAAGGTGATGCGAGTCCCACTTGCTGCGTACAACCTTAATCTATCTTTTTAAGTTGCGCCTGATACATTTCTATTATTTCCTTGACGGTCGTGGCGTCCTCAGGCGCTTTATCCTCTCTGAAGCGCCCTGTGAATCGAGGGAAGCGGACCGCAATGCCGGCTCCCTCTCGAATCTTGTTAAAGGCGCAAGTGTGGATGGGACTGAGTGTGAGCTCGTCCCCGATGATTTCGAGGACGACGGCGGGTGCGAACCAGACGTCGGCCTCCATCGAGCTTTCGACTCTTGGGTGCTTGTGTTCTATTTTGTGGGGTTCTAAAATTTTAGGGAGGTCCTCAAGGTCTTTGTCGGAGAAGCCGCTGCCGAGCTTGCAGATCGTTGGGAAAATGTCACGGTCATCGTCGTAGACGGCGACAAGGAGCGCCCCGTATGTCCCAGCACGTCGTCCTTTACCCATGAATGCGCCGACGACCACCACATCTATCGGCTCGATCATCTTGGACTGGTACGAGCGTTTCAGCTTTATCCAAAGCCAGCCACGGGCTCCTGCTTGGTATATCGAGTCCTCGGCGACGGACTTCAGCATGAGCCCTTCGCAACCGTTCTCGATCGCAAGCTCGAAGAACCTTTCTATTTCGTTCACGTCGTCGCTTGTAATCATTTCAGAGAGTCTGAAGCTTTCCTCCTCCTTCACCATAGCCTCCAGCCGCCGCCGACGCTCCGGATACGGCTTCTGCGTCAGGTCCTCGCCGTCGTAAAGCGCATCGAACAGGAAGAAGCTGGCGGGGAATTCCTTAACTGCCCGCTCGATCCCATATTTGCGACGGCGGTGCATTAGCTCTTGGAACGGGAGAAAGTCGCCGGTGTCGGGATCGACGGCGACACATTCTCCCTCAACGATAGCCTCCTCCGCCAAAATGCAGCGGCGAGCAGCCTCCACAACGTCTGGATACTGCATTGTGATGTTTTCAAGCCGTCTTGAGAACAGCAATATTTCGTCGCCCTTTTTATGTAACTGTATGCGCTCGCCATCGTATTTGAACTCGCAGGCGGCACGCCCGCCCAGCTTCTCTAGGACCTCCTTGGCGCTCGTCAGCCGCTGCGCTAGCATCATTCGTATCGGGCGCCCTACTGTGATCTTACATCTTTTTAACCCCTCCAAACCTTCTTCGGCAAGGAGTTTTGCGACGTAGCCAAGGTCTGATGTGATGTTGTAGGCTCGTTCGACGAGTTCCCGCTGCTCTTTGTCCGCAAACGCCACTGCAAGGGCGTCTAAAATCGTCATGTCCGCAACGCCAAGTCTCAGCCGTCCGGTGACCGTCCGCATCAGGTATTTTGCCTCTTTGGGGGTCGCATCTGCTAAGAGTCCCGAGAGGAGTTTTATTTTAATGTCCACGCTGCCTTCGCCCGTAGTCCTTGCGATTTTATCGAGCGTGCTGTAAACGGTTTCGACGTCGAGCCTGCCACTAAAGAGCGTCGCTTGCTTCTTTCTTTTCAAAATGTTTTCAGCAGCAAGCCCCACATCCCCGACCTTTTTTGCCTCGCCTTCTACGCTTTTCAGCGGGATGCCGGCGGCGTTTGCAAGTGCTCGCAGCGCAAGCTTCTCAGCCAAGCCGAGCTCGATGCCCACGAACTCTGGGTAAAGGCGTCCCTGCGTTAGGTAAACTACCTTGTCTATCAGCGCGCTCGGTGTTTTTTTAAAAAGCTCCACGAGGTACTCCGTCATCTCAAGCCGCTTCGTCGTCGCCTCTATCTTCTCATAAACCTCAACAAGTTCAGAATACCACATTTTATCCCGCCCTACCGCTCGTAATCCGTAGGGTCTTCGACGCCCGCCGCTTTGAACGCATTTTTGCGACGCACGCAGGACTCACAGACGCCGCAGTGTCGTTCGCCGCCGAGATAGCATGACCACGTAAGCTCGAGCGGGGCGCCAACCTCCATTCCCAATTTCACGATTTGGGGCTTTAAAAGCTTGACGAGCGGCGTGATGACGACTGGCGGCTTTGAAAACGAAGCTACTGCAAACTCCAGCGTTGCGTTAAAGCGTTCGACAAAGTCTTCGGAGTTATCGGGGTAACTTGCTGCCTCTTCAGCGTTAAAGCCCGTGAAAATTGCGTGCGCTCGTAAAACTTCAGCGTAGGCGCTCGCAAGCGACAAAAGGATTAGATTGCGACAGGGGACCCACGTCGGCGGCGTTTCCTCCTTTGCGATTTGTGTTGCGTTTTTGGATGCCGTTGGCGTCGTTGCAGACGCTGCGTCGTTCAGCAAGTCGAGCCGTTGCGGCACTTCTATAGCCATGTCGGTCAAGGCTGACGAGCCCAACTCCTTCAGGAAGGATAACGAGACGAACTTAACGTCCTTTGCGCCTAAGAACTTTGAGACTTTAAGGACGGCGTCCCGCTCCCGCCGCCACGCCTTCTGTCCATAGTTCACATGTAATAAATAGATCTCGTACTCCTGCTTGGCAATCGTGGCTGCGACGGTCGAGTCTATCCCCCCAGAGCACACGCACACCGCTCTTTTCATCTTCATCACAAGCGGAAATTATCATCGAATAAGCATCCTATGAACTCATCAAAGTTCCTCGCGCGCTCATAAGCCTTCTTCAGGCGTGTGGGGTTTTCGGCGTACGCGGTCACTATAGCATCCGCTGCTTGCCTTGCGTTCTCGCTTGCTATTCTTTTATATTCGGCGATTTGAGCGAAGATGTCCTCAGCGGCTTCGAGATCCACGCCCTCATCCCTCCGAGGTCGCCTGCCCACGAGTATGGTGTCTCTGACGTACTCGCATGTCCGCTCGTCAAGCCTACCGTGAACGTAGCCGTCGATGAGCAAAGCCTCCGCGATACGCTCATCGTAACGCCAAATCCCGAAATCAAACGCCTGCACGATGTTTTCTTTCAGTCCCTCCGGGTCTTCCCTGAGCATATCCCATCGCTTGTATGGTATGAAGCAGAATACAAGGAAACAGCACTCGTTTATCGGAAAGTTCTCCAAATAGCCCCTTATTTTCTTGATCTTCACCTCTGCAAGCTCCATCTCACGATCTCTGTTCCCGCGTACCACAACTTCTTCCTGCAGCTCACGCTCACGCTCGTTCAGCTCTAAAAACGTCTCATTTAACTTGGCTTCTAGTATAGAAATCCTTTCTATCTCACGTCGCACCGCCTCCAGATTCTCTTCCTCATCCCCACCTTGCGTCGGATTTATCAAAAGTAAGTTCTTCCCTTCTTTCATGATGTAACCGGTTGCGAATTGCGGCGTCTGATAAATGCCCACTTCTATATCTATGTCTGGGACGTAGATGCCAAGCTCCTCCCTTTCTTCTAATGCTTTTTTCACCAGATGTTCAAATGGACGCGCCATTATTACTATTTTCGTTGCCAACATAAACAGGCTTACCCACCGCACGGGACGGGGAGGGTCGGTATGCTCGTCGTCATAGATGAGGCGGTGCGGAGGAAGTTCGAGATTTGCGTGGGCGTCGCTGAGATAAGGGGCGTGAAGCAGGACGATGCGAGCAGGGAGCAGATAAGCAGGGTAATGAGGCGTATGGAGGAGGAACTGCGTAAAGCCTACGACTTAGAGCGAGTGAAGAATGTTGCGAGAATAAGGGCGCAGCGGGACTTCTTTTGGCGGATGGGCGTGGATCCCACGAAGAGTCGCCCCGCTGCTGAGGCGTTATTGAGGCGTGTTCTCGCAGGGAAGTCGTTGCCTAGGATTTTGCCGGTTGTTGATGCTTATAACATTGCGTCGGTCCGCCTTCTAATGACGTTCAGCGCCTTCGACGCTCGGAAAGTAAAGGGCGAGCTGCGGGTACGTTTCGCTGAGGACGGCGAAGAAGTGGTGCTCATCGGCGGACGTAAGAAAAAACTCACCGGCAAGGAGATCGTGCTGACCGATGAGGAGAAGATCCTGTGCGTGTACGCGCACGGCGATGTCGAAGCCACTAAGGTCACGGATGCGACGACTGACGTGCTCCTCGTCGCTTACGGCGTCCCGGGAATGGCGGCGGAGGAAGTGGCAAGGGATTTAAGGGCGGCGGCGTCCATGATTCTCGAGTTTTGCGGCGGCACGCTCGTTAGTAGCGAGGTGTTTTGTTAAATCGGGGAGACCGAGAGCGAGACGACTGAAGAGCTGATCGTTTAAGCATGGCTGCAAGAGAGCTGTCTGGAGAGCCTATTTAGGGAGAACAGTTACTACTTTACTTGTTGAATTTATGAGGCCTTTATCATCAGTTACTGTCAAAGTCACCGTATAGTTTCCTGGCTGACAATACAGATGTGTTATTAAGGGTTCTGTCGTTATTGAGACATTTCCATCCCCGAAATTCCATCTGTATCTAGTTATATATGCGTCGTCGTAGCTTGAAGAAGCATTGAAGGTTATAGTCTCGCCTGCGAGGGGCTCACGCGGGGACCAATCAAAAGAGGCGACGGGCGGAAACTCTACCTCTGCCCTCACCGGGAATCTCACGAGTCTCCCTGAAAATTTCACTTCCCCCACCCACAACCAGTGCCCATCGAACCATACATTTTGTGGCCAGAACAATCCATCCCGGCTGTTCACCTGCACCCCCCTACCTATGGCGATGTCGGGCTTCTCGTCATCTTCCGTCGGGAATTCGCTCCAGATCAAAACCAGCCCGAGGTCGTTATCCGCTACGAACAGGTGCTTACCATCTGAAAATACTTCTGTGGGAGCCAGTAATGGGCACTCATCGGTGTACTTGCTTAGAACTATCTTGGTCAGGTTCAAAGTATTCGGCTCGGGAAGCCCCTCAGGAGGCTGCTCAGGCTCAGGCTCTTCTTCTCCGTCCCCCTCTTTTGGTGGGGGCATCTCAAAGGGCGCCGAAGCATTTATTATGTCGCTGAGCTTGAATATCTCGACTTTCCTATCTGTTGTAGATGTGATAAGGTGCTCGCCATCGCTAAATATCCTTGATACGCTCTCCGGCATGAATATTAGCAGATCCGGGGGTCTCGGCTCTGTCGGTGTCCCGTTCCATATGTAGAGCCAGTTATTCGCCCATGCATACATGTGTTCGGCATCCAAAGATATGCCGCTGACAGTCACTTCTTCCTCTCCTTTCGGTGGCATGAGGTATTCAGCCAGGTCTATTACCACGTCCGGAAGCTCACCATTCAGCGGCAGGGAGTTCCATATAAATATGAGAGAGTTCGTTCCCGAAACCGCTAGAGTGTTGTTATACAAAGCTATATCCTGAGGCTCAAACAAGCCGGTAGGCGAATAGTATTTCAAGACATAAACGATATCAGGCTCAGCCCCACTCTCAGCTGGCATTTTCCTCCACACATACATCTTCCCTTCGTAGCCGGAGATGCTGAACAGGTGCTCGCCGTCTGAAACCGGATTCGCGCTCTCAAAGAAGTAGTTCTCCTCGTAGGTGTCATTCCATATGGTAGGAGAGCCTACTGAGAAGTCCGGCAAGTGTGACTCGTTCTCCGGAACCGATCTGTACGCAACTATGTTATTCGCGTTGTAAAGCGATATGTACATTCTATCTCCAGCAACCGCTATACTGGAGCCGTCCCCGGCGTCGAACCTGTAGGCTCTCCTCATTTCCCATTCCATAATGTCAGGAGAGCCTATGATCAAATCAGGCTCATCGCTCTCATTCTCCGGGAATGAGTTCCAAATTGCTAGTCCGTAGTTAAGAAGAGCGAGGAACTTGCCATCCTCAGTCATCGCAGGTCCGAAGATGAACCCCTCCATGAAGAAATCGCAGGGCTCATCACCTTCCGGAAACTCTCGCCAGAAGAATAGTCCGGGGGTTGCGCCCATGCCATCATAAGTCTCAAACCTCGCATTGTGGTCAACCACCACTAATCTCTCGCCGTCACTCCATATTCCTCCCGGCGTCCCGAACATCCCGCCCGCCGTCAGAACCATGTCCGGTGGCGTATTGTTCTCTTCTGGAATCTCGTTCCACACGTAAACCTTGGACATGGCGGTGCTTGAGGCGAGGAGCTTGCCGTCGACAATGCGAACGCCCCATGTTGTAGGTGTCAGCAACTACAACGTGCTCCCCGTCGCTCGTGACATCCACCGGCCAGTTCAGTTCGTCCATCCCGTCCCCCGAAGTCAGGCTGCCCCAGAACGATGTCCGGAGGCACGTTCCCATCAGGTAGTTTGTTCCATATCAAAATCCTGTTGTTCCTCGCGTCTGCGAGCAGCAGGTGTTCGCCGTCTGTTGATATGCCCATCGGATGGTTAAAGAACAGGGGACCGCCAGAATAGTTGAAATCGAACCAGCCCAGCACTATATCTGCATTCTGACCTGACTCGAACCAGCCGCTTGGCTTCTCCTTTACAACTTTGTATGTCGAGTTTGTGAAAATTATAAAAAGTCGCTAAGAAAGCCCTAAGGGATGGGGAGGTAGAAAAAGTCTTTATATGTGAACGGAGTTCAATGTACTAAAACGAGCCCATGCCTATATGGTGTGGGCAGGGGCTGCGGTGACCCAGCCCGAAGGGGAGCGGTTCGTCTGAACCACACTCCCCAACCTCCCAAGGCTTCCGGTGGAAGCCCTAGTCGGGGAGGAGGTCACTACAATACCCCATCTAATATACTTCCAATCGGCAGAGTCCTCGCAGATTAGCTCAGAAGCACGGTACAAAGCTACGTAGATGCGGCGAACGAGAGTCTCCTGCGCCCCCGTCGCCGAAATTCCACTCATGAGGGATGATCGTCCCGTTGGAGTCATGTAGGGAAGAAGCAGTGCTTACGAATACGAGAATGACTAACGCCAGTGTGCTAATAGTCCTTTTCATCATCTTCCCTCTGTTTAATTCCATGCTTTATAAGCTCTGCTCATCTCGCTGTAGCTGCGAGAAAAACTCAATAATCGCTATTATTTTGCTATCATCACTTACGTTGCGCCATGCATTAACGGATTAAATGTTCTGTCTGCACTGCGGTCGTCGTCTGCACCCCTCAAAGGTGCGCGTTAGGAGCGCTCTCGCTATGTCAAGAATCTGCAAGCAAACTATTTCTTACATTTCCTCAGCTGAAAATCGTACTCAGCCGTCCGTCTCAGTAACTATTCTCACCACTCCGATGCTGCTGCGCCTAGAAAGGATACGAGCAATTCCATTGCCACCAATGCGGCTTCGAGCGTGCTTTGTGAGTACTTCAGACGGAACTACAAATTAGTGTAACCCCTTTCGGCACCAGTTGCGTCCTGACGGTAACGTTCATGGTGGCGCCGAGTTATTGCTGCGCTGCGTGCTGCATCACGCTCCGCTGTCGAAATTACCGAAGCGTTGGTGCACCCATGCAATGCAGGATGCTTGTAAGCATTACGCTAAAAACAGTCTTATGGCGGCTGGGATTTAGCTTCAGCCCCCTTCTTCCGCCTCATCTCTGCATGCGGCGTTCACGGACTCGTTACTACTTTTCGACACGCTGTTTGCTCCACTCGCCCTCGACAAGTAATAAAAACTCAGGAGTGAAACTTTTTCATACAGCAACATGGTCCAAGGGGGTTCAAGTGGGCGAGGAAACATCGATGAACAAGCTCAGAGAGTATTTGGAGAAGCGCGGCATCCAGCCGTCGTTTCATCGCTTGAAGATTTTAGAGTACCTGATGACGCATAGGACGCATCCGACCGTCGAGAACATCTACAGAGCCCTTTCCAAAGACATACCGACGCTCTCGAAGACGACGATCTACAACACCCTGAAGCTTTTCCTGAGCAAGGGGATCGTGTGGGGGCTGACGATCGACGAGAACGAGATGAGATACGATTTTAACACAGAGCCGCATGCGCACTTCAAATGCGTCAAGTGCGGGCGGGTGCTCGACGTGAGCTTAGAACTCCCGCTGCTCGAGAGCATAGAGGGACATAAAGTTATGGAAACGCACCTTTACCTCAAAGGCATCTGCAAAGACTGCTTAAAACGCTGATTCTCGACGCGCGTCTTTAGTATACGGGAACTGTGTGAAGAATCCTAAACGTTAAAAGCAAGCCGTCCAACGTGGACAAAGCCGACTTTGCACATTCAGCTCGAAAGCAGCGTGGCGTGAGCGGCTGCGTCCCATGGGGCGGGGATGTTCCTGTTTTTTGGAAAGGTTATATATGTACATCCAAAACAAGTGTGTAAGGGGTGAATACATGGAAGAGAAAAACCGCCCTCTTCTCGGGGCGAGGTTTCCTGAGGTGGAGGTTCAGACGACGCACGGGAAATTGAAGCTTCCTGATGCTTTTGCTGGGAAGTGGTTCGTTTTCTTCAGCCACCCCGCAGACTTCACGCCCGTCTGTACAACTGAGTTCGTTGCCTTCCAAAAAAGGTATGAAGAGTTCAAGAGGCTGAACTGCGAACTTATTGGTCTCAGCATCGACCAAGTCTTCTCTCACATCAAATGGATGGAATGGATTAAGGAGAAGCTTGGCGTGGAAATACAATTTCCGGTTATCGCCGACGACACGGGCAGAGTAGCCTATATGCTCGGAATCATCCACCCCGGGAAGGGAACAAACACCGTCCGTGCCGTCTTCATCGTCGACCCTCAAGGAACAATAAGAGCCGTTCTTTACTACCCGCAAGAGCTTGGGAGAAACATGGACGAAATTCTGAGGATGGTGCGAGGTCTCCAAATTTCCGACGAGAAGAAAGTTGCTATGCCCGCTAACTGGCCGAATAACGAGCTTATCGGCGATAGAGTTATCATTCCTCCAGCGACAGACGTTAAAGAGGCGAAGAAGCGATTTGAACTGTATGAGTGCTACGATTGGTGGTTCTGCCACAAAAAGTTGGAGTAGTGGTTGGAATGACCGAAATAAGGCAAGTTTACAAGTGTGAGGTTTGTGGGAACATCATCGAAGTTCTGCATGCTGGGAAGGG
>JAPHEE010000046.1 GCA_029259545.1 Candidatus Alkanophaga volatiphilum
CATGCCGAGGATGCGCCCGGCGATGGAGCCTGTGATCGCGCCCGTCCCATATAGAGGAATCATGATGAAAAGCGTGAGTCCGACGAAGCCAAGCCGCCGTATCCATGCGTATTTTTCCATAAGCTCCTTGCCCCTCTCCTCAGTTTTCCGCAGCAGTTTGCCGACGCCTGGAACTTTTTCAGCGTAACTGATGTTCCACACGAGGAAGAGGGCAGTGGTGGCGTCTACGAAAAGGATGAAGGCGAATAATGAGGCGGGGTGCAGCCCCATGCTCAAGCCGGCGGGTATGCCTATTTCCATGCCGAGGGGATTAAAGAAATAGATGAGGAAGACCGCCGCATATTTCGCTTGTATCTCGGGCGCAAAGAAACTTTTTATAACAAGGATTGCCCCGCCTGCAAGCAAGAACGGGATTACAAGTTTCAGAAGTGGTATAAGTTTAGCATTCACGAGAAGCGTCTTCGCATACAACTTCTCGCAGCACCTTCGAACTCTTTCGAATTCCAAACTCATGCCGACTACTCCGCTTTTACCCTTTTTATGAATGTCGGTCTTTCCTTGACCAGTATGCGGTAACCGCAATACGGACACTTGACGCCCGGATATTCATAATTCACTTCTACTTTTCTGTGACATCTCGCACAATAATAGACCATAACACACACCCATCGAGACTGCAAACAGACTATGCTTCTTCTTTCTCTTCCGGCATTACAGCGCTCTCGCCAGCCTCAGAAAGCCTTTTTATGGTCCTTGTGGCGATGACGCCGGCGGGAGTATGCGGGACGTAGGCGCCGCCGCTGAACACGA
Source organism: Candidatus Alkanophaga volatiphilum (assembly GCA_029259545.1). Classification (GTDB taxonomy): domain Archaea; phylum Halobacteriota; class Syntropharchaeia; order Alkanophagales; family B39-G2; genus Alkanophaga; species Alkanophaga volatiphilum. Next base: position 811 of record JAPHEE010000046.1, read on the forward strand.
GGTCGCATTTCAAACATTTCCAGATGCCCGTGCCCACCCGCCTCACGGAGAGCCTGTCGCATCTTGGGCATCTGTGCCACCGCCGCATTTGCTCCTCGATAGCGATGACACGCCGCCGAATCTTGAGCCCATATCTTGGGCCGAACCTGCCTGTGGATCTTGTCTTCCAGCCCTTTTTATGCTTTTTCGCCATGCTTATGGGTTAAGCATCGTCCATATATAAGGGCTACGCCGCTGAAGGGCTAAGATAATTTGTCATCAATGTGGTCGGAAGCCATAGTTACTGGGCGAAGGGGACACACTTGTAGGTGTGGGGAATTCGCCCCGCCCTTTCACCTCCTTTTTCTTATTTTCCACTACGACGTGTCCTAATAACACCTCCTCATCACATTGAAGTAAAATACGAACATCCTGCAGAACCTATCCCAGCATTCTAAAGCTCTTCTCCTCCTTAAACTTCCAAATTTTTTCTCTCTCTTCCTGAAATTAACAGCGAGCAGAAGAATATTTTAGCTCTCTGCTTGAAGGAGCTGAATACCGATTCAACCAAACTCCTCTCTCCAAGAGTTTCGTGTCTGAATCTGACACTTAAACGCTGCAAGGCATCTCTATACCATGATCCTCTGTCCAAATCAGCTCCTCAACCTCGCATATCAACAGCAATTCGAGCTATTGCGCCCTTCTTCACTTTTTCTTTTCTTTCAGAGTCAAGAACATCCTTGAATCTGTCGGTCCAGTTATGTTGATTTACCAACATCTAAGAGTAAAGCGATTCTTCTAAGGCTTGATGAGAGGAGATACATTGCTATTGCTGTAAGTTTTATTTCTATGGACACTTTGTTCCTTTCAAAGATGTTAAATTCTTTCAGTAACTCAAGCAAGTTGTTTTCTACTATATCCGCCGTCACCATAAAAGAGGGTGGATAGTTGTTCAATTATTATGTTGTTTGATGCTTATTCGGACACGCCGGAGCCGCTTATCAATAATGTTATATGCGTTGAGGTCAACCTGAGCTTGCCGAGCAGGGATTTCTTCGGGCTCGTTATACCCCCAGCACGGCGACAACCCTAACTGAGACTTATCGGAGGCTGACTGTGAAGTAAGAATAAGAAGTGTTGAAGATAAAAGATGAGGAAAATTACCAGTCCACACTGAAAGGAAGAAGCGAAAAACGATAGCAGTGGCAGGAACAGCTGTTAAAGCATATGAAAAAGGTGCGTATTTAGCCTAGCCGTCGATGCGAGGGATGAATATTTCTAACGCGACGGTGAGCAGGGCAGTCCTTGGGTCGGAAATAAAACATAAAAAAGCCAAGGCCCGGATTCGAACCGGGGTAGAGGGGATCTGCAGTCCCCCGCGTAGCCACTCCGCCACCTTGGCTTTTTACCTTCACAAATGAAGCAGATGAAGCAGATAAAATAGGAAAAGAATGGGTTTGCAGGTCGGACATTGCCTGGGCAGTAAGGGGACCGGCTTGGGCGTTAGTAGCCGCGGGCTGAACACCTCGGCTTTCGCCTTGGTGCTTACACCCCAGCTCTATCAAACGGGTCTTCTACCCATGCCCTCACGGGAGCCTCGTTTCGGGGGCGGCTTCGGGCTTAGATGCTTTCAGCCCTTATCCGCTGGCGCGTAGCTGCCCGGCGATGCCCTGTCGGACAACCGGTAGACCAGAGGCGCCGCTGCCCCGTTCCTCTCGTACTAGGGGCAGCTTCCCCTCAGGCTCCCACGCACCCCCAGCAGATAGCAACCGACCTGTCTCGCGACGGTCTAAACCCAGCTCGCGATCTCCTTTAATGGGCGAACAGCCCCACCCTTGGGCGCTACTGCACGCCCAGGATGGAGAGAGCCGACATCGATGTAGCAAGCCCCCGGGTCGATATGGACTCTCGCCGGGGACAACTCTGTTACCCCTGGGGTAGCTTTTCTGTCGTCATGGGCCCCTACCAATGGGGCACCATGGTTCGCTAGGCCCGGCTTTCGCCCCGTGACCTCCTACTGTGCGAGGTCACATCAAGCCGGCTTTTGCCCTTGCACTCTATGGCGGATTTCTGACCCGCCTGAGCCGACCTTTGGGCGCCCTCGATATTTTTTCAAGGGCGTGGCGCCCCACCCAAACTGCCCACCAACCGCTGTCCCCCTCTCGGGGTAAGAGGCACAGCTGCAGGTGGGTGGTGTTCCATTGGCGGCTCCGTAGCCCCCGGAGAGGCTACTTCCCAGCCTCCCACCTACGCTCTGCACCTACAGCCATGCCCCAACGGCAGGCTGCAGTAAAGCTCCACAGGGTCTTCGCTTCCCTCTGGGGGTCCCCAGACTTTTCACTGGGATGTGAGGTTCGCCGGGTCCCAGCCAGGGACAGTGGGGGGCTCGTTGGTCCATTCATGCAAGCCGCCAATTAAGCGGCTAGGTATTACGCTACCTTAAGAGGGTCATAGTTACCCCCGCCGTTTACGGGCCCTTCCTCCGGTTGAACCCGGCCTTCAGGGACCCGCACTGGGCAGGATTCACCGGCTGTACGCACCCTTTCGGGCTTGCAGCCGGCTATGTTTTTATTAAACAGTCGGCCCCCCCTTGTCACTGCGACCTACGGTTTCCGCAACCGCAGGCACCCCTTCTCCCGAAGTTACGGGGCGAATTTGCCGATTTCCCTTGGCTGGGTTGTCCCCGACACGCCTGAGCCTCCTCAGCTAGGGGCACCTGTGTCGGTTCTCGGTACGGTCGTCCGTGCTCCTTCCGAGAGTGGCTTTTCACGGGCTCCCGGTTGGGCCGGCTTGCGCCATCACGCCTTCACTCCCTTCTCGCCATTACGGCACTCCGGGAGCTTCAGCGCTTGGACACCGCGACGGCGGTGCCCGGCTTACCCGGAAGCGTCACCCCCTCGGCGACGTTACACGGACGGCGCCGGAATATTAACCGGCTTCCCCTTCGAGCGTGTCGAGTTGCGCACGCCCTTAGGACCGGCTAACCCTCGGCTGACGAACATTGCCGAGGAACCCTAGCCCCTCCGGCGGTCGGGATTCTCACCCGACTATGCTGCTACTACTGCCAGGATTCTCGTTCCTGCGTGGTCCACCCGAGCTCACGCCCGAGCTTCTGCCCACGCAGGACGCCCCTCTACCGGATCGCCTCTCGGCGCCCCGGGGTATCGGCAGTCGGCTTAGCCCCGTCCATTTTCGGTGCCCCGCCCCTCGGCTGGTGAGCTGTTACGCACTCCTTAGAGGTTAGCTGCTTCTAAGCTCACCTCCCAGCTGTCTTAGGGGCGGGACGCCCTTTGGGTCACACTTAGCCGACACTTAGGGGCCTTAACCCCGGGCTGGGTTGTCCCCCTTGCGGACTGGGAGCTTACCCCCCAGCCCAGACTCCAGCCTTCTACGGCGATGGCGCCTTCGGAGTTTGACAGGAGGGCCGGGAGTTTCCCCCCGGTGACCTCCAATCAGTGACTCTACAGCGCCATCTACCTCCAGCCGGGTCACGCTGCGGCGTGTTTCGGGGGGAACCAGCTATCCCCGGGCTCGATTGGACTTTCACCCCTAGACGGGGGTCATCCGAGCGATTTGCACATCAACACCGGTTCGGGCCTCCACGGCGCTTTCGCGCCGCTTCACCCTGCCCCCGCCTAGATCGCCCGGCTTCGGGTCGTGCCCCAGCGACTCCACGCAGTTCATACGCCGCCCCTCACCCAAAGGGTTGCGGGCATGTCGGTTTCCCTACGCCTTCGGGGTTGAACCCCTTAGGCTCGCCACTGAGGCACACTCCCTGGCCCGTTTTTCAAAACGTACGGCGCAACCCCGGTCCTTGCCCCTCGTACTACCGCCTCGCGGCGGGTTCCTTCGAGGCAACTCACTCCTTTCGAGCCACGCCTCTCCGTCGCCACCTGGTTTCAGGCTCTTTTCACCTCCCTTCCGGGGTTCTTTTCAGCTTTCGGTCACCCTACTAGTGCGCTATCGGTCTCGGGACGTGTTTAGTCTTGGAGGTTGGTGACCCCCAGATTCCCGCGAGATATCCAACCCACGGTACTCGGGAGGAGACCAGCCCCTAAGGGCTTGCGCCTACGGGGCTTTCACCCTCTATGGCGCCGCGTTCCAGCGGACTTCGGCTTCACCCCTTGGGGCTATGTGGTCTCCACCCGGCGCCGCAAAGCGGCGCCACGCAACTCCACATCCCCCTCGCCTTTCGGCAAGGGGTTCGGTTTGGACTCTACCGCTTTCGGTCGCCCCTACTCACGGCATCCCATTTGGTTTCTCTTCCTGCCCTTACTGAGATGTTTCACTTCAGGGCGTTCCCGCTCCTGACAGAGCGCCCCTTACGGGACAGGAATTCCCATTCGGGCATCCCCGGATCAAAGGCTCCCTGCGCCTACCCGGGGCTTTTCGCAGCTTGGCACGCCCTTCTTCGGCGCCCGAGCCCAGCCATCCACCAGGTGACATAGGGCCGGCTGCCCCTCACTGCCCAGCTGGCATCCGACCTACAAACCTATGCACGCCTCATCCTTTCGTCGGCAACTTCCCCAACAAGCGAAAGCTTGTTAGGTGCATCCAAATGGACTCGCTGGGATTCGAACCCAGGGCCTCCGCCTCGCAAAGGCGGCGCTCTGCCAACTGAGCTACGAGCCCTGCCCTGTGTGAACCCAGCTTGGCGGAAAGCATTGCCTGCCCTTTAGGCTCCGATCGAGGGAATTTAGGAGGTGATCCAGCCGCAGGTTCCCCTACGGCTACCTTGTTACGACTTAGCCCCCCTTGCGAGGCTCAGGTTCGAGCTCGCCCCCCGGACGAGCCCTCACCCAAGCCTCACTCGGGTGGCTTGACGGGCGGTGTGTGCAAGGAGCAGGGATGTATTCACCGCGCCATTTTGAGGCGCGATTACTACGGATTCCACGTTCACGAGGGCGAGTTGCAGCCCTCGATCCCGACTACGACCGGCTTTATGGGATTAGCTCCCCCTTTCGGGGTCGCATCCCATTGTACCGGCCATTGTAGCACGCGTGTAGCCCGGGGGATTCGGGGCATACTGACCTACCGTCGCCCGCTCCTTCCTCCGGCTCAGCGCCGGCGGTCCCCGCAGAGTGCCCGGCACCCCGGAGGGTCCGCTGGCAACTGCGGGCACGGGTCTCGCTCGTTGCCTGACTTAACAGGAGGCTTCACAGTACGAGCTGACGACGGCCATGCACCACCTCTCAGCTAATCTGGCAGGGTCTTCAGCCCGGCCTTCATCTCGCTGTCTCCCCCGGTAAGCTTCCCGGCGTTGAATCCAATTAAACCGCAGGCTCCACCCGTTGTAGTGCTCCCCCGCCAATTCGTTTAAGTTTCAGGCTTGCGCCCGTACTCCCCAGGCGGCGGGCTTACGGCTTCCCTTCGGCACTGACGCCGCTCGCAGCGGCGCCAACACCTAGCCCGCATCGTTTACAGCCAGGACTACCCGGGTATCTAATCCGGTTCGCTCCCCTGGCCTTCGTCCCTCACCGTCGGAGCCGTTCCAGCGGGACGCCTTCGCCACAGGCGGTCCCCCCGGGATTAAAGGATTTCACCCCTACCCCGGGAGTACCTCCCGCCTCTCCCGGTCCCAAGCCCTGCAGTTTCCCCCGGAAGCCTGACGGTTGAGCCGCCAGATTTCCCGAGGGACTTGCGGGGCCGGCTACGGACCCTTTAGGCCCAATAATCGCGGCCACCACTCGGGCCGCCGGTTTTACCGCGGCGGCTGGCACCGGCCTTGCCCGGCCCTTCCTCCGGGTGCTGTTTACACACCCGAACAGCCCTCGAAGAGGGCACTCGGGGTCCCCTCGTCACGCTTGCGCGCATTGCGAAGGTTTCGCGCCTGCTGCGCCCCGTAGGGCCTGGACCCTTGTCTCAGGGTCCATCTCCGGGCTCCTGCTCTCACAGCCCGTACCCGTCGTCGGCTTGGCGGGCCGTTACCCCGCCAACGACCTGATGGGCCGCAGCCCCATCCTCGGGCGGCTTTCGCCTTTTGGCCATGGGGCATTCCAGCACTCCATGGCCCATCCGGGATTATCCCCAGTTTCCCGGGGTTATCCCGGACCCGAGGGGAGGTTGGCCACGTGTTACTGAGCCGTCCGCCGGGTCCCCCCTCCACGGCAGAGCCGCGGAAAGGTGCCCACGACTAGCATGGCTTAGTCGGACCCCGATAGCAGTGGCCTCTGGCACGATCAACCAGTGTTGAATTGGCGGGTTGTACACCTCCCGATCGGATTTGCCTGAGCTGGCAATGCTTCCCAAGTCGGACATGAGTTTATTTTTATTACTCATGTCCCCATTCATTGTATTGTAGTTAGAAGTGGCTCCTCATCTCTTGGGCTCCCCCGTGATCAGAGCCAACGCCGGAACTACAATCCCCTATTCTCTCAGGTCATATATAAACATTTTGGTATCTTAAGCGGGACGGGGGGTGGGTTCTCGACAGCGTGAATCGCCCTCCACAAGACGTGAGTTCTTAGCACATGCCGAGTTCGCTACTCGCCGTGGCGGCGTGTGAAACTTGTAGAACGCTGCCGGGGCACCGTCCGTCATTCTCCCTCCGCCGGCACGTAAATCAGCCTGCCGTCCTTCGTCTTGCAGATTTTTCCTACTACGGCGACGACTTCGGCTTGCACGGTCTCGTTCTGCAAGGGCAGTTTCTTGACTTCCTTGCCCTGCTTCACGATTACTTCCATATTTGGCTGCCCGGGGTTTTTGACGATGGTGACGTCGGCTTGCGTTAAGAGCTCGGGGATGCTCATGTAAAGTAGTAGCATGACTATTAGCCCGAGTGCAAACACCATCGCCACGTCAAAAAGGTTCGCAACGCCGCTCAGCGGATCCTCGTCCTCAGCATCCAGCCCCCTCAGCCGCATCCTCCCGCCACGCCTCATGAACCTCAGCCTTGCCATCATTCCCCACTCCCAAATAATATTTCACTAATGTAAGCACGGCGTTTATATCCTTCCCACACCAGCGGCGCCGCCGACGAGAGGCGTCCGACGACGGTCGTGCCAAACGCTATTAAATGACACTATCATGAAAGTTGTATTAACGAGGCGTGCTTTCAATTTGCACAGGGCTTTCCAACCACTTCCTCAATATTTCATCTGATTCCCTGGTCGCCGCAGCCTAACATACCTTCACATGGAGGCATGGTAAGCCGGCTTTCAAGCTGTCCACGAAGGACAGCCCCCAGCTACCAGGAATTGCCGAGTAGCCCCCTTTGAGGGCATCGCCGCCCAGAACCTCATCCTTCCTCTCAGACCTGAGCGGGGCAGTTAGCCCGCTTCCTCCTTTTCGCCCTTCCCCTCAGGCTCCCATCGCCCTCATCTGGAGAGGCTCTGAGGAGGAGCGTCATAAGCTCCTTAAAGCGATCAGAGCTTATGACTTTGATGCCGAAGGCTATCGCCGCGCACTTGTGAACATCCAAGCCCACGAGGGGGGAAAGTTTCTTTCCAACCTTCGTGGTATTCCTTTCGGATTTCTCAACGACCTTTATTCCCCTTCTCTCCAACTTCTTGAGCGCTCGCCTGAACTTGTGCTGAGGCATGTTCTTCACCTTACGGCTTGCCCTCTTACTCTTCGACTTGAAGTCGCCCGTGCTCAACTTTCCAACGACGACATCCGCATCGTAATGCGACGCGATGTTCCCTATCTTATCAACCGCCTCGTGAATCCTGTACTCCCTCTTTCCCTTCCTCACGGTCTCGTGGACTTCCACTCTTCCCACGGAAACGCCTTCAAAGCTTTCCTTTTCCATCACGGCAAAATCGAGGTGTCCCGCGTTCACGTCCAGAGCCACCACCCGTTTCCCTTCCATCGGTTCTGTCGGAACTTCCACGGTTATGCGGACATCGTAGCCTTCGTCATTGTCCCTCCGCTTTATCACGACGGTGTGTGTGGGGGGCGGAGCCGTCGAGAAGATGACCGTACTTCCTCAGATACTTCTCAGGGATATAGACTTTCGGCTATATCCACCCTTCTGTCCTCGCCGGTGTTGATGCGAAGCTCCATCCTTTCCAAGTCGAGCCGCATGTTGAGGTTGCCGCCTTTAGATTTGTCTCCGCGGGATATAACGATGGAGTTCCTCCTCCTGCGGTATTCTTCCTTCGAAATCTTCCCCTTCTCCCTCAATCTTTGATTCTTAAGCCCCCAAAGGTGACGTGAGGCGGGAGGTCTTTTACAGAGTGGTAAGCATCCTTCACATATCTTGAATTCAAATTTATTCCTTCATGCAGGATTTTTTCAATCTCCGCCTTCGTGTATCTTTTTTGTTTTAATGAGTAAGCTCTTCTGCAGGCTCTTCCAAACTTGAACAGTAATTTCTCTAACTTGCTTCTATCTTCCTCCGATATACTGCACACATATCCGGGAATCGTCACCTTAACCACGTCTCATCCTTTATCGTCTGAACTATCCTCTTCGCACCCCTTTTGCCGTAGATACGCCCCGAAAACGAGGTTACTATCCCTATCAGGTCTCTAACAAGCTCCTCCGTTATTTTTATTCTACTTTTTGAAAAATCCCGCCACATCTTAAATATCTCTTCCATTTTCCACCCCCTCCCAGCTCTAAAGCTTTATATCTCGTCTTCGTTTTCGCCTTGTTATACTGGTTTGCCACCGAGCTTAAAATAACTTTTTGGGCTCTTTCTTTAATCTCTCAATATCATTCTTAACAGCTAAACTTCGCTTATCTGCGAGCTTTCTTAGCTTCTTCTTCACATATAATTCTTGCTCCTATTTTTCTGTCCCACAGAGACTTTTTGATGTTGCACAATATTCCATTCTTTATCCTTAGTACCCTAAATCCATTCCAAGCCGTTCTCGACCGGGCGTAAGGGGCTTCTTTAATAAATTTGAATTCCCAGACTCGTTTTCAACTCGGCAAGTCCGTATATCATCGGAGCAAGTCTTAAAAGGCTCGCCTGCTCCCTTTAACGTCGGCGTTAG
>JAPHEE010000047.1 GCA_029259545.1 Candidatus Alkanophaga volatiphilum
GGTTGCAGCTCTCGCCTCCGAGGATTCTGCATCGAAATATAATCTGAAGGTGCTCGCTAGGGACGTGCAGGATAGGAACAGCATCACGAGGTTCATAGTGATTGCAAGGGAGGACGCTGAGATCGACAGCGAGCCGACAGGAAACGATAAAACCTCAATCATACTGTATCTGAAAGACAGACCCGGTGCCCTTTACGAAGTTCTGGGCGAATTTGCAAAAAGAAAAATAAACTTGACGAAGATAGAGTCGAGACCGTCGAAGCGGGCGCTCGGCGATTATATGTTCCATATAGATTGCGAGGGACACGTGAAGGACGAGAAAGTGAAAGAGGCTTTGCTCCGCATAAGCGAGAAGGCGGAAATGCTTAAGATCTTAGGCTCATACCCCAAAGCTAGCTGAGCAGCGGCTCGTAAGCCTTCTTATTACGCCTTACGAGCGAATAATTTTCGTCGCGCAGCCGTCTCAGCAGGTCTATGTCAAGCTGTACGATAATAACCTCCGGCTCGTTTTCGTCCTTCGGTTTTGCAAGCAGCCCCCACGGCGCAGCCGCCAAGCTCCGCCCAACTATTTTGTTTCCGAAAGGCGAAACGCCGACGCCGCCGGTTTTCAAGATGAAGAAGCTGTTGTCGTAAGCTCTTGCGACGAAAATACACTGACGAGCGTCTTTAGTCGGGTCATTTTCGTAAAAGCGTGAGATCACGGGGTTTATAACTATGTCAGCACCAAGTAGCCCGAGCAGACGCCCCGCTTCTGGATAAAGGACGTCCGCGCACACGAGGACGCCGATTTTGAAGCCCCGGCGGCACGATGCAACACTGAACGAGTCGCCGCAGGAAAGCCCCCACCGCTCTTCGCCTTCTGTGAGATGTACCTTTCTTTGTTTCAAGAGCAATTCGCCGCCGTCGTACACCAAGCAGGTGTTGAAGTATTTCGCTTTTGCATCTATTTTCTCTTCTTTCTCCAAAACGGTTCCAGCGAGTACCACATCGTACTTTGCGGAAAGCTTCCTCAGAAAACCCACGGTACGCTCATATGTTTCTTCGTGAACGTCCGCTGGCGTCTTACCCTTAAAAGATTCAGCAAAGAAGTACTCCGGTAGACATATCAGCTCCGCCCCTGCGGAAGCCGCTTCTGAGACCAAAAGCGATGCCTCCTCCAGATTCTCATCGAGCGTTCTTCCCACCCGCATCTGGATGATAGCTGCGATGAGCATCAGAAGCATTTATGCTTCGTCTTTTAATTTGTTTGAGCTTTGATGCACGTAAGAGATGGCAATTCAACGGCTGGGTGAGCAGCGTCAAATTCAAATAACCCGCAGGATACTATTTTAAGTTCCAACTTTAAGTAGTGAAGAAGCCTAAATGGCGCCCCGCCTTTTCAAAGGCGGGTAAGGGCGCCGAAACGACGGACGTGAACTACCCTTGCTTAGCAAGGGGCTTCTCCGCTCCACGCCTTCAGGCTGAGGCTCCACGGGTTCAGGGCTGCTCACCACAGCCCCATCATCGGACTCGTTATCCGATGGGCTACACGCCACTCAACGCTTCCCGCAAGGGAGGCATCGGAAACTTCCCAACCTTTAGAGATTCAAAGTTTAAAACTACCTCCAAACCCCCACTCCCCTGTATCCCCTCGCTCGCAAGGGTCTTGCAAGCAAGAGAAAGATAAAAAATTGGATGCTGAGGAGGTTTTTGAATAGTTTCTTTACTGCATTGTTTAATGGAGCTTTATAAAAGAAGGGGCTGGCTGAAGATGCTTAGAACCGAGCCTTGTGCCACTTATCTAAAAATCTGTACAACGAAGCAAATTACATTGTTAGGCGGGAGTTTTTCAAGACAGGAAGGTGGATAAGATACAATGAGCTAAACAAGCCGTTGAAAGGGAGCGAGAATTATAATTATAGGGAACTTCCAGCTCAGATCAGACCGCACAGCAGATTTTGATGATAATGGATAGGAGCTGGAAATCGTTTTTCAGTGCAATGAAAGAGTGGAGAAAGCATCCTGAGAAGTTCAATGAGAGACCGAGACCGCCGAAATATAAGAAGAAGGATGGTGCTTTTATACTCATCTTCACAAATCAACAAGTCAAAGTCAAGGAAGGAGAGCTAATTTTCCCAAAGTTGTTGGCTTGAAACTCAAGGCAAGGATAAAGGGAGGAATAAGAGAGGTCAGAATTATCCCGAAAGGTGTAGGCTATGTCGTTGAGATCGTATATGAGAAGGAAGTAGACTATGTAGAAAGAGACGGAAGCGGAGTCGCAATAGATTTAGGGCTCCGCAACCTCGTAACCACGCAAACAACATCGGCGAGGCGCCGATTTTGTTAAGGGCGGGTTGCGAAGTCTATAAACCAGTTTTGCAACAAAGAGATAGCGAGGCTGCAGCGCATATATGCAAAGCAAGGAATAAAGACAAGCAAGAGAATGACGAGGTTATCAGCAAAGAGAGAAAGAAAGCTAAAGGATTTCTTGCACAAAGTCAGCAAGTTCGTTGCTGAGTGGTGTGCTTCGCACAACATCGGAAGACTAGTGATCGGTTATAACAAGGAGTGGAAGCAAGATGAACTCAGGTAAAGGAACAACCAGATTTCGTGCAAATACCCTTCTGGACGCTAATTCAGCAAATAAAATACAAAGCAGAGGAGGGATAAAAGTGATCCTCGTAGAGGAAGACCACACACCAAAGTGCAGTTTTAGATAACGAGCCGATAGAGCATAGAGATGAATACGTGGGGATAAGGAGGAATGGACTGTTCAAGAGCAAGAAAGGAATAATCATAAATGCGGACGTGAACGCCGCATACAACATAATAAGGAAAGCAATCCCGGAAGCGTTTGCAGACGGGGTAGAGGGTGTGGGGTTGCACCCGGTGCGGCGGGCAAAAGACACCGCACGAAGCATTTTGGGAAAGGCTCAAAATGCACAACCTGGGCTGCGGTCAAGCCTCATCGGTGCTCAGCGGGCTCGGTGTAGGCGCTTTGCTGTGGGCTCACACGATAACCAGAGAAGAGTGTGAGTAAACAAGCCAAAATGCAGCGCGGGAGACTACAAGCCACACTGGGTGGTGTCGACATTATCTACCACCTTTTGACATGCTCATTATGTATTTAATGCCCCTTTTCGTGAGTCTTTTACCTCCATTCGCATCTTCAAGCATTCCAATCTCGCTCAAATGCCCCAAATAACGCCTCATCTCTTCATCGCTTATGCCGAAGGATGATGCCATTTTCTCTATTTCCGTGAAGTCAGACGCACCCGCATAAATGAGTGCGAGAATCTGATTTTCAATGTCTGGAATATCCTTTGTGTCTGCTTAATATTTCACTAATTTCCTTCTTCAAAGTGCTTATTATGTCTCCTTTTGATATGATTAATGAGGATTTAACCTTTGAGTCCTCAATATATTCTACTAAAATAGCGGCATATTCTACTCCCTTATATTTGCCCCTCTTCTTCTCCTCAACATTCACAACAACATCCCATTCTATTCGCTTTTGACCTTCTCTATCTATGAGCCATAGTGCGAAAGGCGAGAGCTTCAGTATGCCCTTCCGCAGTCTCATTTCCTCTGTGAGCGTTTGTGCGAAGAAAACGCTGAATTCCTTTGCATTCATTCGCATGAGTATCTCTCGCTCCAAGTCATTTATCGCTTCAGCTCGCATCCGAACTTGAACATAAGCAAGCTGAGAGCCTTCTTCACTTGAAGAAACACCTTCATAACCCAATATTAACTCCTCCTCACTCACTCTCTTCACATCTTTTATACTGCTTATATTGATTTTTAGGACTTCTCTCCCCTTCTTTTCACCTCTAATCTTCCCAAATAATCCTTTCTTTTGCTTTGATTTCATTTCATAGAAAAATAATGTATTATTTTCAAGAACTAACTTTCCCTCCTTCCAAATGTCCTCACCGACGATGCGAAATCTCATCTATCCATTTCCTGGTCACGATAACCTACCATATTTTAATATTCACCATATGAAAAGGTAGGCTCGCTTTCAATCTGCTCGTGAAGAGCAGACCCCGGATACCAGGCATCTCCGGGTAGCCTCCGCCCATCTTCTCTCCTCTTCCTACTACAAGGAAAGAGGACATCATCGCAGCCCAGCATTTCATCCTTTTTTCGTGCTGAGCTGTCCCTGTGGGGGAGCTTCCTCTCTTTTGCCTTCCTCTCAGACTTCCATCGCCTTCATTTGAGGAGACTACAGAGAGGAGCTTGAACACATGAAAATCTAATAACTTGAGGGCAAATGCGATAGCAGCACATTTATGCACATCCAAGCCAAATATGAGAGAGAGCATACGACCCACTTTTGTCGTATTCGCCTCGCTTCTTTCCTCGCATTTCACACCATTTTTCACACATATATGCTTTATCCATTTCCTTAACTTTAAATGAGGCATCTGATGAACCATCCTATTCGCCTTTCTATGAGATTTGAATTTTGATGTGCGCAATTTTCCAATAAAAACATCTGCGTTGAAATGTTTAGCCAAGTTCTTCACTTTATGAGCGACTTTCTTTATCTGATGTTCTCTCTTCTTGCTGCGTGTGTTCTGGAGTTCTGCGGCATTTATTTTACCGATTGCAATGACATTCATACGATTCTTATCCATCACGCATAAATCTATGTGCGATTTGTTTATATCTAATGCGATGAGCCTTGAGCCCTCGTTCAATGCACATTCAACTCTTATCGTGATGCGAACATCATATTTATCATTATCCTTTCGCTTTATTAGAACCGAATATGGATGGCTTCCGTTCAAGTATTCTGCATACTTCATATACTTATCAGGTATGAACAATTTCAGGAAAATCCATTTTCTATCACCGACATTCACTCTCAGATATTTCTCGTCTGCGATTTCAACGATTCTCATGTTCAAATTTCCTCCTTTCGTTTTATCTCCTCTCGCATATATGATTGAATTCCTTCGCTTCTTGTATTCTTCTCTCGTTATTTTCCCCTTCTCTCTCAATCTTTGATTTCTCAAACCTCCGAAAGTCACATGCGGAGGCAAATTTTCTATTGTTGCATATGCATCTTTCACATATCTGCTGTTCAACCCCGTGAGCTCCTGAACCTTTTTTATTATCTCGCTTTTTGACATTTCTCCTTTAAGCTCATTTTGACGAAGCGAATAACACAGGCGCCTCGCTTTTCCAAATGCGAAAAACAGGTTTTCGAGCTCCTTCTCCTTTTCTCCTACGCTCAATTCTATATTCGCAGGAATCGTCAGCTCATACATCATATCGTGAAATCCCCCGCATCTTATATATCGTTTTGACGCATTCACCTTCATGTGTTGAGATGTGTGATTTTATATAAAATTATCGGTGCTGTTGCGAACCTCCTCTGGCACAATGCGGACTAAATCCATTCCTTCCTAACACCGCCTCCCCTACCTTCTGCACCTTCCGCAACGCCCTCTTCAGCCTCTCTCGCTTCCGCTTCCGAGCCTCGCCGGCGACGAATGAAAAACACCGCAGCGGCGGCACAGCAAACGGCGAAGGGCAGAAAGAGAAAGAAGAAGTTGAGAGCGGAAAAACCTCCACAGTGGCTTGCGTGGATGCGTTTTCGGCGGGAGAGGGCGCTTGAGATTTATTTGAGGGCGAGCGAGAGATTGATGTGGAGGCGTTAGAGGTCCCGCATGCGTTGTGTCGTCCATGCGCCGTCAGTAAGCACTTAAGTGCTAATATATCTTGAATAAACGCTTCTTAGGCGTCTCTTTACGCTTCTCCTCTTCTATCTTAATTTCGCCCAGGAATTGAAAGACAGCTTCGTGCACGGGGAGTCTGTGTTGAGCATCACGACCTTTGACTTCCCGATGTCAACCTTGAGGACGCCCGCACGGACAAGGTCGTTCACAACCTTGCGAACGGTCACATGGCTCTTCCCCAACCGCTTCGTCAGACCCGTGATGTTGTCAAAATATGCATTGTCGTTGTAGAATAAGAGCAGCAGTTCGAGGTGCGTGCTGTTCCCGAATATCCACCCCACAGTCCCCTCCTTCATATATTCTCACTTAAATTTCTCTCAATGATAAAAAATTTATAATCTCGATTTAATTGCTTCAATGATCTGATAAAAAAATTGAGTTGATGCGAACTTTTAAAAGCGTCTGAAAGGAACTTCCAAACGGAGGTGATGAAATGGGAGGAAAAGGGTCTCGGAGAAGAAAGGGATTCACGGGGCTTGAGGCTGCTATTGTTCTGACCGCTTTCGTAGTAGTTGCAGCGGTGTTCAGCTATGTCGTCCTTAACGCAGGCTTCTTCACGACGCAGAAATCCAAAGAGGTCGTCCATACAGGCGTTGAGCAAGCGACTTCATCAATAGAACTCAGTGGCGATGTCATAGGGCATGGATGGCAATGTACTAACGGAACCTGCAGTCCGAACACAGCAGATCCCAATAACTTGACGGTCGTAGAGTTCTACTTGACATTAACAGCGGGTCGGCATCCGATATCTATGGACGATCTTGTGATTTCATACACAGATAAGGATACACATGTGGGCAACATTTCTCGCAGTGATAATTTAACGATGCCGAGTTGGAATTACACAATCATTAACGGCGACGGAGACGCACTTCTTGAGTTTGGAGAGAAAGCGAGAATTAGAGTTGTACTACCAGATTATGGTGTTACTAAAAATCAAGAATTCACAATAGAAGTGAAGCCTGCGGAGGGCGCAACACTGGCGATAACAAGAACTGCACCAGCATCCATAGACAAGACGGTGAGCCTGCATTAGGGTGAGAATTCTTGATTTTTCCTTCTTTTCTTTCTTTTTTATTTCTTTTAAGGGTGAAGGGAAATGGAGTTGATAGAGCGAATAAATTCGCTGGAGAAGGAGATAAAGGTGCTGAAGGGAGAGATAAAGAGCATTCTTGTTGATTTGAGAGAGTCAATGAACTTGCTTGAGAATCCATTTGCATCTATTGAACATTTGAAGGCGGTGAGCGGTAAGGGAGGAGGAATTGACGAAGAAAGATTGAGATATTTGGAAGATTCTGTTGAGCATTTGAAGAAGATGATACAAAACGGAGGAAAAATAAGGGAATTGGAGGAGGAAATAGAGCAATTGAGAAGCATAATAGAAGGTAAAGAGCAAATAGGAGGTGTGGATGAGGAGAGAATAGAGGATTTAGAGAGGGAAATGGAAGAATTGAAGGAGATGGTGGAGATGTTGAGAGGAGAGGAGGGGGAGAAAAAGTCTTTAAAAGAGGATTTTGATGCACTGCGTCGCTTTCTGGAGGAAGATTTGAGTAATCGTATTGAAAATCTGCAGGAAGGGATGGAGAACCTGAAGGAGATGCTCAAACTGGTGGAGGCGTTGCACGGTTCTCTGCGTTCTCTGCAGGAGGAGGGGGAGAAGGAAGGAGAGGAGTCCGCTTTGAAGAAGGATTTAGAGAGGATGAAGCGATTTTTGGAGGAAGATTTGAGCAATCGCCTTGAAAGTCTGCATGAGGGGTTAGAAGAGCTGAAAAAGAAACTTGAAAAACAGCATGCCGAAGTGGAGGGTATGTTTGAAGAGGCGTTTCCTGCACTTCAAGCGAGCGAGGCAGCGGAAGGAGCGAGTGAGCTTGCGTATGGCATGCTGGAGCACGAGCAAACTGGTGAGGCTTCAAGAGAAGCGGAAGAGGTTAGGAGTGAAGAGCGGGCAGAGAGCGAGAGTGGCGAGAGTTTCGTGACCGAGATGGGAGGCGTGCAAGCGTGGAGCGAGCAAAAAGAGACAAAAACAAAGGAAGCAGCGCTCAAAATTTCAGATGTAAGTAGGAAGGGCGGTGAGCGTGTGATGGACATTCTCACGATTTCTCGCCTGATTCAATGGGCAGACCGAACAGTTAAGATGATAGGAAAGGATAAAATGCTTCAAATTATAGAACTGTATGGCATGATAGGTAATCTTTCAGCAAGAGAAAAGGACATTTTGCTTAAAATTGCGGAAATTCCACATGCCTTTAATAAGGAGCAGGTGGAGACGAAATTTTGTATTCTTGCGCTCTATGACCTTGACAGAATACTAACAGGCAGAAATGAGGAGATTTTCACGCTTTTGAAAGATTTCTTCTGACACGCTGCGTGCTGCGAGAACAGGAGGAAGCGGAAGAAGAGAAGAGTAAGAGCGGGAGAGCGAGCGGAAGGGGGAGAGGAAATGAGTGAGAGTGCAATATCAGTGTCAATAATAACGATTGCGTGTGTGATTTGTGCTGCTATGGTGGTTTCTGCGATATATCCTGCGGTTTCAAGAACAATTTCATCATTTATAATAAGCAGTAGCGAGCTTAGCGAGAGGATTGAAACTTCTATTGAAATTATTGCTGAAGCAAATGACACCTCTTATTTCTATATTTGGGTGAAAAACACAGGCTCTACATCCATCGCTGCGATAGAAAACACAGATGTGTTCTTCGGAGAGACAAATAATTTCAGGCGAATACCTTATGACGCTGCGCTTTCCACAACCCCTTCTTGGAATTACAGCATAGAGAACGATGACGGCGATGGAAAGTGGGATGCCAAAGAAACTCTTAAAATTACAATAAACCAGACGCCCTCATCAGGTGATTATTATGTGAAAATTGTCCTTTATAATGCCGTATCCGACGAAGATGAGTTCTCTATATGATTAAGAATTGAAAAACAATGGAAAATTGGGAATAGATGAGAATAATTAGGAGAGAATGAGAAAAATGGAGAGAAGGTAGCGGGAAGAGGGTGGAAATGAGCTTCGGGACGATATTTATGACAATTGTTTTCGCTGCAATTCTCATTTTTTCTTCTTATTTGCTTGCTACAAGCACAATATTCACAATGAACACGCTCTCTCAATCATTTAAGAAGGCGAATGACATGCAAAATGGGAAATTGAAGACGGAAATAGAGATAGTGGATGTGAGTGTTAGCGATGCACAGAACATTACCGTCGTAATTAATAACACAGGGAAAACGAAAATATTGAATGATGACTTCAAGTATATTGATGTTTTCGTGTATTATGACATTGTGGGTGCAGCGAGGGGATACACATTCAAGTGGATTCCATACACAGAGACATATCCACCTGAGAATGATCGCTGGACTGTCGTGAATATTTCGCCGGATTCCGTGAATCCTCGCAATTTCGACCCTGACGAGCAGATGAAAATATGGATTCGGGTGCTGCCGAGGATAGAAAGTGGCACCACTGGCTGGATTGAAGTCGTCACGCCGAATGGTATATCCGCTTCTTCTTACTTCTTCACTTAAATGCAGCGATGCAACACCAAATATTTCATAATTACGCTCCTCTTATTATGCTCCTCTTCCTCTACTAACACTTTCGCTCTATTTTCACCTCAGAATGCTCCGGCTATTTATTAATGTCCCAATATAATTTTCTTTCCTATGATTTCAGTGTATTTAGCAATACTTTTCAGAAATCTTAAAAGTAAGAGCAGTATTTTTGAATGGATTCTTTACATAAGAGAATTGTAAAAGGTGAGGTAGGAGGTGAGGATAGCATGATAGAAGAGGAGGAAGTGGAGGAAGGGATGGATGAGGAAGAGATAAAGCGAAGAAGAAAAAGCCTGCGGTCAGGAGAAGGTTTGCTAGGTGCAAGACGACCCTGATGAGCGTGGACTGCGAGAGGAAAGTCATCAGAATCACGCTGAAGCCGCACGAGTATGTTGAGGTGA
>JAPHEE010000048.1 GCA_029259545.1 Candidatus Alkanophaga volatiphilum
CGGCTCCACCCCGGCGGGGAGCGGCATGTTCACGATGCCCCATGCCCGCTCTCCTCCCGTCTCAGCCTCCACATCCGGAAGTTCGGAAGCCTCCCGAACGGGAAGCCGAGCAGGACGCATGCGTGCCATGCGGGGGCCACCCACGCACGTCATAATTACTAGAATATAAATATGACGCCATTCACCCCCAAGCTGAAGCTTGGGCACTCTGGCGTCAAATCTTGTAGATCATTACCACTTTCGTCTCGCCGTCCTCAGCAAGGTTTCGAGGAGGTCCGCTTCGTCCACGTCGCATTTGTTACCCAACCCCACGAACTTGCTCACTCCCAAATGCTCACAGACCCAATCTAGCAGTAAGAGACCGACGCCGCCGCTTTGCGCAATTATCGCTACGTTTCCTCTTCGTACGTGATACTTGACGAAAATGCTCACGAGGTTATTAGCGGTGTTGATGCTGCCGAGGCAGTTCGGACCTACAATTCTCATGCCGCCCTCCCTAGCGATTTCGACTATTTCCTGTTCGAGCCTTCTCCCCTCCTCCCCAGCCTCTGAAAAGCCAGCAGCCTCTACCATCACGTACTTAACGCCCCTTCTTGCGCAATCCCGCATCACTTTGGGCGTATCGTACGCCGGAACCAGTAAGATGGCGAGATCTACGGGCTCATGGGCGGGAATTTCAGAGACGCTACCATAGGCACGCACGCCGAGCACCTCTGCCTCCTTTGGATTTACGGGGTAGATTTTGCCTGAAAAGCCAGCATCCAGCATGTTTTTCATGACCGCATACCCTAAGTTCGCAGCACTGCCGGAGGCGCCTACGATCGCCACTCCTCTCAGCTCGAAGAACCGCAGCATCAAATGACTTTTGTCATCTTCACCCAAATACCGCTTTGGAATTCCGCCTTGAAGCCGAGATTCTCGTAGAATCTTCTCGCAGGATTGGTGACGCCGACCCATAGTTCCACCTGCTTCAGCCCCAGCTCCTTAAAGCGGCGGATGGCGGCGTTCATGAGGCTGGTACCGATTCCCAAGTTTCGGCGTTCGGGGCTGACCACGATCTCGTGGATGGCGCCGACCCTGCCGCTCTCGGAGAGCCAGAAGGCGTCGGAGGCTATAAAGCCCACCATCTCGACCCTATGGTCGTCCTCGGCGCCGTCGCCGTCGCTGCGACTGCCGCCGCCGTCGCTCTCCATCCCGGCGTCGGCGTTGCCGCCCCGCCGCTCGATGGCGACGAGGAAGCCGTCCTTATCACGCCGGTACAGCCACTTTATGTACCTCACGGCGTCCCTCCGCCGTGCGTAGAAATAATTCCCCAAATCTTTGTAGCCATTAAGGTAGAGGTCGACAACTCGTCTTAACTCTTGCACCCTCACCCGCCTTATACGCATGCGGCATGAACACCTCGGTCAATTCTAGTTGGCTCTTCCGCCTTATTAATTTAAGCTCACAAGCCCCGCCTCCTACGAGCCTCTTCTATCGTGCGTTCTGCGGTCTCCGCCTCAACCAAGGTGCCGGGTGGTAGGACCTCAAGGCGTCTCGCCTCCTCCCCGTACAGTATTTTCGTGCGGTGGGTCTCTGGATACTCGTATTCGGCGCCGCAACGCACCTTCGCCCGCAGCGACTCCGAGGGCATTGGCGGTATTTCCTCACGCCCTATGCTTTCGAGGATGGCGGATGCGGGGGTGAGCGGCGAGAAGTTAGAGTACCAGCGCCCGCCGTAGAACCAGCTTTCGAGGCGTTCCACGAAGACCTCCTTCGCATCCACGTCTTCGAGCGGGGGCAACTCAGGAAACATGCCCTCGTACGGTCTCACACGCCAGCCGAGGCGTCTTGCGTTCATCGCATCGAAATGTCTTGCGAAAATGTCAAAGGAACTCCTTTCCACGATGCCTTTGTCTATGAGAGCGGAGGCGTGTGAGAAAAAAGTGAAAACAACATCGCATTCGACGCCCAAATTCCTGAGGAATTCCTTCTGAACGTCGGATACGAGGAGGGCGCCCTCATCCACGGGGCGGCAGACGCAAAGCTCGTACAGCGGCTCTGCGGTCTTCGGATGCCTCTGCTCAAGCTCTTCAATTCTCGTCACGAGCTTCAACGCCGCTCGCTCATAGACGTAGACGAAGGAGAAGCTCAGCTCCAAGGAAAAATCGCTCAGGCAATTCAGAGACGTGATGCGGCGCACGCCGCTGAAGAGCAGATCTGCGGCTTTGTTCCGCTCTTCGGCGCCGAAGAGGAAGAAGTATGCGAGCGTGGGGGTGATACGGCGTCCTATCCTCGCGGAAGGGTTAAGAGCGGCGGCGTTCCGCACCTCGTACTCCTGCAGGGTTTCGAACAAAAAGGTCTCATACCTTGCCGCACTCAACTTGGGCGGCGGTCGCATCCGAGCATGTTGGAGGGGCGAGAACTCGAAGCCGAGGTCGAGGTCGGGGGCGGGGGCAGGAGCGGGAGCGGGCGGCGGAGACGCTATGCGACTCCAGTTTCTCTCTATGTTCCAGAAAATGCTTGCATCGTATATCGGTCTCGTTTTTCTCCTCATCCTCGGACTCGGCTCGGACTCGGAAGAAAAAAGCAAAAAATGGAAAATTATGGGTAGGTGCCGGTGCCGCTCATCAGCACCCAGTATCCCTTGCCGGGTTCGAGGCTTCCGTCTTCCGTCACCTCAAGCCAATTCCCGTCCTGCCAAGTGTAGATTTTTGCGACGGCTCCGCTTATGTAGTCGGAGACGTTGACGGCGGCTCTCGAACGGACGCCGATCAGGTTCCAGCCGTCGTGAAGCGTGTACTTGCCGCTGGCGGGCTCCACGTAGGTGCCGCTCACTTCGAGCGTGTCGGCGTTCTCCATAAGCACCCAGTAGCCGAACTGCGGCGTCACTTCCGTAAGCGTGTCTTCAAGCCCGCCGGCGCCGTCGTACCAGCTCCACCGCTCGCCCAGAGGCTTGCTTGCGTTGTAAGCAAAGACTATTGTCAGGTTGTCCAGAATGCTCGTGAACACGGCATCAGGACTTGCGTCCGCCGGGATTATCGGCACGGATATGAGGTTCCAGCCGGCGACGAGCTCTATCGTGAAGGGCTTGACGACCCAAGTCCAAGTGCAGGAGATGGTGCCGTTCTCATTTTCGACGGTCGCCGTGACGCTCCAGGTTCCTGTGGAGGGCGTCGCATTCGTGTAGTTGCACCACGTGTGTGCGGGCACGCTCTCGTTCATCTGCACGACGACCCCGTTTATGCTCCAGGTGACGTTGGCGTCCTGGCTCGCCTTTATGCTGAACGTCCTCACGGCAGTCACGGCGTCCTCGACCGTGGGCGTCTCAGGGCTGTAAGCCTCCACATACAGGGCGACCACGCTTAAATCCAGTTTCTGGGATGTGGGGGGCGAGCTGTAAGTGAAGATGGCAGTCTCGACCGCTTCCTTCTCCTCTGGCATGTCGGGAGCCTTGACGTAGAATTTTATGATCTTTCCATTGTCGGCGTCGGTGTCGGACTGCACTATCAACTTGGGATCCAAAGGTCCGGGTCCTCCGTACTTCCCAGGGTTGTTCTGGTGCCACGTTTCGTTCAGGGTTATGCTGCCCCCTCCAGGGCTGCCCACGGCGTCCACGATCACAGCTCTTATCGTGGTGTTCAGCGGCGCAGGCTCGCCATTTATCGTTATATTCCCGTAGAACGCTATGCCTCCGGGCAGTCCCGCCGTTGCGCAAGATACGAGCGTGAGCATCAGGAGCAACGCGCTAGCTCCTGCCATCAATGCCATTTTCCTCATCTCGACCACCGTCCCCCTACAATTTAGGGCAACGCCTTAAATAAATTGCTGCTATTAATGCGGCGAGCACCAGTAACGCATCGAAACCTGATGGCGTCGGCGTCCTTTCTTGCGGCGCTGGCGTCATCACCGGCGGAGTCGGTGTGGGCACCGGCGTCGGGGTCGGCATGGGCGTCGATGTCGATGTCGGAGGTGGTGTTGGTGTTGGAGTGGGGCTCGGCGTTGGCACAGGTGTTGGCGTTGGAGTTGGCGTGAGCGTAGGCGTAGGGGTTGGAATCTGAGTTGGAGTTGGGGTTGGAGTTGGCGTTGGGGAGGGAGAGGGTGGCGACGCTGCGAACGTCAGGTCCGCCCTGAGCGCGCCACCAGAGCTTATAGTCATGTTGGTTTCGACGTAGTTACCGAAGGCGTCCTGAGCACTTATCAGAATTTCGTCGCCAAGCTTCCAATCCTCGGATTCCGGGAGCGCGCAACTCCAGAATCCACTTTCATCAGTAGTGACGTTCAAGATAGCACCGGTGTTTAGGTTTTTAACCCTGATGAGCGTTCCGGCGGCGGGCGTGCCGTCTTCATAAGTAACCGTACCGTAAACGACGGCGAGCGGCATGATGACTGCCGCGGTGAGCGGCAGGAGGCTGAATGCTACGGCGGCGACGGCAAAGAGTGCGTACCCTTTCCTTTTCTTCCTCACAGGCTTTCCCTCCCTCTGGCGGCGAAAAGCGCTATGGCGAGTGCGACCAGCGAGAGCAGGACCTCGAAGCCGGAGATGCCCGGTGACGGGCTTGGCGTCTGCGTTTTCACGCTGAGGTCGAGCTTGAAGACGCCACCAGACTGCCAGACTGCGGTCTGTTCCGCTTTGATGCCGTTAACGTAGAACGTTATGTTCTTGCCCTCGTCGCTCGTGTTGCCGATGACGATGAGCTTGGGGTCGAGGGCGCCGGCGCCGCCGTACCTTCCCGGCTCGGTGACGGTGATGCTGCCACGTATCTCGTCGCCGATCTTCGCAACGATTTCGGTGCCGGCGGGCGCCGGGGCGCCGTCGATCGTGACGTTGCCGTAAAAGGCGCACGGCAGCACTGGTGGCTGCTGGGCACTCGCACTCGCATTCGCAGCGACAACCCCTAATAGCACAACTGCTATCACAAAAGCTGCGAGACTCTTCACTCTCATCCTCTCACCAATAAAACAAGCGAAAAAATGGGGGATTAAATTTTTTTATTTCCACTAGCCTACCTAGCCAGTTAGGCGCTGAGTGCGGCGAGGGTGCAGTCCTGCGTGACCCACAGCCAGTAGCCCTTGCCTGGGTACATCATTTCATCGTCGTTGAAGCCCTTGATTATTGCAGACTCGAAGGTTTGAGCTTCAGCATCCCAGCCAATGACGGTCGTCCAGTATGTTTCGACGGACTTGAGTGCGGCGCTGGCGGGGTAGAGCGTCGTGGCTGAGAAGCCGATGGCGTTCCACGCTCCTCCCTTGAGCGCCTTGCTCGGCGGCACGTCGTAGCCTTTCTTGTATGTGAGCGGGATGTCAACTGGCGCAGTTACGTTGACCCAGTAGCCATCAAGCACCCGTACCTCATCGTCTGGATCCGGCACGAAGAACCCAATCTCCGGGTCATAGCTGTAGATCGCTACTACCTCGGTGAAGTTGAACAGCTCGCCGAACTCGTCGCAGCTCTCGTCGAGCCGCTTCGGCACTGATATGAAGTTCCAGCCGGCTTTGAGGTGCAGCGTGTCGTCAAACTCGTACGGCGCCTCGGTGAACGTCACGGTGTCCGCATCCATGACCCAGTTGCCGATGTTTGCAGTGATCGTGGCGGTGCCCGCCTCCGTGGACGTGAGCGTCGTGGTGAACACGCCGTCCACAAGCTCGCCCTGCGTCGCAGCCAGCGTCCCGAGCGTCGTGCTGAGGTACACAGTAGCGTTGGTGTCCGTAACCGTGTTGCCGTAGTTATCCTTGAGGCTGACGGTTATCGTGACCGGGGTGCTGCCGTCCGCCGGCGCCGTCGCCGGATTCACTTCGAGTATGTAGTCGTTTACTGGTGGCTCCGTTGTTAGATCCGCATCGGAAGGCAGGAACGTCACGCTTGTGGAGTTCGTAGCCGCCACTGCGGTGCGGGCGTAGTTCATCGCCGCTGCGGTTATCGTGGCTGTCGAAGCCAAGTACGGCGGCGTGAACGCAGGCGTCACCTGCCCGCCGCTGGTGTTCTTGCTCGCATCTATCAAGCCGCTCGTCGTCCTGAACTTCACAACCGTGTCGTCACGTACGATGTTGTTGTAGGCGTCGTAGACGGTCACCGTGATGGTTACATCTCCCATCACCTCAGTTTCTGTCGTGCTTGCCTCTATGATTACCTTTGCGGGCTCGTCAGGCGAGACATTTATGTACTTCCAGCCGTACCTCAAGCCGTATGGCGCATAAGCCGTAGCCGTGACGTTGAGCTTCTGTATCGGGGTGCCGCCGAGGGGAGCATTCGTCTTCGTTGCGTTCACCCACAGGTCGATAGCAGTACCGTTGATGACGCCGTCCACCGCGGTGACGTTCACAGTTATGCTGAGATAGCCCGTTGCTATCGCGTTCGGATCGGTAGTGTTCAGGGCGAACGTGACGTTGAAGTCCGCAGTCGTCACGGTCACATCATCCGCGTCCACGAGGTACGCCGTGATGTACGCTTTATCCGTGCCGTTCGCTACTATTGGGTCCTTTGAGAACACTATGTTTATGTGGTCGACGATCCAAGGCGTGACGTTGCATGATGTCGTGGTATTGAGCAAGCCCTGAGTGTTGTTCAAGCTGATCGTTATCCTGTAGCTTTGAGCAATAGCCACGTCCGACCACAGGTAAGCCTTTGCGAGCGCTATTCCTGTCGAGTTATCCACCGCAACCGTCACTTGCGTGTTCCTGTCGGCATCCGTAGGCTCCTCCGTCGGAGCCGTGGTTATGTACGCCTTCGTAGCATTCTCTGTGATGTTAAACGTCACGTATATTTGGGCGCCGGTGGCGTTGGTCGTGAGCGTGCAGTTGTTTCCGTAAACGTCCATTATGTGGGCGGTGATGTTGTACTCTTCCTTAGCCCTTCCGTTCGCTTGGAAATCTATTGGAGCCACAGGCACGACTATCTGGTATGCATCCGTCGGGAGTATCTCGATGTTCCTTATGGTCACGTTGTTATCTGTGGCTTCAGCCACCCCGCGAATGTCGGGTACCAAGCCCGTGCAGTTCGCAGTAATGTTGAAGTACGGCCATGGCTGCTCGTTCTGTGATGGATAGGTAGCTCTCGTTATATTCACGTAGAAGATCTGCGAGCCGCTGACGGTGTAAGACGTGCTGTTAGGCTGACCAGCGGGCTGCGGTGCCGTCGCGCACACCGAACAGTACTGGTCGGGAGCATCGCAGGTGACGATCACCGGATTAATGGTCTGCGTCCGGTTCACGTTGTAGAATACGTCGTAAATCGTAATCGTCACGTTGAAGCACTCGCCCGCCTTTGCGTTTGCATTTGGATACTTCTGCTCCACTGTCATGTTAATGTAATACTGGTCGTTCGGATTCACCGTGAGCACGGGACCTATGCCGCTTATTTCGGGCTCATCTGTCTTGTTCACCCATATTACAACATCTTCAGCTTTCGTGTCATTGAACAAGTCGCTGTACGTGTATGTGTTGTAGCCAGCGGGGAACGTGACCACGTTGCTCGGATTCCATGAAACGCGGTCTGCAGTGCCGTTGCTGCTAAACGTCAGGCTGATGTCTTCTTCGAGCGTTACGAGATTGTCGTAAGCGTCCATAGTCTTAACCGTGACGTCAACCGGCTCTCCTGCCCTGGTGGTCGTGGAGTACGTCACGTAGAATTTGGCGAGCGGTCCTGGGTTTACGTCCACGGTGCAGCTTGCGTTGGTGAGCTCTGTGGAGTTCGCCCACACCCTCACGCCGGTCTCTGCTAGCGTGTCCCTGAACAAAACGTTCACCGAACCATCCACCAGCGTGGCGGTGATCTGCGCATCCCACGTGCCTGTGGTTTCGTTGTATAGCTTTGCTGTACTCGACGTGGTAGTGTCAATCTTCACTATCACCGTACCTGTATAGTTTGTATCAGTGGGACCCGTGTCACCTCTCGCCTGTATGGTGAGCGTCAGGTTCACGCCTGCCGTAGCCGTGTAGCTGGTCTGTGAGAAGACCAGCTTCGTGGCATTGAAGTACAACTGGGCAGACTCCATAACATTAGAGGAGTTGCCTGCATCCTTAAATATCACCCTGAATGCTGGTATCGCGTCCGTGGATGTGATGTTCAGGTAGAACCAGTTATTAGTGCTGTTGTAGAAGTTTGGACGCTCTGTCAGATTTATTTCCGTTACATAAGTGAGGCTTGCCGGATTCCCTATGTCTAGGGGATCACCTGTGGCATTCACTGCCTTAAATTTCACTGCGCTGATGCTTGGGCTCCCCTCTATGATCTGCCACTCTATTATGGTGTTGTTTGACGCGTTGAACACTGTGAATTTGAGCTGGATTTCGTCTGCGCCGTTAGCTTTAGCCACCGTTTTTATGTTTTCTACACTCCCTGGAGTTCCTTGTGCGCTCACCGTGCCTGCTATGAGAAGGATCGAAGCCATCGCCAGAACCGCTGTGATCACTACCGCTCTTAAGTCGCTTCTCCTCATTTTTAGTCCCCCTTTTTCCATGCGGGGCTACTCTTATATATATTTTTTGCTTCCTTACGCTGAAACCTGCGAAGTATACCTCATGGACCTGGGTTCCCTGCTCACAAATCTACCTACAAGCCGAGCTACTTAAGGATTATGACCACGGAACCTTCACTGCTGAAGACAACCGCGCTATGCGCGAACAAGCTCCCCTGCATAAATCCGCTCTCAACTTTTCTTCCTAATCCCATCAGTGAGCCGGAAGCCTTCCTACGGATTCAAATGAAAGTAGTAGCACGTTTCGAGGAACATTCAAAAGGGAGATTCGAACTCGAGCACAGAGATTACGGCGAGGCTCAAGGGCGCTGGCACGCCTCAGACACTTGTAAGTTTCCCGCGCCGCGGCTTGCTGGCGGGGCGTCCTCACGCAGCTGTGTCGCTTATCATTGCCGTTGCGTCTTCAAGCGCTCTGCCTATCCTTTCTTTTTAGAAACGCCCGCCTCCTCGAAGGTCGCCATTTCGTTCAGAATCTTGCAGGCAGCCTCCACGATGCCGATGGCGAGGGCGGCGCCCGTGCCCTCGCCGAGCCGCATCCTCAGATCGAAAAGCGGCTCTA
>JAPHEE010000049.1 GCA_029259545.1 Candidatus Alkanophaga volatiphilum
GTCGATCTCAGCGTCCTCCCTTGCAATCACTATGAACCTCGTGATGCTGTTCCTATCCTGCACGTCCCTAGCGAGCACCTTCAGATTATATTTCGATGCAGAATCCTCGGAGGCGAGAGCTGCAACCGCTTCCAGTTGCTAACGCCTCCAAAGCTCGGCGTCTCGCAAGCTCAAACACGTTAATATGTAATGATAAGGCTACTTTTTGTTACTGACGTACGCATGTGGGAGCGTGCCGAGATGCGGGGCGGTAGGAGGTCCGGCAGCCGCACCGATTTTGAGGTGATACCGGCGGTGGACATCAAGGGGGGGCGTTGCGTGCGGCTGCGGCGTGGCTGCGAGCACGATGTGATCTTCGAGGGCGATGATCCGGTCGTGGCGGCGGAGCGCTGGCTCGCCGAGGGTGCGAGGAGGCTGCACGTCGTGGACCTCGACGGCGCCCTCCGGCGTGGCAGGAACCTCCCGATAATTGAAAGCATAGTGGAGCTTGCCGCCGGATACTCGGCGAGGGTGCAGGTTGGGGGCGGCGTTCGCAGCCGGGACGACGTTGCCACGCTTTTGAAAATGGGGGCTGACAGGGTCATCGTGGGGACGATCGCCATACGTGACAGGGAGCTTTTAAAGAGGCTCGTTGAGGAATTTTCCGACGGAATTATGGTTGCGCTGGACTCTCTCAGGGGTGAGGTCGTCGTCGGCGGCTGGAAGGAGCGCACCGGGCTTCGGACGAGCGTCTTCGCCCGTGAGCTCGAAGCTTTAGGCGTCAAAAGTCTGCTGTTCACGAACGTCGAAGCCGACGGCACGCTTTCGGGCGTGGACGCCGCTGCGATCAAGGAGGTCGTGGACGCCGTCGGGATTCCGGTGGTGGCGGCGGGCGGCGTCTCGACCCTCAACGACATCCGCAGGATAAGAGAGGCGGGGGCGAGCGGCGTCGTCATCGGCAGCGCCCTCTACATGGGGAGAATAAAACTCAGGGATGCGCTGAGAGAGGCGATGGAGTGACGAGCGGCGGCGGAGGGGAGGATTTAATACAGTTGGCTTGAATGAACTTCAAAAGAATGAACTTCAAAATTCCATCACCCTCTTTAACACCTTCCTCCTGAAAAGCCAAGGCTTTGATATCTAAAAAGCAGCTATAGCTGGTTCCTGATGAAAACTTTTCTAAGATGTCACCTAACGTATTGCGGATATACGAAGTTCGGCTTTGCCGAATTTGTGCGGAGCAAAACGTAGCCGTATGTCTGCTGTTAGGCGAAGCGGCGGGCATTTTTACAACCTTGTAATAAAAACTCTTGTTCTACCCTTTGTTATTACATTTCCCGGAATTGTATAAGGCGACCTCTCATACATTTCTTCCTCTCTCTTTCCAGGAATTAATTTTTCGAGATTTTGAATTTGAATGCTCTGTTTAAAATCTGCTAACAACACAACAATGCCAGGATTACCATAATCCAATTTACTGACACATTGACTATCATGTGGTGGATTATCCTCTTCTCTTAATTCAAAACACGTAACTACAGAATCCTTAGCTCCTAAATATCTTATATTTTTTAAAGCTCTTTTACCGTAATCTGCTATATCTACCGGTAACTTAACATAAATTTCTAAACTATCTTGGAAAATAGCATACTCTCTCATATGTGGACGGCTTGGATAGTAACTTCCTGTTTCGTCCAGTCCTTTTTCTTCCGATTCTACAGCAGGTGGGCTTCTGTATCTTAGAAATGCTTTAAAAGAGAGCGCAGCTTTCGGAGGAACAATTTTAACTTCAATTTTATGCATGTTTTTTGCAATGATTTCTGCCCCATTTATATCTCCAAGCTGTAAAAAAGAAGCTATCATTGCCATTTTCACTGTTAAGGGAGAGGGAACAAATGAGGTTACTGCTGCGATCGCTGCTGTTTCTGGCATTCGATAGTGGAATACATGGAAATGATAGGTTGCCTTAAGCCAAATAAACTTTTCAGTTGTTGTCTCTGACTTATTAGTTATTCGTTCTCCTGGCATCTTAACTCCCTAAGTATCTCATTAATTTTTTCGATCAGCTCTTTTGGGCTGTTAAAGTCGCATTTTTTGTAATGATTGGTGTCTTGGTCAGTTATATCTTGAAGTATACTCCGGTAGTTTTCGTTCCTTTTAATAATCGGTTTTCCATCTTCAATTTCGAACCTAATCGGCGAAACAAACGGTGCAGCCCCATCTTTAGATAACACGATAGAACCTTCGAGTAAACCGCTTTGATGTTGCAGCCATCCTGTTTGTTTTGCGAATGACGGAGAAAGAAGCCATTTTTTGATTGCTTCTAGTAATAGACACGCTCTTTTTAGCCTGTCTTGTGGACTCAAAGCATATTCCTTAAAATCATTTGGGTTAAGCCACCACCAATCATTTCTTCCAATTCTATCCAAGTCTATGCGGAGAACTCCTCCGTAAATACCTATTCTCATGTTTTGAACGAAGAGGTTATGCTGAAGTCTTCCTTCTTTGTCTATCTGTGTAGTATATGCGCTGTGTTGTGTATAATCAACAATGGCTGGGTGTTCAGATATTAACCACCCTACTTCAAAGCAAGAATCCCTTTTTAGCACACCTTGAACAGGATCTCCTCGTTCCAAAGCAATCAAGTAACCTCCTACATCACATAAAGCACAATTTTTTATAAGTTGTGCTGTAGCATTTGGATAATGATTCTCTGGTTCTAATCTTCGTATATTTTGAGATTGTGCCCAACTTATGAGTGCGTTTCGACCTCTATCAGGCACAAGCCCTTTACATCTATCATGCAAAGGAATACCATTTTGTTGACATAACTTTACAAAGTTTTCTAAGATATGTCTTCTTATAATTTCACCACTGATTCCATCGTATTCTTTATCGCCGACTGTTATTCTTCTTGGTTCCGTCACATTTGTTCCACCTGCTCCTTCATTGTTTGCTGCATGAAAAGCCAGCTCTATCCTAAAAGACATAGCCAAGCTTCTCCACATATTTTGATTTGCTCCATTCATTTTACTCACCTCCTCCAAATTTCATTCTGCTTAAAACATCCATCAAAAATATAGATTTCCATACTCTGAATGTACGCGAATCCTGCAGACCTTCGCTTTCTAAATTTTTCAGGTCATCATTTTTTATATTCGATACAGCTTTCCTTACTCTTTCCTTCTTCTTTTCCTGTTCTGGTGTTTGCGCTGGTGTTTGAGCAACATAAGCGCCACGAGATATAATTTGTTCGAGTTGATTTACAAACTGCTCAATACTTGAAGTATTCTCTAGTTTTGTAAATTTATTCATCCACCCTTTCTGGTCTAGAGATAAAATCGCAGCTACGCACTCAACTATATTCCCTGGAATTTCAACTTCTGAACCTACCATTTTCTTCACCTCTTTAATATCTTTTGAACTTTTAAATAAATTTAACGCCCATCTCTTAACTGCTTTACCTTCTTGTGAAGCAAGTATTCTTGCTTTTAATCTTTCAATCATGCATAGGGAATCAACATCTAAATTTACTGCGAAGTTAGCCAATTGACGGGCTAACTCTTGATTTTGAGTATCCGTATCCTGACGAGCAGTATTTTCAAGGAATAACTTTATCTGCGTGAGGATTTTCAATCTTTCTTCATCATTTTCTTCAACAGCTTTCCACCATAAACTGCATAATCTTTCAAATCCTAAGTATCCTGACTTCAAAATAACATTCTGTCCACAAACAGAAGTATATACAAAATCTGTCACAGGCAATCTTTGAGATGTCAAATCCAATAATATAGAAATTGCTGCATATACATTACTCACATGCTGACCTGCATTATGAAAAAAGTCTCTGTTATAATTAAGAAAACCACTCAAAACTATTCGCTTTTTGCTGTGTTTCTTATTAGATTGGAATATGAATGTGGGCAAAATGAATGCTCTGCAATTACCACTCCTTGCAACCGCAGAAAAACAAAACCCTATGCTCGCCGTTGCTAAGTCTTCTCCTTTTATGTTGTACTTCTTCCCTCTGGGATTCCTTTGGGTGCTAACGCTCACGAGAAGTAGATAATTGCCAGCAGGATCTACTCCTCTTACCCCTCTAGAAAGTGCTGCATCAAACTCAACAAGTGCAGCATAACCCCCTCGAGCAGTGGGAAGCCCATCAAAACTGATATTTTGATTATTGTTGATTTTTTGATATAACTCCTTGAGAGACTCTCTTATTTGTCTAATCTTCTGATTAAAGTTGTGAGATTTGTTTCTTTCTCGTTCTATAATCCACTCAATTTGCTCTTCATCTCGTCTTACGTCAATTCCTTTTACTTCCCAATAAGCTCCTCTATCTTCAATTTCTGCGGAAGCTGACCCAAAAAATAAATGAGCAACTCCTATTAGTCTGGCAGCATCGTAAAACGGTATTCCTGTTTTGTAAACTTTGTATGTGTTCTCCTTCAGATGAATTTTGGGAATCATCATTTCACCGTTGGAAGTTCAATTACCTCATCTCCTGCATCTTCCCAATCAGCAAATTTTACAACCCTATTTGTTATGACATATAAAAAGTAAAAATCATCCGAGGGACTTGGCGGCTCATCCATCAATGAGCCTTTGTTAGTCACTTCAATTGCATTTTGAATTATCCTTTTTGCTTCAATTCCATTCAACTCTGGGAAATTCTTTGACAGCAAATCTGAAAGAAACTCTACGACATTATCATCTGCCAGTTGAAAGTCATTCTCTTTGACAGCACCTGTAACTTCCAGTGAGTGATGTCTTGCCACTGCCAAAGCAATTGTGTCGAGAAATCTGAACTCTCCAAAGATATTTCTTAGGATTGTTTTTAAGAACGGGTAAGCATAGGGAGCGTGGAAAGGAACTTTGTGTTTATTAGCGCTCCGAGCTATGTAGGGTTGTCCTTTACTCCAACCAACGGCTTCTTGCCATTCTTTTCTGAGTTTTCCAACGTCATGGAAAAATACAGCTATCTTAATTGCTAATACTATTGCATCCACACTCTCCTTTACTTCTTCCTCTTTTAGATTTTGAATGGAAAATACGTTCTTAGCCCAATCTGTTAGAAACGGTTTATAAATTTCTAACATCCTATTAGCTCTATCTAAAGTACCTACTGCATGCTCTTCCCATGCTTGTTCTCTACCTACTCCAAACTTTTCAGCTTTTTCACCCTCTTCTATTTTTTCAAAACCCGTAACTTCTCCATTCCCTTCAAAAGTTAGACCCAAATCTGGATAATATCCTGCTTCATTTTTCAAAATAAAATATGTTCTGCTGGGTAGAATTTCACTACGAGAGTGAATTTTCTCTAATTTCCATTTTTTGTTCTCCTCCGAGATAATATTCTCCTGTTCCAGAAAATACACGTTTAACTCTTTTTCTTTTACTTTTGATACAAAAACCCAGTAGGGAACTCTAACAGTAAGAGGGTAGTAACCTTCATTAATCCTATTCTCCGCAGACTCCTTCGACTCTATAACCGCAACTTGTACATTTAGATTTTCTCTGAGCACTCGCTCAATCTCATTCGGGTCTCTTACACGGAATGCCCGTTCAAATACGCCAATAGCTTCGCTTATAGTTAGTGGCATTTTTACCCACCTCTTAATTCGTCTTTGTATTGTTCGATGATCTCTCCTATTTCTTTATCCTTAATCCGATCCTTGAAGTAGATTATATCTGAGCCATTTATAAACGCAGAATATACGTCGTCTAAAGAGAGATTAAGAAGTTCTTTTTCTGTATCCCAATCTAATGAGATATTTGTTTTTGCTTTCTCCAGAAGAACCACCCATGTTAATTCGGAAAGTGTAATCCGTTCTTTATTTTTGATAAATGCGTCATTCTTATTAGTTCCACTTCCACCTTTTCTCAAGCGAATGTAATCGAAATACGGAGCGTACCAATTACCATTTTCAACTTTAGGTTTTACAACCATAACTTCTCCCTTAATTTTACCCGAATTTTCTCTGAATCTTGCACACCTTCCTGCACGCTGTATGAGAGAATCCATCGGTGCAAGTTCAGTTATTACCAATGGCGCTGATATGTTAAGTCCAGCTTCAGCTACTTGAGTGGTAACAAGTATGCCTTCAAAGTCCGAATTTTTTCCAAACTTCAAGTGAATTTCTTCTTCTATTCTCTTTCTGTGCTCTTTGGAAAATCTCGAATGAGCAAGTAAAATTTTGTTCTTCAAACTACTATCTTCTTTTAGTTTTTTATAAAGACTTATTGCTCTCTCTACAGTATTAACAAAAACGATAACTTTTCCATAATCATCCAAATGCTCTTTGACAAATCCTGCCAGCCCTTCAACATCCAATTCCGCATCATGCAACTTTAAGTTAACGTCTCTCCAGCTATCTCTATCTGTTATATCTTTTTCCGATGCCTCAATTTTTACCAGTCCACATTTAGTTTCGAGAAAATTTATTGCAGAATTAGGAAGAGTTGCAGTCATAACTGTTGTAGGTAGGTTCCATCTGTTTCGTAATTTTAGAGCAGCAAACAATAGCTGTAGCCCATTTTTAGGATTTAGCAAATGTATTTCATCAAAAACTGTGTAACTTGCTAAGGCAGCTCCAGCTGCTGCATGACTCGTTGCAGAACTCCAAGAAAGCGATGCTCCTGCAAACGCCGTAAAATATTGATCCATAGTTGTAATTATTGCTCTTTCCGTGAACCATTTGCTTTCTGGCTCGTCACCATGATGAACAATGGCTTTTATATCAAAATTCTCAAATTCTTCTTGAACACCTTTTGCAAGTGCCCTTATTGGAAGAGTGTATATAATCCTACTTCTCAACTTTGTGCTTCCTGAAACTTCTTTAAAAGGCATAATAGCTGCAAGAGTTTTTCCTAATCCCGTTGGAGCTATAACAACAGTAGAGTTTCCTTTCATAAGGTTATCTTTTGTATTTTCTTGAAATTCTCTCAACTTTATCATTCTATCCACCTTTTATTACCCGCCGCCTCGCCTAACTTCATATATCCGAAATTCGCATTTCGTCCTGATGTGGGAGGGGTATACGAACTTCGCATTATCTCCAATTTTGGAAGTGTATGCAAAACTGTTCATCCTTCCATCACTCCAGTCAGAGCATATCCATCACGTTACTTTTAAACATACGGTCGCCCAAGCCTTAGTGGCCGACGACATCACAACCCCCCAATCCTTGTTTTTCTGGCCTCGTCTGCAACGCCACCTGAAACTTCTTCTTTCCGCCATTGCTTTTATAATTTTCGCCTTTTGTTTTCTGAGTGTTGGCTGCTCGCCGATCGCCCCCGACCTCGCCGGAATCGGGGTGGGCAGCCAATTAACGAGGTGCTTGCCCCGGGCACGGCGGGGGGCTTGGGCGTCTTGTTGTGTTGCGGGTTTGCCGACTACTTTTTCAAGAAGGGAATCAAAAGGGGGCATAGGTGTGAGGAATGGCGGACCGGGGACCGCACCCGACGCTGCGGATAAAAGCGACGAAGAGCCGCTCGCTGCTGGGTAAGAGGATCGTGCTGGGCGTCACGGGCTCCATAGCCGCCGTCAGGACGGTGGAGCTTGCGCACGAGCTTATCAGGTACGGAGCCGACGTTTTTGCGGTGATGAGCGATGCCGCCAAGGAGATAATCCACCCGTACACGTTGCACTACGCCACCGGGCACGAGGTGGTGACGAAGCTCATGGGGAACATCGAGCACATCGAGTTTCTGGGCATGGAGGGCGCCGCCGACCTGTTTCTGATAGCGCCGTGCACTGCGAACACGATAAACAAGATAGCGTGCGGCGTTTCGGACACGCCGGTCACGACGTTCGCCGCCACGGCTCTCGGCTCCGGCGTCCCGATAATGATCGTGCCGGCGATGCACGAGACCATGTTCGAGAGCCCGGTCCTCAGGGAGAATATCGAGAAACTGAAGAAGCTTGGTGTAGTCTTTGTAGGTCCGAAGTTCGAGGAGGGGAAGGCGAAGATCGCCGACGTCGAGGACATCGTCCTGAACGTCGAGCACGTGCTTTCAGAACGTAGATTGCAAGGCAAGCGCATTCTGATAACCGGCGGCCCGACGCTGGAGCCGATAGACCCGATACGGGTGATTACCAACCGCAGCTCCGGGAAGACCGGCGTCGAGCTTGCGAAGGAGGCGTACAGGCAAGGTGCGGAGGTCACGCTCGTCCACAACAAGCGGCTCAACATATGGGGCATTCGGGAGATAAAAGTAGAGACCGCTCGTGAGATGCTCGAGGCGTGCCTCGACGAGCTGAGCACCGGCTACGATGCCTTCATATCGGCGGCTGCCGTTTCCGACTTCACGGTCGAGCCTTTTGACACGAAGATAAAGAGCGACGCTGCGACGACGCTCCGGCTCATCCCAAACGTCAAGCTCATAGATACGGTCAGGGAAAAGTTCCCGGATCTCGTAATGGTGGGCTTCAAGGCTGAGACGAACGTGAGCGACGAGGAGCTGATACGGCGGGCGCGTGCGAAGATGGAGGAGTGCGACCTCCAGATGATAGTGGCGAACGACGTCGCCCGTGGCGGTATGGGCACCGACGACAACGACGTTTACATCATCAAAAAAGACAGCGAAGAGGTCAAACGTGTCAGCGGCTTGAAAAAAGTTATTGCCGAAGCCATCATCGAGGAGCTTGCTGAGATTCTGAGTTAGGGGTCGGGCTGCGAGCAGCGAAGGGCAATGACTCGATGAGGCAACGAGGCAGCACGTAACGCACGGGCAGCAGCGTGCGTAATTCGTTTGTTGCGTTCACCGTTACCGACAACGACAAACGACACAGCCTCCTGAGGAGGGCGAGGGGCTGAACTAATGATTCGGTTCGGCGAGGGGAGTGCCGACGCCGCCGAGCGGCGTGCCGGAAGCCTATCAGCATAAAAGCGCTCCCGCAGCCAGCTCGGAAGACGCCACCTCGACGAAGCCTCCGCTACGACGTGACGCAACGAAAATAAAGTAGCGGAGAGCCGGAGCGGTGTCGCGCCGGCTCGACC
>JAPHEE010000050.1:0-6429 GCA_029259545.1 Candidatus Alkanophaga volatiphilum
TTCAAAATGGAAGGCTAAAATGAGAGGCAAAAGGAGTAGTTGATGAACAAAGTCGCAATTATTGGATATGGGGCGTTGGGTATTGGGAAGTATCCAAGGAATACTGAGAGCGAGCTTGCACTTGAGGATCGTGAAAGCAGCCCAGGAATGCGGGGCGCTCGGCGCCAAGGTCACGGGCGCCGGCAGTAGCGAGGCTTTTGGGGGCGTCGGCTGTGTGATCGCGCTGCCGCCACAGGGCGACATGGCTGCGGAGTTAAAAATAGAGGCGGCGATGCGGGCTGCTGGCGCAACCTCAGTTTTCTCGACCAAAGCGGGTGCTGAGGGGGTTAAACTTGAGGTGGCTGGAGGCGGTCGTTGAGCCATGAATTCAAGAGCGGCGTGATCGCAGGGCTGGGAGCATGCATGCGGACGGCTGGTGGGAAAAGCGTCGCCGCACGTCGGGGCTGTCGAGCCACTGCGTGGCACGACCGCACCGTCTTCCGACGCCGGGGAAAGCCCAAACGCGGCGCTGTGCCGTCATAGCTTGCTGCGTAGAGCAAGCATGCCCCGGTACGTTCTTCTCATTTTGTCATTCCTGATCAAAAACGGGCGGCTCCCTTAGGAACACGGGGCGGTACGGAAAGAGAGGGCTAGCAGTGAAATCTAAGTTTAAGGCGGGCGGTGTCGCCCCAGCGGCACGCGGCGTGTCCGATTCGCAATGAGTCGCCAGTTCTAAATTCTTAACCAGCTCAGCCCAACCACAGCTTTCTGACGTTCTCGACCGTGCTAAACTTCTGGGAAGTGTTCGGGGGGTACGTAATCGCCGAGGCGTTCTCTGGTTTTCAGAAGACGCCTCTCCTGCGCCTCGAGTACTTGTATAACTTCCTTCGGCGTGTCGGGAACCTTCGCCCAGAAGTCCTTCACACGCTCGATCTTGCGCAGGTTTTCGGGGACGCGGATGGTGAACTGCTTGATGTAGTCCTCCCTTGCATATTCCTTATTTAGCACTTGCTTGAAGAGCGGAGCCAGGTCTTCATACTTCGGGAGGAGACCCGTGGGCGACTTTATCGCCCCCACGTCGTCGTGTATGCGCAGCTCCATCCACTTCACCCACACATGCTTGTCCCGCCGCTCGTTCAGGAACTCGCCCGTCTTCAAGTCGCGTAGGAAGTAGTTGACCCCGAAGACGAGAGGCACTTTCTTAAGCCTCCTGCCGAACTCCAAGTAGTTCTTGATGTACTGACCTAGGGGGATGGAGAGGAAGTCTTGGATGCTCATCACGTTTATCTCATACTTGCCCCTTTCCTCGACGATGGTGAAGGTGGTTTCTGTTTCGAGAGCGGCGCCGTAGGCGATGATGCCATGCTCCCAGTCGAACCCCTGCTGGACGGGCACGTAAGCTCTGTAGTCACGACCGCCGTACATTATGGCTCCGAGCTCGACTCCGTGGGGATTATCGAGCTCAGGGTCGCAGTTCGGCAGCGCCCTGAGAGATATGGTATATCGGGCGTTTTCGTGTGCGGGGGGCACCTCCTTGCCGTCGGGACCGATCTTACCCTTATACCACTCCCCTGAGTGATTTATTCCGCTTTCGGGAAGCTTACAGCCCATACCCAGCCACCAAGGCTTCGCATCTTTGACCAAGACGTTGGAGAAAATTATCTCGTTCGGGCTGGTGAGCACCTCGTAGAGCAGCGGATCGTCTTTCGGGTTGACATCTTTAAGGATGCCGAGGATGCCGGCTTCGGCGTTCACCGCTCGGCAAACGCCGTCGATGTTGCGGGCATAGGCAATATCATCAGCGAGTATGGTCTCACCGGGGAGCATGGCAGTGGACGTCTTGCCGCAACCACTGGGGAACGCTCCAGCTATATAGGTCTTGCGCCCGCCGGGACCGCGCACCCCGATTATCATGAAGTGTTCGGCGAGCCAGCCTTCGCGGTGCGCCTTACGAATGGCGAGGCGGAGCGCGAGCTTCTTGAAGCCCACGGAGTTGCCGGCGTACTGAGTGTTGACGCTGTAAACCGTATTCGTTATGTAGTCTATGTATATGCGTCTTTTCTCGTGTTCCACGCTCACCTTCCTCTCGTCCACCTTCCCCTGTGAATGCAAGGTCTTGAAAAATTCCGTTCCCGGCGTCATCTGGAGGAATGTGTCGTAACCTTTTCGATAGAGCAGGCTCACGGAGTGCGCTACGTACCAAGAGTCGGTGCATTCCATACAGGGGATGGTGAAAACCGAATTCGCCGGTCCTAAGACGAGGAAGCGGACGATCATCGTGCGCCCTCTCATCGCGCCCCTGAGCAGGCCCAGTATCTCCTTTAAGCCTTCATCGCGGTCTATTTGGTTCAGCGTGGGACTCAGGTAATCCCCCTTAGGCACGAGGAACTTGGTAGCTTCACGGTCACGCCCTTGGTCGTAATAGCCGTCGAAGTGGAAGGTATGACCCGGAGTGGCTAGAGCTGCGCTTTCCTCGCCACTGGCGATCGCCATGTGCTTGATGTGCGCGACGTCGTCGGGGGAGTCATCACAGATGAAAATATCTTTCGGGTCGCAAAGCTCAGCAGCCTTGGCGACGAACCGGTGGACCTCAGGGTCGGGTATGGCAGCCAGTTTCTCATAGTCCTCCTCACCCATCCTCGACTTCAACGCCTCAAGATACTCGTTCATTTTTATCCCTCCGCCTCTCATACTCCTTTCCTTTCAAGCAAGACCCATGACGGCGGGTTTCTGAAGGCGGTGCCGTTTTTGGCTGCGGCGAAGACCGTGATGTCCAAATTCTGTCTTAACAGCGTGCTTTTCGACTTCCGCCCGCACCCGCACTCAGCGTCGGGCGGCGCACGTCCCTCCAAGCGTGCAGCGTCCGTGACTCCTCCATAAGCTCGTACATGCGGCGCAAATCCTTGTCCTCTGGCTCCGCTCCCACCCGCCTCCGCGAGCTCTGCGGCTCCAAGGTCTCCCTTTATCATGGTTCCACCACGCATTCCGAGCCCAAATTGACATGAGCCATGTAACTTATAAATATTTCCATGCTGTTTTTGACATTTGATGAAAATTGAGATAGACGATAAGGACAAATGCATACTGAGGGAGTTGCTTTCTGATG
Source organism: Candidatus Alkanophaga volatiphilum (assembly GCA_029259545.1). Classification (GTDB taxonomy): domain Archaea; phylum Halobacteriota; class Syntropharchaeia; order Alkanophagales; family B39-G2; genus Alkanophaga; species Alkanophaga volatiphilum. The sequence continues at coordinate 3,086 of JAPHEE010000050.1, forward strand.
GGAGGTTGCCGTACTCGGAGCTGGGGCGGCGGTGCGGGCTCAGCCGTCAGACCGTTTTCAACCGAATACGGCGGCTTCTCGAGCGGAGGCTCATAAAGAAGTTTTCAACGTGCGTCGATGCTGAGAAGCTGGGGCTCTCCTTCAAGGCTTACGTTTTGATAATCGCAAAGCCTGACAAGACGCTCAGGGAGGAGCTTGCCGACTTCCTCAGGCGGTGCCGATGCGTGACGCAGTTGCATCTTCTCTTCGGGCGTTTCGACTTCTTCGTGGAATTGCTCGTGAGGGACAAGGCGGAGCTCACGGCGTTCATAAAGAACTTGCATGCGTTCGGCGCTGTAGAGCGAACTGAGACTTTCATGGTGTATGAGACGCTGAAATACGAGCCTGAAGCACCACTGTTAGCTATGCTAGATGCGGGGGGAGGGATTTGAACCCTCGGACCCCTACGGGACAGGGTATCTTCGCACCTCGTCGTGCGGCGCGCAGGCGGCGGGCGCACCTAAGCCCTGCGCCTTTTCCTGGCTCGGCAACCCCCGCTCCATAAATTATGTTTTCTCTTAACCTTAATGATGCTCCTCATGAGCGGCGCTGAAACCATCATCCTTAACGTTTTGGTTCTCGTCATGGCATTCGTTCTCGATATCACGTTCGGAGACCCGCCGGAACGCCTCCAACATTTTTATCCTATCGTTTGGGTAAGCCGCCTTGCTTACATCCTCGATGCTCGTGTGCGGCGTGGCAACGCCCGTAAGGAGAAGCTTTTAGGCGTCGTTTGCGTAGTTTTATTAATTTTCATATTCGCAACGCCTTGCCTACTTATCGGTCGCCTGCTCAGCCTGCAGCCGCCGCTTTGCTACTACGCATACGTTGTGGTCGGCGCCCTTATTTTCAAGATGACTTTTACGGTTAAAGGGCTGGAGCGGTTTGCGCTCGCCACGCTTGTGTCCGATGTGAACAGACGACGGGCGGCGGTTGCGAAAATAGTAAGCAGAGACGTCTCGGGGCTCGACGTTCCTCTTCTTAACTCCGCAACTATAGAATCAACAGCTGAGAACTTGACAGACAGCGTAATTTCACCGCTTTTCTATTTCACAGTGCTTAGTGTTCTTGGTTCGTTCTTAAGCGTCGGCGGCTTCAGCCTCGCAGCTCTTGGAATTTTTGGCGCCATGTTTTACAGGGTGGTTAACACCTTAGATGCGGTCTTCGGCTACAAGGACGAGCGCTACAAGCATTTCGGCTGGTTTTCGGCGAAGCTCGACGACGTGCTGAACGCCCCGCTTGAGAGGCTAGCGGCGGCGCTCATCCTTGTGTCGGCACGCCTTCTTGGGCTGAAGCCGGCAGCAGCGGGCGGCGAGGTGGCAAAGCCGCCGATTCTTGCGGCGGCGTCGGCGCTGCAAGTGCGTCTCGAAAAAGTTGGGCATTACATCGTCGGTGAGCGTTTTGGGTTTCCTGACGATGAGCATGTTAGGAGGTGCGTTAAGCTTGTAAAGATCAGCTCTTTATTATTCGTCGCCGGCTGTACCTCCCTTTTGCTTTTTGCTACCTTGCTCTGAGGTTCAGGCGTCGAGGGCGGCAACACGCTTTATCTGTGGAGCGAGGGGTCGCAAGCGGGGGGTGACGGGAGGGAAATATGCCGCCGCAGCCTGTCGGGGGCGAGTCCGGCAGGCGCCGGCAGGGGGAGGCACGCAACAGTAACTGATAAGTTTTAACCTCTCACACTCTAACACATAACAGTGATGAAGCTGTGGCGATGAAGGCGATGAACAGAGTGAGGTGGATGCCACACCGAGCTCCTCAAGTGTTCCCCAAGGCTCTCATAGCAACGATGTGCCGGTGCGAAGGTGAGCTATGAGGGCTGAAAGGAGCGCTTGAGCGTCCGCCTGGGATGAGCCTGATTTAAGTTGTGTGAGATGTGGGCGACTAGGTGACCATCACCCCAATGGGGTGTTGGAATCAAGGTTCGGGCACGAAGACGAGGGCGGCGACGACGGAGCCGCACTTCCCGGCTTCCACCTCCACGGATTCCACGTATATCCGCCTTTCTTCGAGGTTCAGCCCTCGGATCCTCGCCATGCGGCAGAGCATGGCTTCGAGCCTCTCACGGACGAACTCCTTGGGGTGGAAGCCGCCGTGCTCGCAGACGACGCCATGCACCCTTCGTCCGCTGTCGTCGGAGAGCCAGCCGTAGCCGATTCCCGCGCTTATCAGCTCGCCGGCGTTGCCGTCCTGCCGGGCGAGGACGCAGAACGTGATCGTGCCGGGCTCGATGCGTACGGGCTCGACGTGCACCGCGTTTCTCGGCAGTATCGAGGACACGGGCACGAGGTTGCACTCGGCGATGCCAGCGTCCCGGAGGGCGGCGTCGAAGGCGTTCAGCGGGTCTTCGTCCATGCCGACGCCCGTCGTCACGAAGAACTTCTTCGGCAGCATCTCTAATTAGTAGCAACATAAAAAACTTTAAACAACTTTGGTTAGATGGTAGTGAAGGTTTCGGAAATAGGCATTTTCCTGAACTGTCCCCGCCAGGTTTACTTTCTTAGTAGGGGATATGAGCTTGAGAGGTCGCTTGAAAACATTATTTTCAAAGAGATTGCGCACCTGCTGCCGAGCCTGCTCTCCGAGGACGAGGCAGGCAGCGAGGGTGCGGCTGCGGCTGGGGCTGCTGGGGCTGCTGGCGGCGGTGCGCTTTTGAACAGGATACTGGATGCGGCGGTGGAGGCTGTGGCGGTGGCGTATCGGGAGGAGCTGCGAGAGCTGCTGGGCGTGGCTGACGACGGTCGGATTCTGAGCTCGCTTTCCGAGAGCAGGGCTGCGCTCGCCGCAGAGCTTGAGGAGCGTGGTTGGTTGGAGAAAATACTAAAGGACGGGAGATTTTTTGAGGAGGAGCATGCGAGGGACGTGTTCTTGGTCTCCGAGCGGTTGGAGCTGAGCGGGGTGCTCGACAAGCTTTTTCGCGGCGAGCGTCAAGAGTTGACGCCGTGCATAGTACGAGCGTCGGCTCGCTGTCCGGAGTTTGGTGTGTGGTATGTCGACCGCATTCAGCTTGCAGCATATGCCCTGCTTTTAGAGGAGGAGTTTTCGACCGTCGTCAATCGAGGACTTGTGGAGTATATAAGGGCAGGGGAGTTCAGGGAGGTTTTGATACGGAGGAAGGACAGGATAGAAGCGTTACGAGCGTTAAAGAGGATTAAGAAGATTAAGGCGGGAGTGTTTCCTGAGAAAAGCGAGCATGCACGCTGCGACATTTGCAGCTTTAAGGACGTGTGCGTTGTTGAAAAAAGGTCGCTCGCCTCGAAGTTGTTTGGCATTTTCGAGCGTTAAGGGTGTTGAGAGGGAAGGAGAGG
>JAPHEE010000050.1:7171-8818 GCA_029259545.1 Candidatus Alkanophaga volatiphilum
CGTGAGCACCTTGAGGCGCTTGCGGTCGAGACGCCGTACCTCACGACGAAGGCGCAGTACTCGCTCGTCGGGACGAGGAGCGGGGCGGCAGCCGCCGCCACTTACGCAGTATTGAAACTTTTGGGCAGGGAGGGACTTAGAAGGGTTGTGAGGGAGTGCATGCGGCTCACGAGGCTCGTCGTCGACGGCGCCCGGAGGCTCGGCGTGGAGCCGGTGATCGAGCCCGTGATGAACGTCGTCGCCCTAAAAGTTGAAAACGTGGAGCTTGTCGTCGAGCGTCTGAGGGAGCGGGGCTGGCGGGTTTCCACCACGAGGAAGCCGAGGGCGTTGCGTCTCGTGATCATGCCGCACGTCACCGAGGAGGCGGTCATGCAGTTTTTAAAGGATTTTGAGGAGGTTTTGGGTTGAGCTGAGCTGGATTATATTGAGCGGGGCTGAGCCGGCGGTGCGATGGGGTTGACAGCGGCTGGGATGAGAGCGAGCTTGGAGCTGGAATTGGAGACCGTGGAGCGGGTGATTAAGGAGAGGGGCGTGGGCGTGGCGGGCGTCCAGCTTCCGGACGGGCTTAAGAGGTTTGCTGCGGAGGTGGCTTCGAAGATTTCGAGTTTTGGCGTGGAGACGATCGTTTCGGGAGGTCCGTGCCACGGCGCCTGCGACGTGGACGAGCGGCTTCTGGAGCTTGTGGACGTGCTTTTCCACTTTGGGCATTCCGAGTTTCTTGTCGGCGGCGCCTGCGAGCTTGGCGGGAGCGGAGCGTCGTTGCTGCGTAGAGCGGCTGAGCGGTGCGGGCGGCTGCGCTCGGCGATTCGGGAGCGTTGCGTCTTCTTGGAGTGCAGGGTGCACGCCGACGTCAAGCCGGTCGTGGCGGAGGCTGCGAAGCTCCTGCGTGGCGATGTCGTCGGGCTGGTTGCGACGGTGCAGCACGTCCACTCCTTGAGGGAGGCGAGAGGCGTGCTCGAAAGTCTGGGCAAGAGCGTCGTGATCGGCGGAGCCGGCGTTGCGGGGCGTCTGGGGAGGATGCGAGCCAAGCACGAGGGGCAGGTGCTCGGCTGCGACTTCTCGGCGGCGGCTTTCGACTGCGAGGAGGTCGTCCTTCTGGGCAGCGGGAGATTTCACGCCGAGGGGCTCAGCCTCTACACGGGGAAGAGGGTGATCGTTGCGGACCCCCTCGGCGGGAACGTTGAGGAGGTGACGCCGAGGCGGCTTCTGGCTAAGCGTGTCGCAGCCGTGGAGCGGGCGTCCGCCGCAAGGCGGCTCGGCGTGATCGTCGGGGCGAAGCCGGGGCAGTTTGATTTGAAGGCGGCTCTCAGGACTCTGAGGCTTGCGAGGCGTGAGGGGCTTGAAGCCTATTTGATTTACATGGATGAGGTGACGAGGGAGAGGCTCTTGGCGTTCGACGTGGACGCTTTCGTCAGCACGGCGTGCCCGAGGCTCGTCGAGGACCTTCACGGCTTTGAGAAGCCGGTGGTGACGCCGCTGGAATTTGAGATCGTCGTTGGGGAGAGGAAATGGGAGGAGGTGATTTTCGATACCCCCTAACCTGCTTGTGCCTCCGCTTTTTCTCTCTCTTCGACAACGAGCGCTGCGCCGCCTTCAGACAGCACCTCGCTCTTAAATACTTCAACTCTCCTCAAAGGATAAATCTTT
>JAPHEE010000051.1 GCA_029259545.1 Candidatus Alkanophaga volatiphilum
TTATATGACGCAGCGGGGATCGAAGATGCGAGATGAAAAGTTTTATATAAAACCTTTACACACCCCTGAATCGGGCGCGGACAGAGGAGACGTGCCTGAAAGAAATCAGACCAAGGTGGGATTGAAATACCGCCTTCACTGCGTCCCACCAGCACGAAAACCGGGAAAGAAATCAGACCAAGGTGGGATTGAAATACCGTCTTCCCTTCCTCTAACAGCTTCCGAATCTCGAAAGAAATCAGACCAAGGTGGGATTGAAACGCACTAACAAGGGCTTCCCACTCCTTTAACTTCCCCGAAAGAAATCAGACCAAGGTGGGATTGAAACACAGCATCTTTTTTGACTTCATCTTTGATTTCCAGCGAAAGAAATCAGACCAAGGTGGGATTGAAACCGACCTCCTGTATGAGGCGGTTTAGCTGATTGGCGAGAAAGAAATCAGACCAAGGTGGGATTGAAACTCGTAGAGCTTTTCCGTCACCTTACGCAAGAACTTCGAAAGAAATCAGACCAAGGTGGGATTGAAACCTTTTTGGTTCCTGACAATCTCCGCAAGCTCCTCCGAAAGAAATCAGACCAAGGTGGGATTGAAACCATCTTCCCTGTAAGCTACGTCGACCCCTCCGCCGGAAAGAAATCAGACCAAGGTGGGATTGAAACGCGCCGGAGTGCCGGATGTGCGGCGGACTTGGGGACGAAAGAAATCAGACCAAGGTGGGATTGAAACGTGCAGTCGGAAACAAGCCGCTCAAGGCAGCTCTTGAGAGAAAGAAATCAGACCAAGGTGGGATTGAAACCAGCGTCGAGCGAGGCGTCATTCTCGCTGCGGACGAGAAAGAAATCAGACCAAGGTGGGATTGAAACCACTTTTACGCCGAGGTGGAAGGAGGCGTTCAGAGGGGAAAGAAATCAGACCAAGGTGGGATTGAAACTTCGTCACACTCCACCGCCACCATCTCACTCACCTCGGAGAAAGAAATCAGACCAAGGTGGGATTGAAACGCGAGAAAGACACTCTTGTAATAGTGACTTACAAAAAAGAAAGAAATCAGACCAAGGTGGGATTGAAACCAAAGACGGGGACGCTAAGAGTCTCGCCGCTGTCGGAAAGAAATCAGACCAAGGTGGGATTGAAACGAGGAGCTGAGAGAGCAGGTGAGGAGGAAGAAGGTTGAAAGAAATCAGACCAAGGTGGGATTGAAACTCAGAAGCATTTTACCCCTCCTTTATCGTCACCAGAAGGAAAGAAATCAGACCAAGGTGGGATTGAAACCGTGGTAGGCATCTGCGAGGTACCACACTCCTTGGTAGAAAGAAATCAGACCAAGGTGGGATTGAAACCGTTTTCGAGGATCACGGTGTACGACGAGCTGGAGAAAGAAATCAGACCAAGGTGGGATTGAAACCGCATACTGCGAGTATGTCAGAACATACACTATTGACGGAAAGAAATCAGACCAAGGTGGGATTGAAACAAAAACTAAAAGTTCTCATAGAGGCTCTTGCCGACGGAGAAAGAAATCAGACCAAGGTGGGATTGAAACTGATTATTGAGTAGAGCGTGCCCGCAATCGAAATTACGAAAGAAATCAGACCAAGGTGGGATTGAAACTAGCGCAACCTGCTTATCCACACCCTTCCGCATTTTAAAGAAAGAAATCAGACCAAGGTGGGATTGAAACCACACCAAGCATCATACGCCTGCTTGTAACCCAAAAGAGAAAGAAATCAGACCAAGGTGGGATTGAAACGTTGTGGCAACTCCGCTTGATCGCCTGATACTCCTCGGAAAGAAATCAGACCAAGGTGGGATTGAAACGCGGCTTCTTTTCACGACGTGTTTGCCGTCCATGAAGAAAGAAATCAGACCAAGGTGGGATTGAAACGCGGAGAGGAGGCAGGTGCGTCTCGAAGAGGGCGACGAAAGAAATCAGACCAAGGTGGGATTGAAACTTGAGAAGTCGAAGTTCGTCGAGTCCAGCACGACGAGCACGAAAGAAATCAGACCAAGGTGGGATTGAAACGCAACGCTACGAACGCCACGCACAGCAGCCACAACGAAAGAAATCAGACCAAGGTGGGATTGAAACTCTTTTCGACGATAGCGTGGCGGTGTTCGAGCAGGAAAGAAATCAGACCAAGGTGGGATTGAAACCGGCGCACACGCTCTGCCGCAAGCTCCAAGTCTCTCAGGAAAGAAATCAGACCAAGGTGGGATTGAAACCTCGGTGCGGAGTATGGACGCATCTGCGATCGCTGCAGAAAGAAATCAGACCAAGGTGGGATTGAAACTCTTCTCGTCGTGAAAGTCAGCGATGTAATGCAGCACGAAAGAAATCAGACCAAGGTGGGATTGAAACTCTAAATCAACCTCAGCCTCGCCTCTACGCCCGTCGGAAAGAAATCAGACCAAGGTGGGATTGAAACTCGCCGAGGGCGACTTGCCTCCTCTCCGCTGGAATGGAAAGAAATCAGACCAAGGTGGGATTGAAACTGACGAGCTTGAGGAGTTGCGGAGCGGCGACAACTAGAAAGAAATCAGACCAAGGTGGGATTGAAACGCGAGGTTCACCCCCGAGATGTACAAGCCGGACGAGGAAAGAAATCAGACCAAGGTGGGATTGAAACTCGAAGGCTTGCTGAAGCTGGCGGGCGTCGCCACGAGAAAGAAATCAGACCAAGGTGGGATTGAAACGACGGAATACCTAGCGTGGATGATGAGCGAGGTCGCGAAAGAAATCAGACCAAGGTGGGATTGAAACCACCCCAAGGGGGAGTTAGGTTCTCGGCATACTTAAACCGGAAAGAAATCAGACCAAGGTGGGATTGAAACCATCCTCAACTCTCTTTTTGCTCGTTTCAACCTTCGGCTGAAAGAAATCAGACCAAGGTGGGATTGAAACAACGGGGATACTGAGTGGGTAGGCAAGTATGTTCGTGAAAGAAATCAGACCAAGGTGGGATTGAAACAAACGGCGAGCTTCTAACTCAACAAAGTATGATAAGAAAGAAATCAGACCAAGGTGGGATTGAAACTGTCCAGAGGGGAGTTTGTCTTTGACGGAATAAAAGCGAAAGAAATCAGACCAAGGTGGGATTGAAACTCGCATGTCCGTATCTCAGCCACCGCAGATATGCCTGAAAGAAATCAGACCAAGGTGGGATTGAAACTATGTGTCGCATTTAGTGTAGTCCCGTTCGGATACGTGAAAGAAATCAGACCAAGGTGGGATTGAAACAGAACGAAAACGAAAACGGTAACCAGTCCATAAACAAGAAAGAAATCAGACCAAGGTGGGATTGAAACGTTATTGCAATTAAGGCGTTTTTGTTCTGCTCAAAAGAAAGAAATCAGACCAAGGTGGGATTGAAACGAGATGCCGGAGGAAGAGATAATCCCAGAGCGGACAAGAAAGAAATCAGACCAAGGTGGGATTGAAACCCACTCACGAGCGGGGATTCCTACCCCCGCCTCATCAAGAAAGAAATCAGACCAAGGTGGGATTGAAACCTTCTTCCCCACTTCTGCCAATCCTTCCTTCCTCGGAAAGAAATCAGACCAAGGTGGGATTGAAACAGACGTTCCGCATCTTGGGCATGTGGCTTTCTTGCAGAAAGAAATCAGACCAAGGTGGGATTGAAACAATACTCGTAAAGGGGGGGTAGCTTCTTCGGCGGGAAAGAAATCAGACCAAGGTGGGATTGAAACTCGTTGTCCGAATTTTGCGCCCCCCTTGCATCAAGTCAAAGAAAGAAATCAGACCAAGGTGGGATTGAAACTCGTTGTCCGAATTTTGCGCCCCCCTTGCATCAAGTCAAAGAAAGAAATCAGACCAAGGTGGGATTGAAACTCGCACACTCCAGCCTTGTAATCTGCGCAGTTCCTGAAAGAAATCAGACCAAGGTGGGATTGAAACCGCTTCTACTTTACTTCTTCTGGTTGGTATTTTTCTCTGAAAGAAATCAGACCAAGGTGGGATTGAAACTTTGCCAACTGGAAGATGATTAACGCCGTCGAGAGAAAGAAATCAGACCAAGGTGGGATTGAAACCTGGAAGAGCGTGCCGGTCACAAGCTCTTCGGGGGCGGAAAGAAATCAGACCAAGGTGGGATTGAAACCAGACATCATGGTGGATATGACACCGCTGGACCCTAGAAAGAAATCAGACCAAGGTGGGATTGAAACTGACCACCACCTACTCAGGACCGAAAAAAGGGGGGGAAAGAAATCAGACCAAGGTGGGATTGAAACGATCAACTCCTCAGCCAGCGTTACCATTTGCTTGGGAAAGAAATCAGACCAAGGTGGGATTGAAACTTACGCTGGCTGAAGTCGCAGGTATCGAGGGTGGTGAGAAAGAAATCAGACCAAGGTGGGATTGAAACTCTCGTTCTGCTCGTACTTCTCGACGATCAGCTCAGAAAGAAATCAGACCAAGGTGGGATTGAAACGCGAGCAAGGCGGCGATTTACCGCTTCGACGGCACCAGAAAGAAATCAGACCAAGGTGGGATTGAAACCGGGTTTATGAGCTTGTGTACCCAGCATGGAGCAGACATGAAAGAAATCAGACCAAGGTGGGATTGAAACCAGGGAGAACGACGGACGCGCCGTCGTGCCGCTGAGGGAAAGAAATCAGACCAAGGTGGGATTGAAACCATCTTCGAAGAACGCAACCTCGTCGGGATCGACGCGAAAGAAATCAGACCAAGGTGGGATTGAAACTTCGTTGACAGGATGATAGTGGAGCTTGCGGAGGAGAAAGAAATCAGACCAAGGTGGGATTGAAACAGCCGACTAACAGAAAGAAGATTATGGCGAAGACTATGAAAGAAATCAGACCAAGGTGGGATTGAAACTTTGAAATGGGCGTGATCCGTCCGCTGAGCTACAAGGAAAGAAATCAGACCAAGGTGGGATTGAAACCAGATACCTTCCGCCACACGTCGCACACGCAGTCTGCGAAAGAAATCAGACCAAGGTGGGATTGAAACCCTTTATCATTTTCTCTTACGCACATGCTTTACCGGAGAAAGAAATCAGACCAAGGTGGGATTGAAACAACGGCACTGAAAAAAAGCAAACGGGCGTGCGAGCGAAAGAAATCAGACCAAGGTGGGATTGAAACTATGAACTTGTGCTTATTTCTTCCAGCACGCACGGGAAAGAAATCAGACCAAGGTGGGATTGAAACGTGAAGGTCTATGTTCATGGCGGACGTACTCCGGGGAAAGAAATCAGACCAAGGTGGGATTGAAACCTCAACATGGCATACGAAACTTTCTACAAATCCGGAAAGAAATCAGACCAAGGTGGGATTGAAACTTTTCGTCGAGAAGAGAGATTAAGAAAGCTAAGAAGAAAGAAATCAGACCAAGGTGGGATTGAAACCCCTCTCTGCCCTGATACCAGCCGCCACTAAGGTTGCGAAAGAAATCAGACCAAGGTGGGATTGAAACTTACAGGAGAGGCTCAATCGGGCATTCAAGCCTGGAAAGAAATCAGACCAAGGTGGGATTGAAACAGCTTGTGGGGTTGAGGATGAAGGCACATGACTTTATAGAAAGAAATCAGACCAAGGTGGGATTGAAACGGGTATTTTCCAAGATGCGGGCACTCGCATTTTTCTTGAAAGAAATCAGACCAAGGTGGGATTGAAACTATATATAGAGAGCTTCATACAGCCTCATGGTGCAAGAAAGAAATCAGACCAAGGTGGGATTGAAACAAGTTACAGAAGGAACTTGTCAGGAGTGTCGTAGCAGGAAAGAAATCAGACCAAGGTGGGATTGAAACCACCGTCGCCGTCGCCTTCAACCAGCACTTCGAGAAGAAAGAAATCAGACCAAGGTGGGATTGAAACTGTGAGTGCATCATCAAGGCACAGGCTGTTAATGCTACTGAAAGAAATCAGACCAAGGTGGGATTGAAACCTTTGGTTTGTGAACCTGTCCGAAGAGAACTGGGTGGGAAAGAAATCAGACCAAGGTGGGATTGAAACTCGGGCATGAGAATCAAGGTAAGGCGCAGCATCAGAAAGAAATCAGACCAAGGTGGGATTGAAACCACCTTCATTTGCTCCAAGCCTCTCTGCAATTGTCCGAAAGAAATCAGACCAAGGTGGGATTGAAACTTCTGTATGGATTTTATCATCTTCGATGACCAACTCGAAAGAAATCAGACCAAGGTGGGATTGAAACGTGCGGGGAAGGCAACGGCTCTGCGTGCGTCTTCCGAAAGAAATCAGACCAAGGTGGGATTGAAACCTTGAGCGGAAGAAGGAGTGGCGGGACGAGTTCATCGAAAGAAATCAGACCAAGGTGGGATTGAAACCGGTCTCGACGGGCTTGAGTACGAGCTTGCGACGAAGTTCGAGAAAGAAATCAGACCAAGGTGGGATTGAAACCTGGGCGATTAGTAAATCGTTTTCATACCCACACAATGAAAGAAATCAGACCAAGGTGGGATTGAAACACGATTAGAGAGAAAAGCAGTAAAACCGCAACAAGGAAAGAAATCAGACCAAGGTGGGATTGAAACTGACATCACAGTGCTGACAGCAAGGTCGAAGTTAGGGAAAGAAATCAGACCAAGGTGGGATTGAAACATTTCTTCTTTGATGCGACCTCCCACGCCAATTTGCCGAAAGAAATCAGACCAAGGTGGGATTGAAACTCGTCGAGGCAGGGCATGGCTACTTCACAAATATTGAAAGAAATCAGACCAAGGTGGGATTGAAACAACAGTATACGGTGACTTCAGCACCGAGCTTGTAGGGTTGAAAGAAATCAGACCAAGGTGGGATTGAAACACATTCGCACTTCTTCTATGTCAGCCCCTAGTAATTGAAAGAAATCAGACCAAGGTGGGATTGAAACAACTTTTATGACGGCTCTGTCGTTTTGGGTAACTGAGAAAGAAATCAGACCAAGGTGGGATTGAAACGGTTGAAAAGTTTAATGCAACCGGCTTAGCGGATGTGAAAGAAATCAGACCAAGGTGGGATTGAAACTCGTCCATGTGAATATTTGTTACGAGCCTCAAATTGAGAAAGAAATCAGACCAAGGTGGGATTGAAACTCATCAGTGAGATAACGCTCATCGAACTTTAAGCTCGAAAGAAATCAGACCAAGGTGGGATTGAAACCATAAATAGCATCGCTATCATTGTCTAAAAATAAAAAAAGAAAGAAATCAGACCAAGGTGGGATTGAAACCTGCCATTCTTGAGCTTGGCATTAAGGAATGCCGGAGTGAAAGAAATCAGACCAAGGTGGGATTGAAACTTCCGCCGACGGGCTGACGAGCGAGCCGCACGGGTGGAAAGGGAAAGAAATCAGACCAAGGTGGGATTGAAACTTACTGGACATAAAGGACAAATTGGGGAGTATAATCCCGAAAGAAATCAGACCAAGGTGGGATTGAAACTTTCTGCGGATGGTTGACGCTATCGGGATTAGCACGGAAAGAAATCAGACCAAGGTGGGATTGAAACTAATGGGCGGTGTTGATGAGTTTGATGTAAGAATACGAAAGAAATCAGACCAAGGTGGGATTGAAACGCTAGACTAAACAAGCTGGCTCGCTTCTTCTAGAAGGAAAGAAATCAGACCAAGGTGGGATTGAAACAAGACTTCCTGCACAAATTGACGACGAGGCTTGCCGGAAAGAAATCAGACCAAGGTGGGATTGAAACCTCTAGGTCGAGGTGCGTCTTGTGTCCGGGCGTGCTGAAAGAAATCAGACCAAGGTGGGATTGAAACTAAAAAATTAGGTGTGGATGTCGACGACGAGGATTGTGAAAGAAATCAGACCAAGGTGGGATTGAAACATAGCGCCGTTGCCACCTCATGGATTTGGTCATAAAGAAAGAAATCAGACCAAGGTGGGATTGAAACCATACCTCGCAGATCCAACCGTATCCCCG
>JAPHEE010000052.1 GCA_029259545.1 Candidatus Alkanophaga volatiphilum
AAAGATTTATCCTTTGAGGAGAGTTGAAGTATTTAAGAGCGAGGTGCTGTCTGAAGGCGGCGCAGCGCTCGTTGTCGAAGAGAGAGAAAAAGCGGAGGCACAAGCAGGTTAGGGGGTATCGAAAATCGAAATAAGGTTCCTTGGCGGCTGCAACGAGGTGGGGCGTTCGGCAATCCTGATCGATGGGAAAGTCTTGCTGGATTACGGCATGAAGCCCGCCGACGTTCCCGAATTCCCAGTAGGCGATGTTTTCCCGGAGGTCGTCATAGTGTCGCATGCGCACCTCGATCATTCCGGCGTCGTCCCAAACCTCATGCGCTCGTCGCCGTCCGTATACATGACGCCGGTCACAAGGGAGCTGCTTTACATTCTAGGAAAGGACACCCTCAAGCTGGGAATGCAGCAAGGCATCTGCGTATTTGATGAGAAAGATCTGAACGACTTGATGAATTATGCATTCATGACGCCCTATCGGGAGCGTTTTTGGTCTTCAGGCTACGAATTTGAGCTTTACGATGCTGGGCACATTCCAGGTAGCTCTTCCATATACATGCACAGCGAGCGTGACGACATAAATCTGTTCTACACGGGCGACATCAAGCTCGAAGACACTAGACTGCTAAGGAAGGCGGACACGAACCTACCGGAAGCGGACGTTTTGATAATAGAAAGCACGTACTTCGGTAAGAACCACCCCGACAGGCGAGAGCTGGAGAGGCGTTTTGTGGCTTCGATAGAGGAGACGCTGGACGCTGGCGGGCACGCCATAGTACCGTGTTTTGCGATCGGGCGGACGCAGGAGATCGTAATGGTTCTGCATGCGCACGGGATAACGCCGTACGTTGATGGCATGGGGCTAAGCGTACTTCGTAAGATTAAGAAGCATTTGTCGTTCGTCCGTGACGGGAACGCGCTCGTAGAAGCGTTTAAGGACGCCCGCTTCGTCACCTCGAAAAACAGGAAGAAAGTCCTTTCGGAACCGTCCGTTGTGGTGACGACAGCAGGCATGCTCAACGGTGGTCCTGTGCTCTATTATATCAACAAGATAAAGGACGATCCTCGTAGTAAAATCCTACTTACTGGTTACCAAATCGAAGGCACCAACGGACGAAGGCTCCTCGAAGAGGGCGCTATCGAGCTGAACGGCGGGGTGGTCAAGGTGAGGGCAAAAGTGGAGCAGTATGACTTCTCAGCGCACGCCGACGACGCCGACCTGAAGACGCTCGTCGAGATGTTCTGCGAGCGTGGCGTCGAGTATGTGTTCACAGTACACGGCGAAAATGCAGCGGCGTTCGCAGAGTGGATCCGGGAGAACTTCGACTGCGAAAGCTTCGCTCCAAACTTGGGCGAGTCGTTCGTGATAGAGTGAGTAAGGTTGTTGTTGGGGGCGTGGAAGTCCGCAGCGGGTAGCTTCTTCGGATTCGACGGTTACAATCCCATATGCGTCCGCCGCCTAGGGCACAAGCCTCCTCCGGTCTCTTGGGAACAATATGACCTCTCTGATGTTTTCAATTTCGAGCATGGTCATCAAAAGCCTCTCTATGCCAAGTCCCCAGCCGGCGTGCGGCGGCATGCCATAGCGGAAAGCCTCTAAATAGAATTTAAAGCTCTCAGGACTTAATCCGTGCTTTTCTATGCTCGCACGCAGCATTTCGTAATCGTGAATCCTCTGCGAGCCTGAGGCGAGCTCGACTCTCGGATGCATGAGGTCAAACGCTTTACAGACTTCCTCACGCCCCTCGAACGGCATCGTGTAGTAGGGCTTAACACTTGTCGGCCACTCCACGATGAAGTAGTGTGCGCCCATGATCTCACCGAGCGTTTTTTCGGCAGGCGTGCTTAAGTCCTCGCCCCACTCGAGCTCGACGCCGTGCTCCGTCAGCAGCTCTAGCGCTTCCGTGTAAGTTATTCGCTCAAACGGCGGCTTCACCTCCGGCAATTCGACGCCAAGAATTTCAAGACTTTTCCCACAACGCTCCCTGATGTTCTCGTAGACGAACGCAACAAGCTCCTCTAAGACGCCCATCACCCACTCGTGGTCGACGAACGCCGCCTCTATATCGGCAGACGTTGCTTCGTTCAGGTGCTTCGTCGTATCATGCTCCTCAGCCCTGAAAATCGGAGCGATCTCGTAAACTCGGTCGAGCCCAGTTGCCATCATCATTTGCTTATAGAGTTGAGGGCTCTGGCTCAAGAAAGCTTCCCGCTCGAAGTATGAAATTGGAAAGAGGGCAGTGCCTCCCTCCGTAGCCGCTGCCACGATTTTCGGCGTATTTACCTCGATGAAGCCGCGTTCGTCCAGAAACGAGCGTATCGTCTTCAAAACTTCGCTCCGTATCCTGAAGATTTCTCTATTCCGGGGATTTCGTAGATCCAAGAACCTGGAGTCGAGTCTCGTGTCGAGTTCGGACTTTATGCGTCCTGAAACTTCAAGCGGCAGCGGCGTCGCAGCTACGTTCAGCACTTTTATCTCTCTCGGAATGAGTTCATAGCCGTTCGGCGCCCTTTTGTCGCTGCGCACGACACCACGCACCGAGATAACGGACTCCTTGCTCAACCGCCGTACGCGCTCAAGAAGCTCCTCGCTTGTTTTGTCCTTGCGCAGCGTCACTTGAACAATCCCTTCTCGGTCTCTAAGTATCAGGAAGAGTAAGCCGCCCAAGTCCCGGCGCTCATGCAGCCAACCTGCCACCACGACCTCCTCGCCATCCATCCCCGGATTTATCTCGTTGGAGTAATGCGTTCTGAGGACTACTCTCTCCATTTTCGTGACCTCCCCCCACTGAGGCGGTGGGGTTCGGTTGGGATTCGGTCCGCCTCGGCGGCATCACCCTTGGGGCTGAGCATGCAGCCCGTGACGCCCGGCGTATAGCCGGACGCCACACGCTTGAAGAGGCGTGCGATGCTTCTCGCCGCTATCAGGTCGTCGTCAAGCTCATAGCCGCAGTACTGGCACTTGTATCTGTGCCTTCTCCTGTCTCTGTTCTTCGGGTGCGCATCCCCGCACCTCGGACACGTTGCGGATGTCCACGCCGAACTCACCTGACATCCTCACCGCCCTAAAGGGCGGAGGTTCCTGCTCCAGAGAGCAGGGGGCGTGCCACCGCCCGGTTAATGACTCCCGCAGGGAGTCCCTCTCCCTGAGCGAGCCCCATATTTACGCTCCCTACGGCATCCCTGTGCGCTTCCAGTTTACAGTCCACACACTTGAACAATCTCCCTCGTTTCACTATCCGCTTTGAACCACACCGCGGACATTCGCTACTCGAACCTCTTTCGTCCTCTCTCCTTACTCTTACCATACTCTTCCGTCTTCTCCCTTAGCCGCCTGTACTGGTGACCGCCTCCTCGCTCAGCAAGGGGCTTCCACCGGCGTGAGGTTGAGGAGTGTGCAGCACGAA
The DNA here is from genome assembly GCA_029259545.1 of Candidatus Alkanophaga volatiphilum. GTDB lineage: Archaea > Halobacteriota > Syntropharchaeia > Alkanophagales > B39-G2 > Alkanophaga > Alkanophaga volatiphilum. The sequence continues at coordinate 3,402 of JAPHEE010000052.1, forward strand.
GCTACGCCCCCGCCGGGCGGGTCACGACAGCCCCTGACCGCAGGATGTACCCACGCCTCGTTGCAAACCTGTATTGTCTTCGGAGTATAAAAATTAACTACTCCTGCCAGCCCCCCACCCGCCTCCCCAATTCATCTCCGTCCTGTCGGACGGAGCCCTCTTAGCGACCGAAGGTATCTCGGATTGCTTTTATCAGTTAACTCAGAGGGTAAGCTTTGCGGAAAATGGATAAGAGAATTCTTGAATTTTGGTTAAGTTAGTTGTCAGATAAAAATTATGAGAAGACACGATGACTGGATTTCTCATCACGAGCCTTTTTAGCCTTCGCCCCTCCTTCAGCTTCCTCCCTCGCTCTCGCAGAAGCGCTTTTCTCTACCGCCTCTAATCTCTCCTTCCGCTCTTCCTTTATTTTCTCTACGCCTTCTCGTATTTCTTTCGCAAGAAGCAGCAAATCTTCCACGCTTAAATTTCCCAGCTCTTCCATCTCATGCATAAGCGGTGACTCCTCCTCTTCCTCCGTCCCTATCTCCTTCAAACGACTTATTAATTCGTCCGTGATTGAGTCCTCTTCTTTTTCCTCTTCACTCATGACCTCCTCTTCTGACCATTCCTCCTCAGCCTCCTCAGCCTCCTTTTGCGACCACCACTCTTCAATCGCCCTTATCTCATCCTCAGAAGCGCTGAACGGGTCCCCTTTCACAGGTGAGAACAACGATGCATCAATCTCACCGCTCTCCTCATCCACTCCTTCCATCATTCCCCTTTCTTCCCCCTGCTCTCCTTCATCCTCTCTCCTCCTACCACCACTACTACCGCCACCTCCTCGTCTCCATATCCTAAACATTTCTCATCACCTTCCCAGCACACTCACGGCGTCGCCGACGACAAGAAAGGCATCGTGAATATTTTTGAGGCAAGAGGAGGCATCGCAAGATATATTAGAGCGGAGAGGGCGAAGAGAATGGAAGCGTAGGCACATAATTTGTAATTGCTTCCCCCGGATGCGTATTTTGAAGCAAAAGAGTTCGCAATAGTGAGGACAAATATGACAAACATCACATATTTTGAGAGGAAAGGAATGTCCACCTCGCTTATATTATATCCAAAACCGGAAGGTATTCCACCAATGCCTCCGATTATTTCTGGCGATACTTTTTTAAATATTTCTGCTAACCATTCATTGAAGTGCAGAACCATCTCATATATGAACATTAGAACACCGCACATGCCAACATGCAGCGGAATCATGAGGTTAATGAAGCCATTTGCCACTAATTTCCTGCGAGCTCGCAGCAGAGTTATGCCCAAAACGGAGTGAGATGTCACTTTCCCTATCTCAACAGGGTCGCCTCCGAGATTTATTGCGTCAAGAAATACCCTCACATATTTGTTCACGAGTTCAGAACCAGTCTCGCCCATGAAATAATACCAGCAGACACTCGGATTTATGCCATTTACAAGCCTTTTATACAATCTGTTGACAAATTCTTCAAGAGAACCCACCGCTTTCTTGTCAAGTCTGCTTATCGCAACTGCAAGCGTCGTGCCTGTTATTCCTGCGGTCGCTCCCAAACTCTTCAAAAAAGGCGAGAGGTCTCTGTCCCTTCGCTCTATGTTGCGAGCATCTTTCATCGCAAAAAATCCCATCGGTGCAAGCAAAATTGAAATCGTGAGAAATATTGTCCACTCATCCGCACCACTTATCAGCAATACAATGGGAAAAATGAAAGCAGAAGGAATCAAAAATATGCTCATCCTCCTTAATAATTCCTGCTCTCTTGACTTCACATCCAAAGAATGCACAACTTTCTCATACGGCGCCACCCTATATATGATATAAACGCCGAAAAATGCGACAAAACAGAGAATAATTCCGCCTAAGGTTGCAAGGAGTTGCAAATTTCCAATCTTGAACATCTGGAACATTGAACTCACGAGGAATACAGCGATGACAGTCGTGACAGAGACGAGAAGGGCGGAATAGCCATCCGTCCATTTCCTGAGCGATTCCACATCGCCCGTGTATTTGTTCGTGTATTTTTCAACCATGTGCTCCGCCTCTGTGCGTAGGAATTTCTCTTCGTCCTCTCCTGTTGAGAATGCATTTGATAAACGAATGAGGAAATCTTTCAATGCAGGATGTGTTGCAGTTTCAGCAACTACTTTGCATGCTTCAGCGTAATCATAACCGTAATTCCTCACCAATAAATGCACTCTTCTCAAATATCCCGCAGTTATTCCCTCCTGTTGCGACGCTAATTCTATTATTTTATCCCTTCCTATGTCCGCAGTCGCAATAGAAGACATGTAAGTAATTATGTTAAGGAGGTCAAGCATCATCGCTTGGTCCTCTTTTATCTTCGAACCGAAATCAAATCTTAATACATGCTTCTTTCTCCTCTTCGCTCCTTCTTCCTCCTCATTTCCCCCTAATACTCCTACTTTCTTCATCCTACGCAATCCTCATATCACCCCCTCTTTCTCTATCTTTGCTATCAAATTGAAGAGTTCATAGAAGTCAGTGACGCCAGATTCATGTATTTTTTTCAATATATTCGCTCTCTTCTCCAATTCCTTGTATATTTTACGCTTTTTATTGTGAGGAATTCCCCGCTTCACCGCTATTTTCTCCTCCAACATGTATGAATTCAAGTTTCCAGTGAACTCAAAAGTGTCTGTGGCGGGATTCCACCTGAACACTTCAATGTATGAGAATGTGTCTGAAGGGGGGTCATAACCGATAATTTCACTCACGCTCGTCACACGCCTGACCAATTTCCCTTTCAAGCGCACCGCATTCTGAATAATCACAAAATTCAGGTTGTCTATGTATGTCTTAGGCACTCTTATCGGGTCGCCTGTGAGCCTTTGAATCAACTTCTCAACACTCGCAGCATGAAATGTCGACATAACAGCATGCCCTGTCTGCATCGCTTGAAATGCAATGTTCCCTTCAATTCCTCTTATCTCACCGACAATAATCAGGTTGGGTCGCTGTCTCAACGCCGCTTTAAGCAAATCAAACATCTCTACGCTTGAAGTCTCGCTTCCTTTCCGCTCTCCTGCCGAGCGAGTCACCTCTCTCAACCAGTTCTTATGTGGTATTTGAACCTCTGGCGTGTCTTCAATTGAAATGATTTTAGCATTAGGAGGCACGAAAGTTGTGATTGCGTTAAGTGTTGTCGTTTTACCTGAAGCGGTTTCGCCTACTACGAAACAATTCATGCCCTCACGAAGAGCAATCCAGAAATAAGCAGCCATCAAGTAGTTGAAAGTGCCGAATTCAATAAGCTGAAGGACGCTCAAAGGCTTCTTACTGAACTTTCTTATCGTGAAGTTTGAGCCTTTCTTTGATATGTCCCTGCCATATACAATATTTATACGAGAACCGTCTGGCAGTGTTGCATCAACAATCGGATTCCTGAATGAAACAGGCTTCCCTATCTTCTCAGAAAGCTTCAGAACGAAATCGTCAAGCTCCTCCTCACGCTCAAATACAATCGGAGCCTTCAAAGATTCAAATATCTTATGCTCTATAAATATATTTCCGAGACCTGAACAGGAAATATCTTCAATATAAGGGTCATGAATAAAAGGCTCTAATACTCCCAATCCGACCTTATCACGCACCATTAAATATTTAATTGCACGCAGTTCAAAAGGAGTTACAGGAATTTTACCATTTCCATCAAGGAATAGTGAGCGTAATGCGTTGAAAATACGAGAAAATTTTGAGCCGTTGTTCGGCTCTCTCAATCTCAAGCTCGCAGCTCGCAGAAGCATTCCTCTCCTACCGACATATTCACCACCGTTCAAATGAACGACCTCACAAACTTCATCTATGCACTTCTCAAGAATTTTTCGTTGCTCCTCCTTACTGCGAGGCTCTTCATATTTATCAACGAGAAGTGCTATCCTCTTCTCTACCTCAGCAATCAAATCGCTTAAATCTTGAAACAAATGCGGCTCTATCGGTATGTAATAATTGCGAGCATCATTCTTGTCAGGGCATATATGCACCGCTATCTCATCACTCACAGGATAAATAACATTCGGATCCTTCATTTCTTTGAGCTTTCTTGATAATTCCTTGTAAAATTTAGGTGTTCCTATTCTCTCTAAAGGGATCATGTGAAGATATTGCAACACATATTTGTTCTTTTTTACAATCTCTTTCCCCTCCGGAGGCAGTGTGCGATATAATCCACACTTCATTAAATCGTACCCAGCCACTTCCTCCACACTGTTCAACGCAAAAGGTGCCTCCATCCGGGGCATCCTTTCCCTTCTCACCTCCTCTTACAAAACGTCGCTAAGAAAGCCCTAAGGGATGAATTGGGGAGGCGGGAGGGCTTCGCTCAACCGAAACACTTAAATCCCCCCACTCCCTATGGTTGAACATATCCCCTCTCAACGGAGAAGGGTTTAACAGGGTGCTGGCCCACCCTGCAGTCCTCGGACTGCGAGATGCTCCCAACTCACCTCTCCCCCCCACGCCCACGCC
>JAPHEE010000053.1 GCA_029259545.1 Candidatus Alkanophaga volatiphilum
CCGCTGGAGGGGAGCGCCGCACGGCACACTCCCCAACCTCAAGCTTCCCGGTGGAAGCCCCTGGTCGGGGGAGGAGGTCACATCTTGCTCCAACTCCCTGTGTACACACTAAGGTAAGACACTTGGGGCGAAATGCTGAGCTGTGAAGCCTATCTCCAAGCGACGTGGGGGTATAATTTTCCGTTCTGCTGTTAGCAAACTTCGAACGGGCGGACGTCGGTACTAACGTTGGGCATGCTAGGCATTTACTTTTGCTGACACATTGTGGCATGATGTCCTTCCACGTATAAAGGATAAGCAGAGGATGCTTTGTTCAGCTTCGGCTGGAGAACGCGTACAGTATATTTCTAGACCGATAAACCACATTCCCATTCGTAACCTATTTATCCCCTGCTAGCGAAAGAGGGAAAGAAGATGGAAAAGGACAAGCATCCGTGCGATGAGGAAGAGGCAGAGGACGACGACCTGCTAGGTGGCTTGGTGTTCAAGACGACGAGAGAAATAAAGGTGCCGGACCGTCTTATAGATCAGGTCATAGGGCAGGAGCATGCCGTTGAAGTTATAAAGAAGGCGGCAAAGCAGCGACGGCACGTACTGCTCATCGGGACGCCTGGGACCGGCAAGTCGATGCTTGCGAAGGCGATGGCGGAACTCCTGCCGAAGGAGGAGCTTGAGGATATCTTGGTATATCCCAACCCTGAGGACAAAAACAATCCGAAGATAAGGGTCGTTCCTAAGGGGAAGGGCAAAGAGATCGTGGAGGCTCACAAGGAGGAGGCGAGGCGGCGGGCACAAGCTCGTAACTCGTTTCTTATGCTCATATTCTTTTTGATCGTTGGATATGGCATTTTCCTTTCACTCCAAGGCGACTCCATGGCTATTCTGTGGTCGATAGTGGCGGCGGCGCTCGTTTTCATGGCGCTCAAGTACATGATGCCTCGTGAGGAGTTAATGGTGCCGAAGCTCCTCGTCTCGAACGCCGACAAAGAGTATGCGCCCTTCGAGGACGCCACCGGCGCCCATGCCGGCGCGCTTTTCGGCGACGTGCGACACGATCCGTATCAGTCGGGTGGGCTGGAGACGCCCGCTCATGAAAGAGTCGAAGCTGGAGCCATCCACAAGGCGCATAAGGGCGTCCTCTTCATAGATGAAATAAATACGCTGAGCATAGAGTCGCAGCAGCACCTGCTGACGGCGATGCAGGAGAAAAAGTTTCCGATCACTGGACAATCGGAGCGGAGCGCCGGCGCAATGGTGAAGACCGAGCCGGTACCCTGCGACTTCATCATGGTCGCCGCCGGGAACCTCGATGCGATTGCAAACATGCACCCTGCGCTGCGCTCTCGCATTCGGGGCTACGGCTACGAGGTGTACATGCGGGACACCATGGAGGACACGCCCGAAAACCGCAGGAAGCTCGTGCGCTTCGTCGCTCAGGAGGTCGAGCGTGACGGCAACATCCCGCACTTCACGGCGGACGCCGTCAAGGAGGTCATCAGGGAGGCTCGTCGCCGTGCCGGGCGGAAGGGGCACCTCACGCTCATCCTCAGGGACTTAGGTGGCTTAGTGCGGGTCGCCGGCGACATCGCAAAGGCTGAAGGTGCGGAATACGTAACGGCAGAGCACGTAATAAAGGCGAAGAAGATGGCGCGCTCCGTCGAGCAGCAGGTCGCTGACGAGTATCTCGAGCAGAAACGTGAATATCAGCTCTTCAAGAACGAAGGCGCAGAGGTTGGCAGAGTCAACGGGCTTGCAGTCATCGGCGACACCGGCGTCGTCCTCCCGATAATTGCGCAGGTGACGCCCGCCCAGTCAAAGGAGGAAGGGCGTGTGATAGCAACCGGCAGACTTCAAGAAATAGCGCAAGAGGCAGTCCAGAACGTCTCCGCCGTCTTCAAAAAGCTCACCGGCAAGGACATTTCAAACATGGACATCCACATCCAGTTTGTTGGCACTTACGAAGGCGTTGAGGGCGACTCCGCTAGCATTTCCGTCGCCACAGCCGTCATCTCAGCGCTCGAAAACATCCCAGTGGACCAGAGCGTTGCAATGACCGGCTCGCTTTCAGTGCGTGGCGACGTCCTCCCTGTCGGCGGCGTCACTCCGAAGATCGAGGCTGCGGCGCAAGCAGGCATCAAAAAAGTCATCATCCCAAAAGCGAACCTTAAGGATGTTTTCATCGAAGACCGTTACCGTGATAAGGTTCAGATAATCCCTGTGGAGACTATTGAGGAAGTCTTAGAGCACGCGCTTGTTGGGAAGTACAAAAAGACGCTCATGGAGAAAATAAAGAGCTTCACAGTGGACGCGGTGCGTGGCATCGCTGATATCGCCGACATAGAGATAAAAAGCGAGAAGCACGTCGCATAACCAGAAAGGTTTTTATTTTTGCTCCCCGTAAGTTACGGGGATGAGGCTACTGGTGAGCCCTAAGGACTTGGATGAGGCTCGTGCGGCGGTTCGTGGGCATGCCGACATCATAGATGTAAAAAATCCACGGGAAGGTTCCTTAGGCGCTAACTTTCCTTGGGTCATCCGCAGAATAAAGGAGGAAGTGAGCGTGCCCGTGAGCGCTACGATCGGCGATTTCGACTTCAAGCCAGGAACGGCGGCGCTTGCGGCGCTCGGCGCCGCAGTTTCCGGCGCAGAATATATAAAGGTTGGACTTTTCGGGATAAAAACAGCGGAGCAGGCGATAGAATTGCTGAAGGCGGTTGTAAAAGCAGTAAAGGAGTTCGACGGCGGGAAGAAAGTAGTTTCTGCATTTTACTCTGATTATTCCAGAATTGGCTCCGTTTCTCCTTTTGAGCTTCCGAGGATTGCGAGCGAGGTGGACATCGACGTTGCGATGGTGGACACCGCCATAAAGGACGGGAAGTCCACGTTCGAATTTCTGAGCGAGAACGAGCTCAAGAAGTTTGTGGCTGACGCCCATGAGTTCGGTCTCGAAACGGCGATTGCCGGCTCTTTGAAGTTCGAAGACATCCCTGCGGTCAAGAGAATAAATCCCGACATCATCGGGGTTAGAGGCATGCTCTGCGGCGGCGATAGGAACGGTAGAATCAAGGAGGAGCTCGTGCGTCGCCTGAAAAGCATGCTTTGAATGGTGGCGTGGGCAGCGAGCGCTATCCAGATGTACAAACGGGGTGGGCGGATGACTTAAGCGGTGGCATCACGGGTGGCACCATCCTCGCCTGATACGGGACCACCGCACAGCCCTTTCCACCGGTCTGCCGCCCGTCTTCACGCTCGCACCCTATCGAGGGCGGATTCATCATCGGCTCATCTCCGTCGCCTTCCTCATCGGTAAATCAGAGCAAATATGAAAGGCAGCGCTCCGCAAATAAATGGCAGAAATGACGCAGTTCTTCTATATGTTGCGTGTCTAAATGCTGTTCATCTCGCAATTCCGCCTTCATTCGCTTGAATAATAATCCAATACGCTCATCAGCATCAAACGCTTCCGCCATATTTGCGGGTAGAGCATCTAAAATCATCTCATACTTCTCAACGACATCTGAAACTCTCGGATGCTTCTCGCATATCTCCCTCATTTCCAAGAGCAGGCGGAATGCGTTTGCGATTTTCCTTGCGATTTCCCGCTCATTCCCGCTTGAAATATCCGCTATTTTTAAGAGGTATCTTGCGGTCTCCTCGTATTCTTCGGTGAGCGTGTGAAGCCTCGCAAGGCTTTTCAGGATTTCCCTGCTCTCGCCAAAGTCCTTGCTCGCTTCCAATTGCTTTTCCAGCCTTCCCTTCAGAATCTTCGCAAGATATGCATGGATTTCTTCAGCAGAAGGGCGCTCTTCCTTTCGCTTCCGCAGGCATTTCATCACAATCTCATCAACAATCGCAGCCTCTTTCCTGAATGTAGATGGCGGGGCGGGTTCTTCATTTAAAATGGAGAAGGCTATTTGAACGACATCATCGCCCTCAAAAGGTCTTCTTCCCGTGAGAATTTCGTAAAGAAGGACGCCGAACTGCCATATATCTGTTTTCTCATCCGTCTTCCCGAATTTCTTTGAAATCTGCTCAGGCGCAGCGTAAAAAGGAGAGAACGCTTGCAGCGATGAAGTGCTTTCTGAAAGCACCTTACTCAGTCCCCAGTCGGAGATTTTCGCCTTCCCGTTTTTGATGAGGACATTCTGCGGTTTCAGGTCTTTGTGTGCGATTCCTTTTGAATGTGCGTATTTCAAGCCTTCCGCAATTTGAATTGCGATATTCAACGCATCCTCAACGCTGAATTCGATGTCAGCAAGCGATTTATCGCAATACTCCATCTCCAAATACGGCACAGGAAATATATTCGCATCGCTTATTTCCACGATGTTCTCATGCCTCAAATTTCGCCAGTTCGTAAGTTCCCGCAGGAACGATTTTCCCGTCATCGCATCTATGCCTTTCGGAATCTTCACCGCTACTAATTCACCGTCTCGCTTCCTACGCACTTTATACACACGAGCAAAGCCTCCCTCTCCCAAAAATCCCTCCACTTACTTCATATATCTCAAGCAACTCCTCAGGGAATCCCCTCACCGCTCTAAACGCTTTTCTCTCCTCCCTCTCCTCTCGCTCAGCATCCGACACGTTTATCAGAAAAACTCGCTCACTCTCATACTCACGACCTTTTAAGTCTTTATATTTCAGTTTCACTCTTAAAGGAACTTCTCCTTCTTCTTTCGGCTTCAATACTACTTCTAATTCTTTCTCTTCTCCGGCATCCAAATCAACTTTACCTATCAATTCGGCACTCACTACATCTGATAATTCTATTTCAACGCCCCTCGCATGCCCATCCCCTTTATTCTTCAGTATGAATTTCGTCCTCTTCCAGTAATTCAGCTTATACTCCTTCAAAGGAATATCTACTTCTATCTCAGGCTTCGCCTTTCCTATCGCAAGCTTCAAGCTATTTTTACATTCATTCGCAAGTTTCGCTGCGTTTGGGAAATCCTCTTTGTCAAGTTCAAGTTTTGCATCATTCAACTTCTCTTCCTCACTCTTTATGTTTATGCCAAGCTCCCTCGCTCGCTGTAATAAGGATTGAGCCTCATTGATTGTGTTTGATGCTATTTTCTCAAGCGCTTCAGCAGCTCTCAATCGCACACGCCTATCGCTATCTTTAAGCGCCTCGATAAGCGGCTCTACCGCCCTTTCGTCTCCTATTTCGCCGAGTGCTCCGGCAGCTGCCCGTCGCACCCACTCATAGCTATCTTTAAGCGCTTCAACTAATCCTTCAACATCTTTCCTCGCTTTTAGCTCATCTATATTCGGTCCAAATAGTCTCAATTTCCCTCACCTTGATTTATTCTCATCCTCCACCACATTGTCTTTTAATCCTCACAATTTCCGTCCATCCACGGTCGCTCTGCCAGTTTATCTCGTTTCCTTTATTTTAAAGTCTTCCTTTTTCAACGCTCTTGTCTTCAGCTCATACTTACGAATCCTCTCGTAAGGCTCTTCCGCAAGCCTCTCCAAACCCGGATTCATCTCCTCAATCATATTCCATATCGCCTCTATGCACATGAATTTTATGTCTCTTCCAGACATCTTACGCTCAACGCAATATCTTGCGAGTTCATCGTATAGCGATTCATCCTCAAGAGGAATTCCCTTCTTCTCCGTATGTATTCTTATAATCTCCTTGCATGCCTCATAATCAGGCAGAGGAATCTCTATTTTCCTGCCGAACCTGCTCAGAATCGCCTTATCCAACGCTTCAGGCGTGTTAGTTGCTGCGATAACAAGCACGAACGGTGATGATTTTGAGGAGAGACCGTCCATTTCTGCGAGAAGTGTGGAGAGCGCTCTTCTCGTCTCCTCGTCCAAATCCCCGCTCCTGCTCAGCGCAATCGCATCAAACTCATCTATGAATATGACGGATGGTGCTTCCTCACGAGCAACTTCAAAGAGAGCGGATATGATTTTCGGCGTCTCTCCGTAATATTTTGAGAGCAGCTGGCTCACCTTCACATCAAAAAACGCAGCATCTAAACTCTTCGCAACCGCAGCCGCAAGCATCGTCTTTCCCGTTCCTGGTGGGCCATACAGCAAAATTGCGTTCCAAGATGAAACTGCTGGCGGTTTTTTCTCTATCGCTCCTATCACATACGCCTTCTTCAACAACTTCTTCACATCCTCTAACCCTCCAATTTCATCCCAAGAGGGCAACTTCTCCTTCGCCCTAACCATCAAATTCTCCCTTATGTATTGCTTAATACGGGCAAATTCACCCTTTTCCTCTCTCTCCACTTTCGCCTCTCCGCCCCCGCTCACTTCAGATGCTTCTTCTCTCACCGCTCCCACAGCCTTTGGCGAAACACTCAATTCCTTACCTTCAGCAAGCCGCCTGCACCACTCCGCCTCTTTCAACCTCAATTCCTTCGCAATTCCCTCCGAAAATTCCGCAGCCTTCTCAAATTTCTCCGCCGCAATAAGAAGGAGCCTGCGTGCTTCCTCTATTTTTCCCTCTTTCAAAAGTGCAACCCCTCTCGCTTTAAACGCCTCCGCCTGACGGTGCAACTCCATACTTCCTCTTTCCTCTCTTTTCTTTTTATTAACTTTCAAACTGCACACAGTTGCATTACGTAATAAGCTTTTCCTTCCTTGCCCATCTCATCACTTCATCGTAAAAGTAACAAACCTTCTCATAGACATCTTTTGCGTCCTCATATTTGACGATAACAGGCGTATATTTCAGTGAATATCGTTCCAAAATAGCAGGAGGAATCGCATAAACCCTTCTATCAAACAATTCAGGATGTTCCAGATAGAATCTGCCTGCGAAATGAGAGAAGTTTGTTGCATGCCTTCCGCTTATTCTTTCTCCGTAAAAACTGAAAATCGCAAGAATTCCGAGATCGCAGACATCAATTGCATCAGATATGACAGAAGTCCATCTTTTCTTCAGGAAATTATCATCCAACGATTCCTTCGCCTCCTCAAGCTTTTTAATATATATCTTTGCATGCTCTCTACCAGAAGTTGGGTTTCCATTCGCAGCGTAGTTCCCGTATAATGTTATTCCTTTTTCATTTATCTCACGAATAATTTCAGGAGTTGCCTCCTTCTCGCATAACACTTGCACATGTGGAAGACCATCCGCATACCATTTCTTACTCATGCAATAATCAACAATCCAATCTATTATTTCGTTTTTGTTCAAATCTCCTACTAAAAACAAATCAATGTCGTTCGGCTCAGGCTTTCCTTCCACAAAACTCCCGAAAAGCACGATAGATTCAACTGGGAATCTCTTCGCCAAGTCATCAGCCAATTCCTTAATCCTTTTCAATATCTCATCGTTCATCTCTCAAAAACTCACTTATCCACAAATCAACTAATTTCTTGCAGAACTTCTTTACCTTTTCCCTATATGCATCATCCAAAGGAGAACGTTCAAACTGCTCCACTCTCATAAACCTCAAAAATTCATCCACTTGCCCCGCAAGCTTATCGCTGAATCCCTCAGTATAATTTTTAAGCAGCGAGAGTTTATCCAAAAATTCCTCCGTAGGTGCGTTCTCCTCAGACATCCTATCCATATCCAAAACAATTCTGAATGATTCCAGGATCCTAACTAAATCTTCCTTTCCGTATTTTGCTTCCAACCTTTTTAAATCTCTACTTCCAACCGCTGAAACCCTTTTAATCTCTTCCTCAAGCTTTTTAATTCGTTCTAAAATTCCTCTGTCTTTTATTTCTGGCTTATATTTCATCGCCTCTTCAATAAAACGGTCTAAGTAGGAGGAAATGAAAGTTTTTACCGCATTTAACATATCCCTCACAAGCCATCCCCATGCATAGCCTATCAACTGTCCATCTATTTCTCTGAAGCCGATTGCTGTTGAATCTTCACTCAGTCCCA
>JAPHEE010000054.1 GCA_029259545.1 Candidatus Alkanophaga volatiphilum
CCTATCACGTGAGCGCCCGCTTCCACGAGGAATGCTTTGAGGCGCTCAAAAAGCTCGCTGCACCCCTGCTAAGGGGTCTCGCTTATGGACGTAAGCGGAATTTGTCCCGCTTGCGACGTCGTCTCCTATGAGCTGCGCCCCTCCGTCGTACGGGGACGCCGCAGGGAGCCGCACCGTCGGATCGGGCTCACGACGATGCGAAACAGCCCACTCTACCGGCAGCTCTGCCCCCTCCCGCCCTGAGAGGCGACTTGGCGACCCCTCGTGAGCTTCTTCATCGGCGGAACGGCATCAAATCGTAGCTCGTGGCACTCCACGTTGCGTTTGGCTGGCAAGCCAGAGAACTTTGCAGCCGGCGCTTTGCCCAAATGCGAGCACGGGGGCGTGCCGGTGGGTGGTGGAGGGGAAGCCGCCGCAAGGGCGGAGCAGCCGCCTAGGTCACGCTCACGGCTCTGACGGCGGATAGCGGCATGCCGCCGGGACGATCTTGATGTGAAGGAGGCTGGCAATAAATTAAATGAGCGATTCGCTCGATGATTATGCTCCAAGCTGGATGAGGCGAAGGCATTAAAATCTCGTGGAGACTTAAAAGTGTACTGCGAAGGGAAAATGAAAAGGGAGTGTATCAATACGTTTTAATGGTTTATTTCACGCAGCGAGAGCCGAGCGATGACCTTAAAAATTGGGGCACTTCCATCTCTCACACTCTTTTCTACCTCCATATCTCCGGTTTCCCTCGCCCTCGCCACATACTTCCAGTCTGCGTGGTCTTCGCTTATTAATTCTGAAGTTGTTGCGTTGAAAATAGCGATATGCCAGGATGCGTTGAACGATGCTCTCAATTCAGGAAGCCTCCATCTGAGCGTGAACGTCTTATCGTAGAGCGGTGGTAACACCAGTGAGCGGTTATTTATTATTGTGAAATGCACGTCATAATCAAGTATGTCGAGAGTCCATAGGAATTTCACGCCCTTCCATTCGCCTTCTGGGTTCGTAATTGTTATGTTTATGAGCATCACGTCGCCAGCTGTGTATTCGTATTTGTCAGTAGATATTGAAACGCTCGGCTTCGCAGGCATGACCGTTATTATTTTTGTTGTTGAATTCGTCGCTCCCTTATCATCTTTTACTGTTAGCGTCACCTCATAATTCCCTACTTCTGAATATGAATGTTTTATTATTTCATGCGTTGTGCTCGTGACGTTTCCGTCTCCAAAGTCCCACTCATAGCTTACTATATAGCCGTCCAGATCGTAGCTTAGTGATGCATTGAATATGATTGTCTCTCCTATAAAGGGCTTCTCCGGCGAAAATGTAAATAATGCAATTGGCATTTTGTTAAGTGACGGTACATTTAATCTCGTAAAATATAGAACACTTGCTGATTCCACTGTGATCCTTTCTGGAATTCTTGAGGTTTGTGATATAAGATTCTTGTTCTCTTCTAATTTAGTCATGAATATAGCACTTACGGCTTCAATTATGGGTCTTTTCGGAACTTTAAAAGTTGTATTGAAAAGACTGCTGTTACCTATAAGCCCATTCATGAAAGTTTTGCTGGCAGCTTCCACAATAACTCTCCTGGGCACTCTTTTCATCTGACCTTTTAATTTTTCATCCAAGGTCATACTAGTAGTTCCCCATGTTACATCTGCATCTTGAATTACAATCTTAAGTGGTATGCTCACAAAAATCTTTTTAGATATCTCTCCTTTACAACCTTCATTGTCTGTTACAGTTAGCTTAACCGAAAATTCGCCAAATGTTGAGTATTCATGCCGTACAGTTTCGCCATATCCCTTTTCGCCATCACCGAAATCCCACTCCCAAGAGACGATTTTACCATCATCTGTTGATGTAGAGATGAAGCTTACAGTAGTTCCATTTACATTGTATGTAAAATCTGCTTTGGGAGGTTCATTTATTCTTATAACCTTAGTTTTGTATCCGCTTAAACCTCCCGAATCCGTAACTGTAAGAGTTACACTGTAATTTCCACCAGATTTGTATGTATGTGTGGGATTTTTATTGGTTGATGTGTATCCATCGCCGAAATCCCAGTGATAAGAGAGTTCATCGCCATCAGGATCGTGAGCTTCTGCTTTGAAGTTCACGGTAAAACCGCTAACTGTATATGAGAAATTTACGGTTGGTGGAGAATTTCCAATATCGCTTACATTTACAATAATTTTGTATGCATGCCAACCCTGCTGGTCAAGCTCGCCCTCACTTGGAACTCTTATAAATGGTATATCATCGAGCAAAGGCTTGAATGCCAACCTATACTTAATCCACTGCTCACCGAGTTGCGTTGCAGTTATCGTAACATTTATCGTAATCTCATCACCTTTCCCAAACCAAAAACCATACCAGTCTAAAAGCGTATAATTCGCTGGAATCTGATATTCATCACGATACCAGATCAAATCTCCCTTTTTGTAGAGACCAAATACTCCACTCGGCTTATCCGATGAATAAGATGTGATGTTTAATCCGTCTGAAAGACTCAAGTCAAAATAGGCTATACTTGCTGTTCCCCCATCATTTCTTATTTTAAATGAGATATTGAAGGTGTTGTTCTTACCAACTCTTATCTTGCTTGGTATATAACTTACAAACGAAGGCTTTGGCTCTTCAAGAACGGTAGAAGTGAATTCATCAATTAGGTTTAAATCCGCCTCAGCGGTTTTGCTTAAACCCTCGTATAGAATTTTTACATATTCCCTCGTATCTTCTGGCAGTGATTGGTCGTCGTAAACATATTTGGACACTCTCCTTGATTTATCTCTTATCTTAGATGCCAATTCCTTTTCCTGTTCAAAAACAGATTTCAATTCCGAAAAGTCTCCGTTTCTCCAGCAATTTTCCTCTTGCTCAATTAGAGAGATGTAATCTTTTAGGTCGTAGTATGGATAGTCGCCGTATGCTATGAGTATATCCATGTCAAGGATGATTTTGTTCACAACATACGAGCACCACTCAAAAGCCCATGAAACGAATGAGTAAAATGGATTTCCTTCAAAACCGTTTATGAAATTTGAAGTTAAATCTACGTAATCATAGATTGTTCCGATTCCTGTTAACGGATTGAGATAACCGCTTCCAAATTTCCCTATGATTTCGTTGAGCATAAGCTCGTAACATGCAGATGTGACAAGATATATTGCTGTAAGCATTCCCTCATCGCTTATCTTTTCGGCCTCGCTCTCCGTCAATAGCGTCTCATTGACGAGATATAGAAACTGCTTGAAGACCTTTTCCCTCTGAATTGAAACACTTAGAAAGTATTCCTTTGAGTTCGGATTTATATCTTCAATCGGAATCGTAATGGATTTTTCAGCCGAAACTATGTCCTCATCATCTTTGTCGTGTGCTTTCGCCTCTACTTCTATTCTCACATCTTTATCCTGAGTTTTAATAACGAAGACAACGAATTCACTCTTTCCTTCTTCTACTCTCCCTTCGTAACTGAAATTGCATGTCGTAGAAGTTGTTCTGACATTAAAAATCCCGGGTATTGCACTTATCACTTCCGCATTTTCTACATTCACATTTATCTCTGGATTTAATGCCGGTTCATCCCAGATTGTTTCGTTCACAGCATATTTTATGCCGATGAAGTACGTTGCATTTGGCATTATTTCTGACGGAGCTAAGATTTTAACCGAAATGTCTGGATTTGCTAAGTCAATCGCTTGTGCTGAACTCGTTAAAATCAGGAGTGAGAGTAAGAACACTGCGGATTTTATCAGTTTATGCATTGTGTTCACCATTAGATTTTATAAATGACTGTTATTCCTCCTTTTGCTCTTCCCCAATAATCACTCCAGCCACATGCCTGCACTTTAATCTCATTTGGTTTGTCTACAACAATTACACCTGTTTCGTTCCCACTACTTATTACTTTAGTAGTACTCCACTTAGTAACTGTTTTGTCCGCTCCAACACTTGAAACTTCTTTCCCATTTATATATAGCTTTGCAGAACATTTATATCCTGTTTTTGCCCAAAAATACCAGCAAATCTCGTAAACAGTAACATTGCTTGGAACAATTATATTGAAAGCGTTATTCGTGCAACGACCACTACTCCAATAACCCTTACTCTCAGCCTTATCACCAGCAATCAACATAGCGTTTGCTTCAGGATACTTGAAGTGGTAGTAATTAACCTTGAAAGATGTTACATTTAGTTTCTCGCAAACCTTTGTTAGAGCATCTTCAAGCTTGTTGTCGGCAGGATTCATCAAGTCCTTGATAATTCTTGGCACGGGCTGACGATCTAGGTAGTAAGCGACAATCCAGCCATCCTTCTGAACATAAACATGGACATCGTCGTCTTCCGAACCAGAAACGCTCACAATCCCTATTACATAGCCATCTCCTCTGAGTTCAACACCTTTAAAAGCCTCCTCTGCAAGCGATAGATTTATCTGCTTGCCGATGTTTGTATAAGCTGAAATTCCAGCTCCAATAAATGCTGATTCATTTTCTAATCCTCTTGGAGCTTCTAAGGCAAGAACTGTAGGTGTAATTTCCCCCCTTTCAACTTCTTTTGGCAACTGTATTGGAATCAAAAGAGCTATACATATCACAATCGCTATAACCAGTTTTCTGCTGATCATACTATCACCCTCTCAATCATCTCCCAGGCGCCAAACGCAGAGCGGGCTTGATTACCCTCCTTATCCACGCCATCCTTCACTAAGACCTACCCTCTTAAATTCTTTTCGGTTTTCGCTACTCTCATCTGCAGCACTAAGAGCGATTCCTCCGATGCTTATGAATGCGCATCTTTCTCACCAGGGAATAAGCGGATGCGATCAGGAGGGCGGTCGCAGTACCGAGCCCGCAGGGACAAAGATTAAGCCTGCGACATCGTATGAAGGCGTCTGAAGGCGCAAGTAGCGGGGCGAGCGGGGTTGCGAAAACGCCCACCTCTCTCGGAAGCACAACGCCGACGCTCCCTCTCATCTCCGCTACCGAGTATGTAAAATTGAATTGTCGAAGGCGTGTCGTACGTTCGTGCTGCCGTCGCTGTTCCCGTTTTTGTTCATACTCAAAGCAGTTTTGCCTCCTTTCGCTGAAGTTTCTCCTCCTCGTCTTTCCAATTTCCTTACGAGCGGGTTTCAAACATTTTACTGCGGCGTGTCACACGAGGGGCTGCCGGAAGGCGCTCATCGCCCGCGGTTAAGCGTCACGGCGTTGCTATGCGAGCCAGCGCACCGACCAGCATTCTGTTCTCCTCGCCCCTCCTCACCGAGAAGCGGATGTGCGACGGCAGTCCGAAGGACGTGCAGTCCCTCACGAGGATGCCACGCTCCAGCAATTTCTCCTTGATGAGCGTTGCACTCCCGCTTTCGCTTTCGCTCTCGCCCCCGCCCCCGCCGCAGACGCCGACGTCCAGCAGGTAAAAATTTGCATCCGTCTCGATTTCAACGCCGAGTCGTGAGCGGAATTCCTTTTCAAGCTCCCTCTTCGCCTCAGAAATCTTTTTTCTCGACCATTTCATGAATTCGGAGGCGGCGTCGCTCATCAGCACGTAACCGACTCTCTGCGCAAGCGTCCCGACACTCCACGGCGGCATTACGAGCCGCAACGCAGATATGTTGCGTTCGGAGCCGATGGCGTAGCCGATGCGCAGCCCCGGTACTGCAAACGCCTTCGTGAACGATCGCAGCAGCAATAGGTGCTCGATGGCATCCCTCCCTCGCGCCCGAAGCTCCTCCGCAAGCCTCAAAGTGTCGAAGGCACCCTCCACGAAATCCATATACGCCTCGTCGAGCACGAGGAGCGCACCCTTGCGTGCTGCGGTTTCCAGAAGCAATGCCACCTCGTCCTTCTGTAAATACTGTCCGGTCGGGTTGTTCGGATTGCAGAGGAAGACCACGTCATCCTCTCGAATTTCAGAGGCGAGCGCCTCGGCATCTATCTTGAGGGATGGCATCCCCACCTTTTTGACGGCGGCGCCCATGGATTTCGCTGCGACTTCGTATTCGCCGTAGGTGTGCGCAACGAGCAGGACGCGGCGCTGCGCCCGGATGAAGGCGAGTGCGACGAGCTGTATCAATTGGGAAATGCCCGCCGCCACGAGGACTTGGGCGGGGTCGCAGCCGAGGCGTTCTGCAATTTGCAGTCTGAGCTCGGAGCAGTCGCTGTCCGGGTAGAAACGGACGTCGGCAGCCGCCTCCCTTATCGTATCGAGAACGAAGCTCGGCGGTCCGTAGGGGTTCAGGTTGGCGCTGAAGTCCAGCACGCCACCGCTCAGAAGCTTCCGGCTGCCGCCGCCGTGCTCGCAGGGTTTAATGCTGCGAAGCTCGTCCCTCGGACGTATCATGGCTCACCTGCCGTCGTCGCCCCGTCCGCATCGACGTGACGCCGACGCTTAGCGCGTCCCGCCGCCGCCTCGGCGGTCAAAGCTCTTTGAAGTACGGTAGTATTCGCTCACGCCACATCGCCGGCACTTCGAGCGGCTTTCCTCTGACGATGTTCGTGACGTCGTAGAACGCAATATGATTCATGCCCGCTCGTACGTATTCCTCGATACGCCCTATCAGCTCGTCAACGCTCTCCGTCAACAAGTTCA
>JAPHEE010000055.1 GCA_029259545.1 Candidatus Alkanophaga volatiphilum
GCATAAAGTGCTACAACGTGTCCGTCCGAGAGGAGGGCGGCGAGATCTTCTTCGTCCGCAAGGTCGTGCGGGGCAAGGGCTCGAAGAGCTACGGCATCCAAGTGGCAAAGCTCGCAGGCATCCCGCCTGCGATCATAGAGCGGGCGAGAGCCGTGATGGCGGAAATTGAAAGGGGCGAGCTGACAGGGACGGCTGCGGGGGCGGCGATGGCGGCGACGGCAACGGCGACGGCAACGGCGGAGAGCAGAGCTGGGGGCACGAGCGGGAGCGGGGCGGCTGCGGCTCCCCAGCCCGCCACGAGCGGCGAGGGCGATGCAGGCGTGAAGAACGCCGAAACGGCGATCAGGGAGCTGAGGGCTTTGGACTTGGAGAGGATGACGCCGATAGAGGCGCTCAACAAGCTCTACGAGCTGAAGAGGTTGCTGGATGAGTGAATTGCGGCGTCTTCGGATTGGAATGTTGCAAAGGAGGGGGGCTGCTCGGGCGCGAGCTTAGAGGGGCGGGCTGCGGCACCTCGCTCGGACTCGCCTCGATCGCCGAAAAGGTTAGAGCGTTGCCGGCTCAACTACCATAGATGGCTAGGTGCAAATTCAAATTCGAATTCGAAACGGAAACGTGGGAATGCCCGCTCGAAGCCCTTCCCGGAGAGGAATACTGCTACTGGCACAAGGAAGAGGAGGGGAAGGAGCCTGACGATGCGAAGCTAGGGGAATTAAAGGAGAATGAGATTTTTGGGGCATTCTTAAGAAAAGCGAAGTTGAGTGGGAAAGACCTTCAAGGAGCCGACCTTCGGCTTGCAAACCTTCAAGGAGCCTTCCTCTTGTTTGCAAATCTTCAAGAAGCCTTCCTCTTGGGTGCGGACCTTCAAGGAGCCTACCTCATGGGTGCAGGGCTTCAAGGAGCCAAACTCCCGGGTGCAAACCTTCAAGGAGCCGACCTCTCGGATGCAGACCTTCAAGGAGCCTACCTCGTGGGTACAGGGCTTCAAGGAGCCGACCTTCGGCTTGCAAACCTTCAAGGAGCCGACCTCTCGGATGCAGACCTTCAAGGAGCCAGCCTCTCGCGTGCAAACCTTCAAGAAGCCAAACTCTCGGGTGCAAAGCTTGAGGGTGCAAATTTAGTCGGTGTGAGGGCAGATTCGGGGACTCGCTTGGATAGGGCAAATTTAACATACGCAAATCTTTACCACTCTTACCTTGACGAGACGAAGACACTCAGGAACGCAGAGTTTAAGAGTGAGAAGGAGATTAATGAGATTGTTGCGGATTTCCTTAAAGGGAGTAAAGGTGTGGTGGTTCTCGATGTGTTGAAGATTGAAAGTGATGATTCTGAAGTTGCGGCAAGGCTTCTTGCAGAGGGGTTGGTCAGGCATGTTTGGGTAGGAAAAAGAATAGTCTTTTTTGACAGGAAGGGGCGGAGGGTTGTTAGAAACCCGGAAAATGCAGAAAGCAAATTTTTCCAAAGACTTCGGAAGAGGAGGAATTCTAAAGAAGAAGGGAATTATGTTGAGATAAGCGAGCTTAACGGTTTGATAGAAAGAGAAGGACTTGAGAAATATCTTTACGAAGGAAGCGTAGAGGAGCTTTACGAGGCATCCTACGAGGTTTACAACAACCTCTACTACTTTTACATCCAAAACGGGAGGCTTGAGGATGCGTTGCGGATGCATTACCGGAGGTGCGAGGTGAGGAGGAAGTTATTAAGGGAGCAAGGTTGGATCAACCGCTTGAGGTCGTGGATATACGATTTCTTCATTTTGAAGCTACTGACGGGCTACGGCGTGAAGATTTCAAGACCGTTGATGGCGTCGGCGATGATAATCCTGATTTTCGCATTCCTCTTCTGGCTTACGAATGGAATAGTCAAGAGCGTGGATGGGAGAGTGGTCGCTCCTGACTTCCTCGATTACTTTTACCACAGTGTGATCACGTTCACGAGCTTGGGGTACTCAAACATTCAGCCGAACCTTGCGGTGGGGCACCTTCCGCAGGTCTTAGCCGCCACCGAATCCGTCTTAGGAGCGTTGATGATGGCTCTGCTCATATTCACAATCACCTATCGTGTTTCTCGCTAGGACTTCAGCGACGTGAGGGAAGCTGCCCCTCGGATTTCAGATTTCAGGCGGCTCCTCCGCCCGCCTTCACGAGCTGCGGCGGGAGCAGAACCGCTTTAAGAAAAGTTTTTGCTCTCCGACCTCGACAGCTTGTGGCAAGTAGTGGCGGCGGACCCAGCGCAACGCATCTTCCGCACTCAACCCTAAAACCCGACAAGCCAGCAGCGCTAAAAATAGACCGGTGCGTCCGACGCCGGCGCCGCAGTGCACCGCAACGCTCTTTCCGGCACGCAACGCCGCTTCCACCGCTGCTAACGCTTGTTCAGCGTTTTCATCCTCAGGGACGCCGAAATCCGGCGTCGGCACGTGTATGACGTCAAAACCTTCTCGCTCGTAAAGCTCTATCAAGTCTCGCCCGCTCTTTTGCAGACACTCCTCACGCTCTGCGAGCACGACGACGAGCTTGACGCCTTCCTCGCGGAACTCTTCGAGCAGCCTGCCTTCGGGGTCGTAACGTGAAAACGGCATCGGGCTTCCGAAAATGCGTCCCGGAAGTCCGAGGGGGACCTCCTTCATTATTGTAACGGCAACGCTCTTACCTCTCATCGTCGGCTCGTGCTATAATGCTCGTTCGGCGATGAGGTCCATCATGCGTTTCGTGGCGTCGGCGAGCGCCGGTGGCAGCCCCCTGATGTCGAGGCTCAGGAAGCCCCTGATGATGAGCGAGGTTGCTTCCTCCTCACTGAGCCCCCTTGCCATCAGATACCGGATTTCCTCCTCTGCGATTTTGCCGACGGCTGCCTCGTGCGAGAGCTCGACGTCGTGCGCCCTGGCGTTCAGCTCCGGGATCGAGGCGATGGAAGCATCGTCGGAGAGGAGCAAGCCACGGCACTCTAAATGCCCCTTCACGCCGTGCGCCTCGCCCCGCAGGGCGCCCCTTGCGACGATCGAAGCCCTATCGGTGGCGGCAGCCCTCGAAATGATCTCCGCCTTTGCGCCCTCGGCGGCGAGCACCGCCCTCGAACCAACGTCCATTTTTGAGACGCCTTTGGCGTAGAGTATGGATTGGAACGTGACCGTTGCGTCCTCTCCAACGCAGTAAGCCGTAGGATAGGTTTGGAGGTTTTTGACAGGACTCATGCAGATGTAGTTGCTGATGAACGTGCCATTCTCCTCGACGACGATGCCAGTGCGGGGGCGGACCTCGACGCCGCTCGTCCAATTGTGAACCATGGTAAAAGTAATTTTCGCGTCTTTCTTGACGTAGAACTCGGAGACGCCGACGTGGAGGGCGCCGGCGGAGTGTGCGGCGACGCAGCCCGTGATGATGTGGAGTTCGGAGCCCTCCTCAGCGATAATGATGTTATGGACGTTCTGTGCAATGTCTTTAGTGATAAGGAGGCAGGACTGCACGGGCATGACGACCTTCGCGCCGGGCTTCGCCCGTATGAAATAGCCGTGCGTCTGCTCTATTTCGGCGAGTGCCGTGAACTTGTCCATGTCCACAGGGACGGCTTGCCACCAGTAGTCCTTGAGCCATTCGTATTTTTCCAGAGCTTCGACGCTGCTCATGACTTCAAGTCCTTCCTGCGCCGCCTGCGCAAGCACGACTGCGTGGTCACACTGGATAAAAGTACCGGAACGCTCTCTCGCTTCGGGATCAACGCCGACACTCAGCAACGCGTCTCGGTAGGCGGCAGCGTCGAACTCCGGCTGCGCCTCCTTCACGTCCCGAAGTCGTTCCACGTAGCCGGAGACGTCAACGTCGCCACCAAACGTTGGCAGCTTGTTTAACGCCTTCTTTGCACGCTCCTTCAGCTCTTCGTTCTTTTCGACTCCCATCCAACCACCCCTATTTGCGGCAACGCCTGATGCACTCCTCGTATCCCACGGTCATTATATGCTTGAATATCTCGTCGGGCGTCCCCGAACATGCAATCGTGCCATCTAGCATGACATGTGCCCGATCTGCCCGCACGTAATTCAGTATGAAGCCGGAGTGCGTGATGATGAGCGCTGCTCGTCGCCGCTCGCTCGGTCTCTTCTCCCTTTCAAGGAATTCATTTAGGACCTTCCCTATAAGCTCGACGTTTTCGACGTCGACGCCGCTATCGGGTTCGTCGAGGAGTGCGAGCTCCGGGCTCTGTACGATCACCTGAAGGAGCTCCGAACGTTTCACCTCGCCGCCTGAAAATCCAAGATTAACGTCTCGCCCCATGAATTCCGAGAGCTTGAGAAGCTCCACAAACCTAGAAGTCTCTTCTTCAGAGATGCCACCTCGCTCCCTGCAAATGTTCAGTACGTCGGAGAGCTTCACACCCCGGATAGCAGGAGGGCGTTGGAAAAGGACGCCGATGCCCCGTCGTACTCGCTCGTGCGTAGGCAGCTCCGTAATGTCCTCGCCTTTGAAAACAATGCGTCCGCTTTTCACAATATACCCAGGAAAGCCGAGGATCGTCATGAGGAGCGTCGTCTTCCCCGAACCGTTCGGTCCAAAGAGCACGTGAACCTCGCCCGCGCCGATGTGCAAATTCAGACCTCTCAGAATCGTCTTCCCGCCAACCTCAACCGTCAAGTCCTTTATCTCAAGCATGTTTCCCATTAGCTTTCGTTAGCTCTACCCCCTTTAACCTTAACCCACCTCTATCTCGCCTCCGGCTCAGTAGCGTCGGATCAGCCGTGGAAGTATTCAGAGACGACGGCTGGCGAGCCGCAACGTTCCCATTCGTGCGTTTCGACGCCCGGAATTCCGGCGGCGTCCGCACGGCACTGACGGCAGAGCCTGAACTGCGGCAGGTATTTCGAAGCTTTTCGCCTCGCCTCCCTCAGCTCCTCGCACGTCGGCGGACGTCTATCTTTAAACTCATGTAATGGTATCAGTGGGATTATGTTCATAAGGACCGCTCCAGCCTCCTTTATGCTCATCGCAATTTCTTCTATTTCTTCATCGTTGATCTCAGGGATGAGCACGGTGTTGACCTTCACGAGCATGCCCTTATCGGTGGCGAGCCTCACGCCCTCATACTGCTTCTCAAGAAGGATGCGGGCGCCTTCTACACCCCTTAACGTTTTCCCATTGTAATGGACCCAAGCATAAATCTTCGAGGCGGTCTCAGGACTCACAGCGTTTATCGTGACGGTTACCGTTCGCACTTCTAGCTCGGAAAGCGTTTCCACCTTATCAGGAAGCAAAAGCCCATTGGTCGCCACGCAAAGAATCAGGTCTGGGAAACGCTCTCTCACCAAGCGGAACGTCTCGAAAGTAGCCTCGTTAAATAAAGGCTCTCCAGGTCCAGCAATTCCAACGACCCTGAGATGGTCGCCGAACCTCTTAGCGGCTTCCTCCACACGCCTCAACGCTTGCTCTGGTGTGTCAATACAGCCAGCAACGCCCGGTCGATATTCGCACTTGTTCAGCGAGCGTGTGCAGAAGCGACATTGGATGTTGCACTTCGGCGCCACCGGCAGGTGCACGCGGGCGAACTTAAAATGCGCTTTTTCACTGTAACACGGATGTACGCTGGTCAGGTGCGCAAACTTCGAGCCTATCTCTCCCCAACGCTCCTCCTTCAACTTCCCACCTTACTATCCCCCATTCCCTCAAAATATAAAGGATTTCCGAATTCTCTTTGAACGCTGTAATGCGAACGCACCCCTGTGCACGTGAAACGCTGCGGTAAGCGAGGCTCGTCTGCTAGCTGCCGAAGCTCTTATCGGACGACGCTGCCGAACAGAAACTCGCACGCAAGGCACTTGTATTTGTACTCCCCGAGTAGGATGGCGCTGCTACCGTCGGCTCTGAACCTGCCTCGCACCACCGACATCTTCCCACACCTCGGGCACTGGAAATTCGGCACCGGCTCATACGGCGTCTTCGCCATTTTCCTCCCCCCTTCAAGTCGTCCGCATGTGAGCACAAAAAATTAACTCCTACGCGCCTCAAACAGGTATGTTCACTTGATAGCGCAAGCGTTTCGTGCATCTTTAGCTTTCCAAGCATTTTTAGTTGAACGCCATGCATAGCTCCTAAGGCTGAGGTCCTCATCGTTTCTTGATGCGTGCCCCAACGCGGTCTCAACACCGGACAAGTGAACTACCCTTGCTTAGCAATGGGCTTCTCCGTTCCACGCCTTCAGGCTGAGGCTCCACGGGTTCAGGGCTGCTCACCACAGCCCCATCCCATCGGACTCGTTATCCGATGGCTACACACCACTCAACAATCCAACACCCCACCTCCCCTGTATCCCCTCGCTCGCAAGGGTCTTGCAAGCAACAGAAAGAAAAAGACGTAGAATGCTCTCGTAGGCTGAAAGTTTTGAGCATTAAATAGCGATGCCAAAAAGCTTCAAAGGGA
>JAPHEE010000056.1 GCA_029259545.1 Candidatus Alkanophaga volatiphilum
GCATCTGTAAAACCAAACTCCTTTTTCAACTTTTCCTCGCCCTCATCAATATATTCAGAAAGCATCATTCCATCTATTGCAAGGTCTTTCCTTTTGATTATATTTTCAATTACAGTTCCCCTTATCCCTGAACCGGAAATTAGAGTTTTGAGTTTTTGTTCAAAGCCGGGCATTTCCTTTTCAAATTCAATTCTCAATCTGGCTCTTCCTTTAAGAAGATTATTTATCTTTTCAATTTCTTTCTGTCTTATCTTAAAAAGCTCATGTCTTTTCTTTTTCATTTCCTCTTTTATCCTTTTCCTTTCATCAAGTTTACTATTAAGTTCCTTTTCAACTTTCTCCATTTCCTTTATCAATGCCTGTAAATTAGTTCTTCTCCTTATGAGTTCTTCAAGTCTCTCGGGCTTGAGCCTTTCTTTCCCAAGTTTTCGCCTGATCTCGTTTACCTCTTTTTCAACCCTATTCTTATATTCATCCCATTTTATTCTCACATCTTCATATTTAGAGATTACTTCCTGAGCTTTTGTTTTTAAATCTTCCAAGGTCTTTTCAATGAAATTATTAAATTGAGATAAAATACTTATCGCTTCATCCACAATTTCTTTTCCTTCCGGTTTGCTTCTCTTCAAATATGAAATCTGCCCTTCAATGGAATCTTTACCTTCTTCAAGTGCAATTTCGATATGCTCAACTGTTTCCTTTAAAACTTCTCCTACTTTATTCAGCCTCTGCTCATTGTCAATTATATTAGTCCATCTTTTCAGTTTATCCACAACCTTAAGTTTCTCAAAAATTTTTATTTCATCTTCTATGTTTTTTAGTTCCTGTTCATACTCCTCTTTTCTTGTCAATTTTTCTTTGAGTCTAATAATTTGTTCTGCGTTTTCATTCAATTTCTTTATAGTTTCATCAAGCTCTTTTTGCTTTTTCTTCACCTCCTCTCCGATCAAGTCATCTATTAGAGATAGCTGAAATTTCCTATCACCTGCCACATAGTAGAGTTCCTTCTGTCCTATCAATACAGGGCTTTTTCCATCAAATAATTGATGAACATCAAGTGAAACCCTTTGTGAGGATTCAAGGTCTATAATCTCTGGTTCTTTTCCTATTGTTCTCTTAACTAAATATCTAATTTTTTTATCTCCGTAAAATCTTTCAATTTCTACCTCAATCTCGCCACCGCTTCCCACCACATCATAGACAAATTTTCTTCTTGCATCCTCATCCTGATATACTGGAAGGTTAAGGCAGTATCTTATGGATTCAAGAATGGCTGATTTTCCAACACCTCTTCCTCCTATAAGGGTGTTAAGTTCAGGATTTAAAGGAATTTCTATATTGCTCAAGAATGTAGTTCCGTTGATTTTCACTCTTGTTATCCTGTCATGGGTCATTTTCGGTTTTTCATACACCTTTACCCTCACCTGCGGGTCATGTAATGCAAGTTTTATAGCATCAAGAGTAAAATCACTTAGTTTAAGATAGGTAGCGCGCAATTTCCCGTCTCTCTTTTTTGTTCCTATTTCATCAAGGGATTTCGGATCGGAGTTTTCAAGGATAGCAATCCTTCTCAGGCTTTCTTTATCAATGTTTCCTGTGCTGAGAAGTGTATCTTTTGTTTTCGGAGAATAATATTCAACCGCATCGGGTTTTATTTTTTCTAAATACTTAGCAGATTGAGAAGGATTATATGTCCTGAACAGCCCGTTTTTATCCTGCTCTGGATGAGGAAAGATTATAACGCAGTTATACCGCTTTCTCATCTCTTCTATCATTTCTTCAAGTTCAAGCCTGCTTTCAAGTGGTCTGTGTTTTCTCTGCGAAGTAAACAGAGAATCCTGTGGATTTTTATCAAGGCTATGAATGAACCTGTTTATTCCTGTAATATCTTCGCTTTCTTCGAATACAATGAGAAGATGTAAACCATACTTACCACCTGTAAACAACACATCAAGTTCAACTCCCGGAAATACCTTTATTCCTTCCTTCTCTGCTTCTTCCTTTATTGGTATAAACCATTCTTCTCTTATTCCGTTGTAATCCGTTATTGCTGCTATCTTTATTTCTGCTTCTTTAAGCCTTTTTACATACTCTCTGACCAGTTTTTTCATATCTTCGTCTGAAGAAAGATTTATCCCTGGAGGCAATGTAAAGCTTTCAACACCCGGAGAATGGAGATGAAGGTCAACCCTTACCCATTCAGCTCCGATATAGTCTTTATTGTCCATTTTTTAAGCCTCCTGCAAGTTTCAAAGCATCCTCCTTTGAAGGCAATTTTGAATACTTTTCTTCAAACTTCTCACCCCAAACTGATTTTTCCACAACCTTTATCTCATCTTCTGTAAGCCCATACAAATCATAAACAAGTCTGTCTATCGCCCTGTCTATTCTGGTTATTTCTTCATCAAGCTCCTTTGCTTTCTCCATCGCCGATCTGTACTTTAAAAATCCTTCTTTAACTTCGTTTGTAAACTCTGGAACTTTTACCTCTGCAATCTTCTGCCACATGGTTTTTGATTTTGCCTTTGAAAATCTTTTCTCTTTTTCAATCATTTTTGCCAAAAATTCTACTGCAAGCCCATCTTTTATCTTTCCCTCTCCTGCAGGATGCCATTCAACTATGTATTTGCCTTTTACTTCTACTTGTTCACCCTCTTCCATTTCTTCATAATCCTCAACCTTTCTCCTTATCCCATATTCAAGAATGGCTCTATCCTCTTCAATCCTAAGCCTTAAGGCATCAAAGTTATCGTGCTTAGCCTTAAGAGAAGAGACAACCTCAAAATCATCTAAAGCACCTTTCAAAAATTCATCAAGCCTTATGAGATTTGCTTTTTCAAAGTCAATGTAATCCTCAATATTCTGGCTTATTGCATGATATTCCTTTTTCTTCTGGATTATTGCATCTACAAGGGAGATGATCAGGGCTTGCTGGTCAGGAGTGGCACGAACGATGGGGAGGGATTTTTCTTGAACAATTCTAATTTTCGGAAATATTTCAGTAGTGGGTTTAAAATGAATCTGGAAGATATACTGCAAAAGGCTGGAATTTATACATGCTAGGACATATTTAGGGTCAAAGTGATTATCAATAATCCTGACTGAATGTATTGTCCTAGCAATATACAAGCCTTCACTATTTAGAGTAGCAGCTATTCTGCCTCCAGTCTCTCTTATCAAGATATTTCCGCGAGAGAATATCCAACTATCCTTTAACTTAGATTGGAGAAGTGAGCGGGAAATATAACCGACACTTGTTATTGCATATCGAGTAATATTTTCTCCCATGAGAATCTTTGAAGTATTTACTAATTCTCTCTCATAAATAACATCTTTTCCTACTTCTATTCCCCGTGCTATAACAGATATTTGTCCAAGTTTACTATACTTCATCAAGTTTTCAATAAGAGGTATATTAGGGTCAAAACTTATCATTTCATTTCTAGCTAATTGAAACTGCCTCACCTTTGAAACTGTTTTACCCATTTCGAATAAAACTACATGCTCATGGTTGAATGTACCCCTTTTAAGCACAATTACACAAGCTGGCATTTGTGTTCCTTCAAAAGCTTTGTCGCCTAAATCCTTCACTCTTTTTAATAGGTAATTCTCCACTATTTGTTTCCGGAGCGTAGAGTATTGATGACCTTTCAAAAATAGACTTGGTATTACGAAACTAAACCATCCTTTATAACAGATGAGTTTTAAGGCACATTCCATCATTACACTAAAGAGATCAAACTGACCTGTTGCGGCATCATATTTATATGAAAGATATGTAATGTTCAAATTATCGATTTTGTGTATTTTTACCCATGGCGGATTCCCCACCACACAATCAAACCCAGGATTTCCCTTTAAAGCCCCATCCTCATCAAAGAAAACCTCAGGAAATTCAATTTCCCAGTTAAATGCCTTTGGTGGCTGTGATTTGCTTATCTCTACCGCTCTATCTTTTACAAACCTCAATTCTTCTTCAATTCTTCTTTCATCTCCCAGAATCTCTTTAAGCTCCTTATCCTTCAAAACCCTCTTTTCTGAGTTGAAATACCTTATAAGCGGTCTGTTTATCTCAAACTCTATTTTCTCCTTTACCTTCCTTATCTTTTCAAAGAAAACCTCTTTCAGGAAAATCCTTGCAAGCCCTGTTTGTGTGATCAAAACATCAAATGTTTTCTCAATCGGCTCATTTTTTGCCCTTTTATACCACTCATCAAGAAGCTTCTGCTGGGCTGTGGGAATCGCATTCGGATACCTTTCTTTTATTAACCTGTAAATTTCCACAACTTCATCAAAGTTTTCTTTTATGAGCTTTCTCAAACCAGAATCATCAAGAAGGTCTATACCCTTTTCAATTCTCCTTAACCTTATAATCTCCGCAACCTCATCTTTAAACTTTTCTTCAAGCTCTTTCCTTGATATAAACCCATTTCTTTCCTCAGGAGTTATCGCAGATATTAGCGAGTTTCCAACCTTTAGATTCTCATCCATCATTGTTGGGCATCTTGCTCCTTCTTTAAGTTCATCATATACCTGAACCATAAGGGTAAATGCCGTAATGTCTATCGCTTTTGGGTCAAGGTCAACCCCATAGATGTTGTGCCTTAGGGCAAAAGTTCCCGGAAATTTTATCTCTTCTATCTCTTTTTCGAGCCCATAAAAGTTCTTTTCAAGCTCAGCAATTTCTTCGTCATCTGTTATAAAAAGCATCTGCCCCTTGCCTCTTTCCCTCTTTAAAGCATTAATTTTTCTCTTCAGCTCTCCAGCTTTGCTCTTTACCTCTTCGTAAAAATTCTTGAACTCCGCAAGAACTTTTATAAGGAAAGAGCCACTTCCGCAGGCAGGGTCAAGGACTTTTAGATTCTTTACATCCCTTAAAGCAGATGCAAATCTCTCTGGCTTGAGGTTTTTCACCGCATCTTCAATCTCTTTTCTTTTCTCATTCAGGATTTCACTCAGTGTGTTTTCAACAATGTAGTCAACGATGTATTTTGGGGTGTAATAAATTCCTCCAGCCTTCCTTCTTCCCCTTGCCTCTCCTATGTTTTTCAAAACCGCCATCGGCTTGCCTTTTTTCTCCTCAACAACTATCTCCTGTCCCAAGAATCTTTCATAGACAAAACCTATTAACCTTGCATCCTCTATGGTGAATGCCCAGCCCGTTGTGAATTCAAGCAGCTCAAAAAATGCTGAATCTGGAACTGTTATGTAATCTACACCTTCTTCATACATGAAAATTCCGCCATTGTATCTTCTTTCAAACTCACCCATCAATGCCCTTATAGCATTGCTGAGCGTCTCCTCCTTTACCTTGGCATTTGGTAAAGGTTTTGCGGTTTTTCCGTGAAGCTCAAAACTCCGCCTTATATCTCTTAGCGTATAGTTAAAAGATATCCCAGAATCTTCAGCAAGTTTCAGAGCCAGAAATCTTGTGATCCAGCGCGTGGTTATCTCATTTAGAAGCTCGTTGTTATAGGTGCCATCAGGGTTTTTGAAATACTGGATATTCGTTTTTTCCTGAAGTATCTTATCAGCGATCTTTACCCGCAATATGTTCAATTCCTGTCTTAAAGGTTCGTTATCCTCCTTATGCAAAAGTTTTCTTGCAACTTCTTTGAATTTCCTCGATTCAATTGAGGATCTTGATAAGAGACTTTTTACAGTATCAAATTCCTCCTCAAGCCTTTCTCCAGCGACTGCATAAACTTCTTTGCCATCAAAGTAAAAGAACCATTTTTCAAAATTCGTTACACATGCTATTTCGTAATCTGGTTTTCCTGTCTCAGGGTCGGGAATAGTGTCTATTGGCGCGCTGATTTTATTAGCCAAGAATCTTTGCTCTTCTTGAATCGAAGAAACATAAATAATTGCTCTTAAATCTTTGCATATTTCAAGTTCAACAACACCTCTTGAATCATCGTAGTTAATTTGGTCAGGATTGTAGCCCAGTATTGTGAGAAAATCTTTGACCAACCTCTCAAAAATATCTTTTCTCTGCCACTCAGAA
>JAPHEE010000057.1 GCA_029259545.1 Candidatus Alkanophaga volatiphilum
CCGCAAAAAGGGTCCAGAACCACGGCACCCCTCTCAGAATACTTTTCTATCAGCCTTCGTGCTATCTGGGGAATCATCCTTGCAGGATAAGGGTGAATCACATGTATGTGCTCTTGCGTGTTTGCGTCCCTGAACGTCCAATCCTCCAAACCCTTTAAAGTGGTCTGAACATGCATTCCTACCTTTTGTTCTCTTCTCCCTACTTGATACTTTTCCCTTAGAGGCGGCGATGCAACGGAATGCTTATCCGCCGCCAGTTCCAATTTAACGTCAAATGTATCTAACGAAAGAAGAAGAACGAATTTACGACGGGGAGGCAGGCGAGAGTCTAAGGAAAGCAATGGAAATTCTCGTTGCGCTCGGGGATATAAACGAGGCGCCTCATTTAATCCCAATAAAAAGCGCACACGTTTCGGGGGCTTCGTATAAAACCATAGGGGACGCCTACGAGTTTGTCGAGAGCCTTGACGCAAGAGTGAAGGTGCAGACAACACTCAACCCTATCGGAATGGACAAGGAGCGCTGGCGGGAGCTGGGCGTCTCCAAAGAGTTTGCGCTCAAACAGATGAAGGTTCTTAAGGCTTACGAGAGGCTCGGCGTGCTTCCGGAGTGCACCTGCACCCCTTACTTAATCGGATACGCTCCGAAGCATGGCGAGCACATCTCGTGGGCAGAGTCCTCTGCCGTCATATACGTGAATTCCGTCTTAGGCGCGAGAACGAACCTTGAAGGGGCGCCGTCGGCGCTCGCCGCCGCCCTCGTCGGTAAGACGCCACTCTACGGCTTGCACCTCGACGAGGAGCGTGCGCCGAGCATCCTTTTCGATGTAGAGTGCGAGCTTTCCGACGTCGCCGAATACGGGGCGCTCGGCTACCTCGTCGGGAAAATTGCAGATGACAATATTCCCCTCTTCAAACTAAAAACGATGCCGAATGCCGACGATCTAAAGGCACTTTCGGCAGCGCTCGGCGCAACAGGTAGTGTCGGCATGTTCCATGCTGTCAAGGGCGAAAAAGGCATAACTCCCGAAGCTCTCTCCTACGAGAAGCCTTCAGAGGTTGTGGAAATAGAGAAGAAAGATATAAAAGAGTTTTTTGATGCTTCAATACCCGAGGACGCCGTTCTTGCCTTCGGCTGCCCTCATTGCTCTACGCAAGAGCTTCGTGAGCTTTGCAGGCTTCTACGCAGCGTTAAGTCCAAGCATGAAGTTTTCGTATTCGTCGCAAGACGGCTCGCAGAGCGTGAGAGCGCGGCAATAAAAGAGTTGAAGCGGCTCGGCGTAAGAGTTGTCTGCGATACGTGCATGGTGGTCTCACCGGCGTTCGAGCGCTTCTCCTGCATAGCCACGAACTCCGCAAAAGCGTTCAGATACGTGCCGAGCATGTGCGGCGCGAAAGCTTTATTAGTGAAGACCTCAAACATTTCAAGATGTTTCGAAATATAGGGGGGATGCGAGCCGAGGATGCTGAGCTTCTGGAATTTGTGGTCGGAAACCCGCTCGTTAGGTCTTTGTTGAGGTTGCTGGATGCAGAGTGCGAGTGTGGCAAGAGGCTGAATGTCGCCCTCGATCTGTACGTCGGTGAACTAGAAAATGCCTGCGTAAAATGCAGAGCTGCAGCCTCAATAATCTCCAGAATCTTAAAAAGAGGCGGCAAGGCGCTCGGCATGGACGAGGACGCCGTGCGCGAGCGCTTTAAAGACAAGCACTGGCGCAAAGGCTTGATTTGCGTCCTCAGGGGCATTGAGAAGTTCGGCGTGCGCCGCCCCTTCGTCCCGGGCTCGCCGTTCCTCGTCGTTTGGGATTTCACATACAAGTGCAACTTGCGGTGTAAGCACTGCTACGCCGCCGCCCCCCACCCTCGAGCCTCAAAAGAGCTGAGCACCAGAGATGCGATGCTCGTCGTGGACAAACTTGCAGACGCCGACGTTCCTATTCTCGCATTCTCTGGGGGCGAGCCGCTGATGCGTAAAGATTTCTTTGATATTGCAAGCTATGCGGCGGATAAAGGCATGTATGTGGGCGTCGCCACGAATGGCACGCTCATCAGCGAAGATGTTGCCGCTCGCATGTGCGATGCTGGCGTGAAGTTCGTTCAGATAAGTCTCGACGGCGCCAGCGCAGAGACGCACGATGCGTTCAGGGGCGTGAGCGGCGTGTTTGAAAAGACGCTTGAGGGCATTAAGAACGTGGTCGCCGCCGGCGACGACATCTTCGTAGATGTCTCCACGACGATCACGAGGTTCAACATCGAGGAGGTGCCCAAAATCATAGAGCTTTGCGACGAGCTCGGCGTGCGCTGGTTCATGGGCTTTAACTTTGTGCCTTCGGGGCGGGGCGTCGAGATCGTGGAATACGACCTCAGCCCCGAGGAGCGGGAGACGCTCCTGAACACGCTTCTTGATAAAAGGGATGAGCTGCAAGCCCGGGGCAGCAGCTTGGATATATTAACGACGGCGCCACAGTTTGCAAGAGTCGCCCTCCAGAGGCTTAAGGGCGATGAAGAAGAAATCCTCGTTCCGACACACTTCTATAACCCTCGGCTCTCCGGTAAATTGCAAGGGCTTGCGGAGTTCATCGGCGGCTGCGGCGCCGGACGCTGCTACATCGCCGTCGAGCCTGACGGCACGCTCATGCCCTGCGTCTTCTTCAAACTGCCACTCGGAAACATCATGAAGGTGGACTTCGAGGAGTTCTGGGCGAGTAACGAGATTTTGAACGACCTCAGGGACCGCTCGAAGCTCAAAGGACACTGCAGCGTCTGCAAGTTCCGCTATTACTGCGGGGGGTGCCGTGCCCGCGCCTACGGCTACACCGGCGACTACCTCGCCGGCGACCCTGGCTGCATACTTAATAGGTGAGAATATGCGGGTCATGCTCGTCCAGCCGAACTCCGCTTCCGTCATAAAATCGGTGCTCGGCACGACCGGCGTGCCCCTTGGCTTGGCATACTTGGCAGCGACGCTCAGGGACGAGCATGATGTGAAAATAGTGGATGCTCTGACGCTGGATTACACGCTAGATGACCTTCGCCGTGAGTTTAAGAAGTATGAGCCCGATGTCGTCGGCATAACTACGACCACTCCTGCCATCTATGACGCTTACGCCGTTGCAAGACTGGCGAAGAAGCTTAACCCCGAGGTCAAGACCGTCATGGGCGGTCCGCACGTAACCTTCACGGCGGAGGAAACGCTTGCAGAGTGCGATGCTATTGACGTCGTCATCAGAGGTGAGGGCGAACTCACACTTAAAGAGCTTCTGAGCGCTTGGAAGCGGGAGCTGCCGCTGAAGAACGTTAGCGGAATAACGTTCAGGCACAAATCTGAAATAAGAAGCAACGAGCCACGCCCGTTCATGAAAAATCTCGATGAGCCCCCGTTTCCGGCGTACGACCTGCTACCCATGGGAAAATACGAAATTTCCGGACACAGGTTCGGCAACGTGATGACGAGCCGTGGCTGTCCGTTCAAATGCATTTTCTGCGCATCATCAACGCTATTTGGCAAGAAATGGCGAGCTCGCTCGCCGGAGAACATCATTAAGGAGCTCAGATTGCTTAGGGACGAATATGGCATCCGAGAAATAGAGTTCTTGGATGACACCTTCACTCTCAGTAAGAAGCGTGCTGAGAGGATATGCGACCTGATGATAAGGGAGCGTTTGGAAATTTCATGGAGCTGTTCCTCCCATGTAAACACGGTAAGCAAGAAACTTGCGGAGAAGCTGAAAAAAGCGGGGTGCCATAGCGTTTACGTCGGCGTGGAGTCGGGCTCGCAGCGCATCCTTGACATCATCGGAAAGAATACCACGCTCGAAAAGGCTGAGCGCGCCGTCAAAACCTTAAAGGAGGCAGGACTGAACGTCCTTACATCTTTCATCATCGGCGTCCCCGGCGAGACCGTAAGCACGATAAAAAGCACAATAAAGCTCGCAAAGAAGCTAAAGCCTACATACGCACAGTTCACGCTGTGCACGCCATTCCCAGGAACGAAGCTCTTTGAGCTCGCTCTAAAAAGGGGACTGCTGCTCACGAAGAACTGGGCGAAATACACGACGTTGGAGCCTGTAATGAACATCCCTGGAATGACCGCAGAGCAGCTGAAAAAATGGCTTCGTAAAGCATACTTGAGTTTTTACTTACGCCCCCGTTTCCTGCTCGAACAGATATTGCGTAGGAGGTTCTTCGTGCTCAAAAAAGCTTTATTAGGAACTTTGGAATATCATTGATGACAGGGGCAAGAGGAGAGAAATATGGTAGAGATAGTATTGACGGCTGACAAAACGTTAATGTCCGATTACCATAGGGGGGAGTTTTTGGGCTTTGCCGCATGTGCTCCCGCCGCAATCCCCGAATACATCTATGAAAAATTATTTTGCCCGCCGGCGCCCGTGGATGACGATGGTATTTCTGCAAAGTTCGCGCCTTGCGGCTTACGCCGGATAGAGGCGGCACTCCTCGAAAACGGCTTTTCCCGAGATGAGGTCGTAGTTGTCCATCCTGACATGTTGAATCGAGCTGTGGACAAGCGGACAAAAGTTCTCGGCGTCTCGACGAACGACCCTCTCGGACTTGGTCCGGCATCCTCGACGTTCTCAAACCTCGCTGGCAAGGAGCCTTTCAACGCAATATCCTTTAGACGCTTGATGCGGAATCCCGTTATCCGAAAACACCAGCTTAAGGTCATCGTCGGCGGTCCGGGGGCGTGGCAGCTTGAAGACGAACGTATCAGGATGAAATTCGATATAGACTGCGTGCTCGTGGGCGAGGGCGAGCTCGTGGCGCCTGAGCTTTTTAAAAAGGCAGTGAACGGCGAGGAGCTGCCGAGATTCGTGCACGGTGAGGTCGTGCCGCTTGAAAAATTCCCAAAAATCAAAGGAGCGACTGTGAACGGGCTTGTTGAAATCGCCCGCGGCTGTGGGCGCGGTTGTAAGTTCTGTAACCCGACAATGCTAAAGTTCCGATGCCTACCGCCCGAGCACATCTTGGAGGAAGTGCGGCTGAACTTGCGGAAAGTCGGACGGGTCTTGCTACACGCTGAGGACGTGCTCCGTTATAAGGCAAACGGCGTCATCCCGAACGAACAAGCGGTCATTGAGCTTTTTGAGGCAGTGAAGCGGCTCTACATTGAAGAGAACCGCCCGCTAGACATCGGAATTTCACATTTTGCCTTCGCATCCGTCGTTGCGAAGCCCGCCCTCGTGAGCGAACTCAGTGAGATAATGGAAGTTGGCACGAAAGAAAATCCGTGGGCTTCTGGGCAGACCGGTATCGAAACCGGTTCAGAACGACTCGTAGAACTGCACATGCAGGGCAAAGTGCGCCCCTTTAAACCCGAAGAGTGGCGAGAGGTGGTCCTTGAGGCGCACGAAATTCTTAAGGAGAATTATTGGGTGCCGTGCTCGACGCTCGTCATGGGCTTGCCGAGGGAGGAGGCGAAGGACGTTCTCAAGACGCTTGAGCTAATTGAGGACCTACGGGGGTATAAGTCTTTAATAGTGCCTCTGTTCTTCGTGCCGATTGGGAATTTAACTGCTGAGAGCTTTTTCACGATGAAGAAGATGCTGCCTGAGCATTGGATGCTGTTTGCAGCGTGCCTGAAGCACGATTTCAGGTGGGTCTATACGCTCATCGATGAGTATTTTGGGATGACGAGGGTTGCAGCGCCGAGAGCCGCCACAATCAAACTCTTCACTAAATACATGGAAAAGAAACTCAAACCCTACATAAAAGACATGGAGCAGGGCTTGAACCCGCTGGAGTCGTGATTTCCGCGATGATGTCTTGGAGAATGAACAAAAAGAAAAGTTCCCGATGCTTGCTGGGAGGAGGCAGGTATGTCTCTCTTGCAGCCCTAACGTAGCAAGCCGAAAGTTTTAAGTTCTTACCCCTGCAACATCAAACTGCATAGCGGCCATAGCGGTAGGGAAACACCCGGACCCATCCCGAACCCGGAAGTTAAGCCTGCCTGCGTTCCGTGTTGTACTACGGTGCGCGAG
>JAPHEE010000058.1:0-3525 GCA_029259545.1 Candidatus Alkanophaga volatiphilum
GTTAGTTTTCGGATGCGGAGCGCCGTTAAGATTCCTTTGACGGTCGCATCTGTGATGACGAGCATGATGTCCACGTCGCGGGTCGTCCTGCGGCTGAGGTGTTCAAGCCCCGCTTCGCAATCGATCACCGTATAATCGTAATTCTTTGAAAGCGTGTCTATGACCATTCTGATTATGTGGTTGACCGGGCAGTAGCAGCCGGGACCCTCAGGACGCCCCATGACCAACAAGTCGTAGTGGTCGCCTTCATACATGATCTCCATGATCCTTCCTTCGAACTCTCGGCGCTTGTCGCCGGTGACGCTTTTCTCCTCAAGCAAAGCCTCCCGTATCTCGCCGACGCTCGTAGGTACGCTCACGCCGAGCGCGTCTGGAAGGTTGGAGTCGGGGTCGGCGTCTATTGCTAAGATGCTGGCGTCCGGAAATTCCTTGCTCAGCTCTCTTATCAAAAGTGCTGCAACTAACGTCTTCCCGGTGCCTCCCTTCCCTGAAACCCCAATAACGGTGCCCAGCGGCATGTTTTTAGATCACACTCCTTGCGGGCTGGAAGCCTCTAGGGGAGGAAAGCCCGCTTTCCGAAACATTTTTATTCCCACCTCTCTATTTCTCATCGATGATTCGGTCAGCTAAATGCTGACCGGACGGCTCCTGACCGAGCCGTATGCGGTCTCCGCAAGCCCGCCCTCTGGGCGTTCCCGTGTCGGGAACCTCGCCTAGGCGGGAGGCAGGTCACGTTCATACAAATTCGCTCAACACACTGTCCACTATTTCTCTCAAAATTCCTTCTGGGTCGTCATAATACTTGGAACCCGCCGATGGTTTTATTCTACCTGCGACTGAGGAGAACGCCATTTCACGCACGTCGTCGAGCGTCGCCGTCCTGCGACCATCGAGGAGCGCCGCCGCCTGCACCTTCTCGTAGAGGGAAATCGCTGCCCTTGCGGAGGCGCCTTGCTCAAGCTCTTCGCTCCACGGCGGCTCTCTTGTGGCTCGCACGAGCTTCACTATCGCATCGAGCACCTTCTCTGGAACCTCAACGCCCTCGATGCGCTTCGCATTCCTCAGAATTATCTCCTTGTCCTCTTCTTCCGTCTCAGGATATCCCATCCTCGTGATGTCGAACCTGTCGAGAAGGACGTCTGAAAGCTCCTCGACGCCCGCCCGCTCCCTCGGGTTCATCGTTGCGATCATGATGAAATTCGACGGGTAGTCTACATCGTAAGGTCCGATCGTCGCAATCCCCTCCTCCAAAACCTGAAGCAGGGCGTTCTGCAGCTTCTCAGGCACCCTGTTCAGCTCATCGAAGAAGACGATGCCCCTGTTCCCCTTCAGCAGCTTCCCCGGCGTGAATGCTCGGTAGTCTTGTGGCCCGTACTTGAAGGCTTTCGTCGGGTCGATGTCGCCAAGTAGGTCCTCGGCGGTCAGGTCTGGCGAGCCTTGTATGCGGACGAAGCGTTTTATCCCTCCTATTTTTTCCGTCTCTAATTTTTCACCCCGCTCTTTTTTTGCACGACACAACGGACATACCGGCTCCTTAGGATCGCAGTGGTAAGGGCAGCCTTTTACCACTTCGATCTCCGGTAGGAGTTTTGCGATGTGTTTTGCAAGCGTCGTCTTCCCGACGCCGGGGTAGCCTTCTATCAAGATGTGATGCCCAGCGAGCAGCGACGATATTATCTTGCGCTTCGCCTCCCTCTGTCCGATGATGACATCCAGCGGATCCTTCCCATTTCTAATATACTCCAAAAGTACCTCCCTAAGGTCTTCCAACATGCTCCTTACCTCTTTCCTCCCTTAACAGACTTCACCCTCAAATCCTTGGAACGGCATTTCCTGCACCGCGTCGCCCTCATAGCGTTCCGTGCGTTGCAGTTCATGCAAATCTTAACATGCAGCAGCCGGCGCTCAGCCTCTGGGAACCTCGCCATCGCCCTTCACCTTAACTTATGTTAAGTTCATAGTAGTTCATAAAGGGTATTCCTTTTTCTCGGAATCCTCCCCGCCTCTCGTATCAAGCATTCAAGTGCCTCAGGGCTCATATACTCGCCAGAAGTCGCCCCCGCAGCTTTTGATATGTTCTCTTCCATTAAGGTGCCTCCTAAGTCGTTAGCGCCGAAATTAAGCATCTTCTTAGCGCCTTCAGGCGTGAGCTTCACCCATGACGCCTGAATGTTATCGCAAAGCCCGTGGAGGACGACACGCGCCAAGGCGTGGACGACTGCGCACTCGAAAAATGAGGGCGCCCGCCCGCCGACCATTCTCCCAAGCTCGTTGTTCTTCGGCATAAAGGGTAGTGGTATGAACTCCGTGAAGCCTTTGGTCTCTTCCTGGATCTCTCTTATCAAAAATAAATGCTCGATCCTGTGTTCGACGGTCTCGATGTGTCCGAACATCATAGTGGCAGTCGTCGGAATGCCGAGGCGGTGTGCCGTTTTTATTATCTTGATCCATTCTTCAGTCCTCAGCTTCTTAGGGCATATTTCATGACGCACCTCGTCGACAAGGATCTCAGCAGCGGTTCCTGGCATGGAATCGAGCCCTGCCGCCTTTAATTCCATTAAAACGTCTTCGACACAGAGTTTGGAATTGATAGCAGCATGGTAGACCTCCATAGGCGAAAATGCATGGATGTGCACATCAAAATTCTCCTTTATGCGTTCCAAAATTTCACAGTAGTTTTCAACGTGGAAATCGGGATGCAGCCCGCCTTGGATGCAGATTTCGACAGCGCCACGCCTCACAGCTTCTTCTACTTTATCTAAAATTTCCTGAATGCTTAGAAGGTAGCCCTCGCTTGCCCTGCGTCTGAAGGCGCAGAACTTGCAGCTGCCGACGCAGATGTTCGTGAAATTGATGTTGCGATTCACCACGTAGGTGACAACGTCGCCGCACGTCTCTTTTCGAAGCTCATTGGCAATTCTGAACAACAAACGCGGGTTTTCAGCCAAAAGCATAGCGTCATTTCTCGTAATGTCTCTCTTCCTTATTTTCTCGTAGAGCCCCTCCCCCTCCCCTTTCAGACAGACATCTGCCGCCGCCTCCGCCGCCTTCACGCTCACCATCGCACCGTGATATTTATTGATGGTAAATAAAAACTAAGGGGATGAGCCTTTATACGAGACTTAAAAGCTGTCCTGAGGTCTACGAAGTCGACGTATGCGGGGCGACTGACGCCGAACTGCTGAAAATAAGCGAGGAGCTGGGTCTTGCGTTAAATTTAGATGAGATGCGCAGAATTAAAAAGTATTTCTTGGCAAAAGGAAGAAATCCGACAGACATTGAACTCCAGAGCATAGCGCAGGCGTGGAGCGAGCACTGCTGTTACAAAAGCTCGAAGCCTATCCTTCAGAAATTTATATTCGGTATAGAAGCGCCGCAGAACGTCTTGGCTATTGTAGAAGACGCTGGCGTCGTGGAGTTCGACGACGAGCACGTGTACGTCGTGGGCTTTGAGAGTCATAATCACCCCTCTGCGCTCGAACCCTACGGTGGCGCCGCCACTGGCGTCGGCGGCATCATCAGAGA
>JAPHEE010000058.1:3634-5361 GCA_029259545.1 Candidatus Alkanophaga volatiphilum
CTCTTTGACGGCGTAGTCGCTGGCATCCGAGACTATGGGAACAGAATAGGTATACCAACGTGTGCAGGCATGCTATTTTTCGACGAAGGCTACGTTGGGAACTGTATCGTGAACGTCGGCTGCGTGGGCGTCGCAAGCAAAAAGGAAGTGCGTCGTAGCATCGCGCGCCCCGGCGAGATTCTCGTGCTCGTCGGTGGATGGACAGGACGCGACGGCATTCATGGCGTGACGTTCGCCTCGACGGAGCTCACCGGCGACGAGTCATTGCGAAGCGCCGTCCAGCTTGGCGATCCAATAATGAAGGAGCCGCTTATGCATGCAATACTTGAAGCGAATGCCGTTGGACTGATAAACGGGATGAAGGACTTAGGCGGCGGCGGTCTGTCGTGCGTCGTCTCCGAGATGTGCGCCGCCGGAAATTGCGGTGCTGCCGTCTTTCTTGACAAAGTGCCGCTGAAAGAGGCGGGTCTGAAGCCTTGGGAGATCTGGGTCTCGGAATCACAGGAGCGTTTCATGCTCGCAGTCGCTCCTGAAAATTTGGAGGAGCTCTCAAGTATTTTTGATAAGTGGGACGTTCCTCTGACCGTCATCGGAGAAACCGTCAAGGAAAAAGTCATAAGACTCTTTTACAGGGGTGTGAAGGTTTTTGAGATGGATGTAGACTTTCTGGTGGGCAGCGTGGTTTACGAGCGGCGTTGCGAGTTCAGGCATGAAGAAATAAGGCAAATGGAGCAGGACCCTGCGCTCAGAGAGCCCGAGGATTACAATGACGTGCTCCTACGTCTGCTGGCATCACTGAACATCGCATCGAGAGAGTACGTGGTGAGGCAATACGACCACGACGTCAGGGCATCGACGATAATAAAGCCGCTGCATGGCATGATTGGGAAGGAGACGCATGGCGACGCCGTCGTGATCAAGCCCTTGGAGGAGTCGTGGCAGGGGCTTGCGATAACCGCCGATGTAAATCCAGCTTACACGAAGATCAACCCGTTCTGGGGCGCGGCTTCCGCCGTCGATGAAGCTTGCAGGAATCTGGCGGCGGTGGGGGCGCTGCCGCACTCACTAGCGGATTGCCTGAACTTCGGGAATCCTGAAAAGCCGGATAGGATGGGTGACTTTTACGAGTGCTGCCGTGGCTTGAGCTACGTCGCTCGCGCGTTGCGTCTGCCATTTGTCTCTGGTAATGTGAGCTTCTACAACGAGTTCGTCGCCCTCGACCGCCCGATACCACCGACGCCGACCGTCCTCGGCGTTGGAATCGTAGAGGACGTGCGGAAGTGCGTCTCAGTTGACGCAAAGCGTGCTGGCAACCTGATTTACATCATAGGCG
The DNA here is from genome assembly GCA_029259545.1 of Candidatus Alkanophaga volatiphilum. GTDB lineage: Archaea > Halobacteriota > Syntropharchaeia > Alkanophagales > B39-G2 > Alkanophaga > Alkanophaga volatiphilum. The sequence goes on from JAPHEE010000058.1 coordinate 4,968, forward strand.
ACACGAGGAAGGAGTTAGGCGGCAGTGAATATTACCGGCTCAGAGGCGTGCGTTTCGAGCGCGGCGAGAAATGCGGCGTCGTGCCGAGGACGGATCCCGAGACGCTGCGGAAGAGGATTGAAGTTTTGAGGCGTGTGATTTTAGATGGACTTGTGGAGAGCTGTCACGACATCTCGGAAGGTGGGCTCGCGGTTGCGGTGTGTGAGATGCTCTTTGGTGGCGACCTTGGCGTCGAACTCGACATCTCGCCGCTTGGAACGCTCCGCAGCGACTTCAAACTTTTCTCCGAATCGAATACCCGGTGGCTTGTAGAAGTGCGCCCTGAAGGGCAGAGCGAGTTTGAGGAGATTTTAAGGCGGGAGAAGATTTATTTCAGGGAGCTCGGCGTGCTTCG
>JAPHEE010000059.1 GCA_029259545.1 Candidatus Alkanophaga volatiphilum
AAAACTGAACTCTCTGCTATCTTCGTTGAATAAAAGTTTGAGTGAGAAAGACAAATTAATTGTCAACTTAACAGCTGAACTTAATAAAACAAGAAAAGAAAACGAAATTCTAAAGAAATGGAAGAGGGTGGAATTTTTGCCGAGCTTGGAATAAAAAACTTTTTGGAAGCTGATTATTTTGCTTGGTACTTGGATGAATGGAATGATGAAATTGCTGGGCTAATTTATGAGATAGTAAAGAAACTTTTGGATTACGAACCAGCAACAATTGAGTTGAGCCCAGAAAGGGTTAAAGACCTATTCAGAAGGCTTTACCAAAATTTAGTCCCGAGAGATATAAGACACAAACTTGGTGAATATTTTACCCCAGATTGGCTTGCTGAATTGGTTTTGGATGAAGTTGGTTATGATGGAGATCCTGATAAAAGAGTTTTAGATCCTGCTTGTGGCTCTGGAACATTTTTAGTTCTGGTTATAAAGAGAATCAAGGAATATGCTGAAGAACATTTTATTGACAAACGAACGTTGCTAACAAAGATTGTTAAAAATGTTCAGGGTATAGATTTGAATCCTCTTGCAGTTTTAGCTGCAAAAGCAAATTATATCATCGCTTTAGCGGATTTACTTAGATACAGACCAAAAGAAGGAATAGAAATTCCGATTTATTTAGCTGATTCGATATCAATAGAAAGAGGTAGAAAGTGGGAAACTCTCGCTAAACAACATATTGACATACGATTATATACTAGTGAAGGTGAATTTTGGATCCCTCTTGACGTAATTCATAGTAATATCCTTGTTGATCTCCTATATTGGATAGATCAATATATTAAGGCCGAATATTCTGAAAATGAATTTGAAAAGGTATTAAAAGAACATTTGAAAAGAAGGAATATTAGTTTTTCACAATCTGTTATTTCCTCAATAAAAAGACTTTTTAGAAAAATAAAGAAACTAGAAAAAATGGGCAAGAATAAAATATGGACACAACTTTTAAAAAATTCATTTGCCCCTATACTTATCGGAAAATTTGATTATGTAATTGGTAATCCGCCTTGGATAAACTGGGAAAACTTGCCGGAGTTTTATAGAAATATGGAAGAAATCAAAGATCTTTGGGATAGATATGGTCTTCTCAAAACGACTAAAGGAATGGGATTAGGTAAAGTAAAAAGAGACATGGCAATGCTTTTTGTTGCTCGATGTTTAGATAGATTTACAAAAGAAAACGGAAGATTGGCTTTCTTAGTTCCTTTCACAGTTTACAAAACCCAAGCTGGGGCAGGATTTAGGGAATTTTTAGCCAAAGGTTATTGGAAAGATGAAAAAGCAAACTCTCCTTGCAAAGTTTTGAAAATTCATGATTTGGTTACTCTTTATCCATTTGAAGGAGCGGTTAATAGAACTTCTTTAATAGTTATTGAAAAATCTGGAAAAACCGAATTTCCAATCCCTTGTGTAATGTGGCATAATCCAAGAAGTAAGGGAATTGATCAAGAAGCTGAATTAGAAGAGGTTAAGAAAACTACTAGACAGTTTGATTTGGTATTAACTCCAATAATTGAGAATAAAGTAGAAAGTCCTTGGATGATAATTAGTGAGAAAGCTTATGACATAATCAAGAAAATTCGGGGAGAAAGTTTCTATAAAGCTCACAAAGGTGTTGATACATCTTTTAACAGTATATATTGGGTTGAAATTCTAGCAAAGAGAAATGGACTATTATTAATAAGAAACTGTGGAGATATTGGTAAAAAGAAAATTAAGAAAGTGCAGGAAACTGTGGAAGAGGAGGTAATATTTCCACTAGCAAGAGGGAGAGACCATAAAAAGTGGTTTATATCCCCCTCTGGCTATATCATCATTCCACACGATATCAATGGAAAATGTTTTCCAGAAAAGTTTATTAAGATTAAACATCCTAAATTATACAGTTTTCTATTAAAATTTAAACCCGAACTAGAGAAGAGAGCTTATATTAGTTTAACAAAGAAGGGAGAACCATTTTATACCTTGCAAAACATAGGGCCTTACACTTTTTCAAAATACAAGGTAGTATGGAAACATATTGCAGGAAAAATTTCTGGTAAGGCGGAATTTTCAAGTGCAGTTCTTACATTATGCGTAGACGAAAATCTTGGCGAAAAAGTAGTCATACCAGACCATTCACTTGTGTTTATACCTATTAATAGTAAAGCTGAGGCTTACTTTATTAGCGGTATTCTTAATTCGACGATTTCTATGTTCATAATAGCATCCTATACAATTGAAACACATATATCCACCGATATATTGAACTATGTTAATATCCCAAAATTCAACCCCAAAAACCCACTTCACCAAAAACTTTCTCAACTTTCACAAAAAGCCCATGAAATAGCGAAGAAAATCTATGAAGAAAACAGAGAGGATTTAAAAGAGGATTTGAAGAAAATTGAGGAAGAGATTGATAAAACTGTTGCCAAACTTTATGAAATAACAGATGAGGAGTTAAAGGAAATTAGAAAGTGCTTAATGATTCTGAAAGAGGGCGAGATCCCAGAAGAAGAGGAAGAGAGTGAAGAAGAACAACAAATAGTTTTGCCTAGGGAGGATATTGAAATAAATGTAAATCCTTTGTTAATAGAAGAAAATAAACAACAGGAACTTACGGTTTCCGTTCAAAATAACACCGATAAACCGTTAAAAGATGTCAAATTAGAGGTTAAACTAAAATCAAAATCGCTTTTAGCCGAGACAATAAAAGAGGTTAAGCCAAATGATTTGGTTTCTTTAAAATTCAGAGTTCCGAAGCTGAAAGGTGGAGAATATGAGTTAGAAATAATCTTTTCCTCGCAGAATGTGAAATTTAAAGAATTAAGGAAGCTTTTTGTTAAGCAAAGGAAGAGGGTTAAAAAAGCTAAGAGCAGTTTGTTGGATGATGAGTTGGAAAAGCTTTTGGGTGGGTGAAATGAAAGGGCAAATGGATTTTGACATAGAGGGTGTAATTGCATTTATATTAATTCTTGTACTCGCTGTAGTTCTAATTTTGTTTGTGATGTCCCAAATTCAAAACATTGGATGTGAAAAATACATTAATGAAATAAACAATCTCAAATCTGAAATCAAGCAATTGAAAGATCAATTAGAGAAAAAAGATTCTGAAATAATAAAACTGAACTCTCTGCTATCTTCGTTGAATAAAAGTTTGAGTGAGAAAGACAAATTAATTGTCAACTTAACAGCTGAACTTAATAAAACAAGAAAAGAAAACGAAATTCTAAAGAAAGAAATCAACTATTACGAAGAAAGAAAATATGTCACGGAAATTCATAATTATTTCTTAAATGTCTCGAACCAGCTAACTAAAATCCAAAACAGTTTTTTCATGGTTGAACTTTCTATAGGATTATTGTCATTTTCGTTACTAACTTTTATTGAAATTACCCTTAAACCAGGAAGAAGATTTTGGAAATGGTGTAAAAATGTAATTAAAAAATAGGTGAATCACAATGACAAGCCAAGAGGAGCTTGATGCGAAGCTAAGGTATCATTTTGAAGGTTATGTGGTGAATAAAGGGCTTTCCAATAGACAAGACATCAAGAGAGTTCCGAAGTTTGTTGCCGAGCATTTATTAACAAAGATTTCTGAAGAGAGCGACCCTGTAGTTTTTAATGAGAAGCTCATGAAAGTTATTGAAATTGTAAACACTCTCTATCCGGAGCCAAAGGATAAAGACAGAATTTTGGATAAAATCATAATCAAAAAATTGCCTCATAAGATTATTGATGAAATAAAGGTAGAAGTTGATGAAAAGCATGAGATAAGAAAGGCGGTAATCCCAAGTTTGAATTTAAGGAATGTGATGATTTCCGATGAAGTTGTTGAGAAGAATGAGCAATTGCTTTCAACTGGAATATGGGGATTAGCAGGGTTGAGATACTGCGACCCTATCGTTGATAGTAAAGGAAAACCAATAACTCTACCCGTAATTGTTGAGAGGTTTGAGCCATTCCATGTTGCTAATGTAGATTTGAAGGAACTCGCAGAAAAGAGAGAGTACTTCACGCTTGAAGAGTGGATGAACGTTTTGATAAATACCATTGGCTTGAATCCAGAGGTATATACACAGAAGCAGAAGCTCATCCTGATAAGCAGGTTCATTCCTTTGGTAGAGAACAATGTAAATTTGATGGAATTCGGACCCAGAGCTACAGGAAAAACTTACTTCTACAGGAACATTTCATTTTATACAAGGATAATTTCCGGTGGTGTTGTGACTCCCGCTCAATTGTTTTACAACATAGCGAGGAAGGCTATAGGAGAGATAGGACTAAAAGATTGCATCGTTTTCGACGAAGTCGCAAAGGTAAGATTCCCCCGCCCAGAAGAAATGATGGGCAAACTCAAGGATTATATGGTTGACGGTCATTTTGAGAGAGGTCCTAAAAAGGCAACCTCTTTGTGCTCTTTGGTTTTCATGGGTAATATAGAAGTTTCTGGATACGTTCCCGCCGAAGATATTAATTATGCTTTACCAGAATTCATGAGAAACGATACAGCTTTTCTTGATAGAATTCATGGTGTAATCCCAGGATGGGAAATACCTAAAATTAAGAAAAGTGAGATCCATCTTTCAAAAAACTACGGATTTTCCGTTGATTACTTTTCCGAAATTTTGCACGAATTGAGAAAGATGGATCTCACACCATTAATTCGTTCGATGGTCGAACTGAGTAACGTTACAATTAGGGATGAAATTAGTGTGTACAGGCTTGCTTCCGGCTTGACAAAGATACTATTCCCGAACAAACAATTCGACAAGGAAGATTTGAAGATGATAATGGATTTTGTGATAGAATTAAGGCAAAAGATAGCCGATTTACTTCACAGAATGGCTCCGGGAGAGTTTGAGAGGAAAAAGATTGAGTACTCGGTTAAGTCGAATTGAATGCCAAAAAATTTATCTAACTGAAAAGGAAAAAGAGGGCGATGGCTGCGAAGAGGGCTGTCAAGGGTAAGAGCAAGAGGGCGAGGAGGGGCAGGGGCGAGCGGGCGGGGCTCGTGTCGTCCGCCGGTCTGATGAGGTATTTCGACGTCGAGGAGTCCGCAATAAAAGTGTCGCCGAAGACGATAGTCCTCATGGGGGTTCTGATAGGCGCCGTCGTCCTCGCTCTTGAGATATATTACGGAGTGTGGCCGCCGTAGCAGGGTGTTGAGATGAGACTGGGAATGGTGGACATCAGCG
>JAPHEE010000060.1 GCA_029259545.1 Candidatus Alkanophaga volatiphilum
CTGAGCGGGATGTGTCCGATATGCGTGAAGGAGTGCACGGTGCTCTGCGAAATCGGGAAGAGTGCGTTCAGGGGACGAGAGGTATTGTATCCGGAGCCAGAGCAGTTTGGATGGAGCACTGCGGCGTCGAACAAGAATTATGGACTCGATTGGTCCGACTTCAACATCCTTTCGCGGTTGCGAGGCGCAGAAGGCATCGAGCCAGAGCCGGATGTCGCTTTGTTCCATAACGTGGATATAGAATCGAAGATAGGGGGCATTCCGTTGAAAATACCGCTGGCAACTGGCGCATTCGGGTCTACGGATGTTGCAAGAAACAACTGGGATGCTCTTGCTATCGGTGCTGCGCTCTCAGGAGTAATAATAATTATCGGGGAGAACGTTTGCGGTGTTGACAAAGAATCGGTATTCACGAACGGAAAAGTGACGAAATCGCCTGAGATGGAACGGAGGGTGAGACTTTTCAAGGAATACTGGGACGGCAAATACGGAGATGTGGCGGTGCAAACAAATGTAGAAGACCAGAGGTTCGGTGTGGATGAGTATGTGGTGTCCAAGTTGGAAGTGAATATAATAGAGAGGAAATGGGGGCAGGGAGCAAAGGCAATAGGTGGCGAAATAAGAGTATCTTCGCTTGAAAGGGCGTTGGAACTGAAGAAGAGAGGATATATTGTGCTGCCAGACCCTGAAGACCCTGTGGTTCAAGAGGCGTTCAAAGATGGCTTGTTCAAGACGTTCGAGCGGCACAGCCGTGTGGGATTCCCGGAGGAACGCAGTTTTGTAGAAGATGTTGAATGGCTTCGTAGCATAGGAGCAAAATGCGTAACGATAAAAACAGGGGCTTATCGTCCTGTGGACGTTGCATGGACGATGAAAGTGGCATCTGAAGCCAAAGTGGATTATATAACGTTCGATGGCGCTGGTGGCGGCACAGGTATGAGTCCAGTGCCGATGATGAACGAGATGAGCACGCCTACCGTATATTTAGAAGCGCAGGTATTGAAGTGTGCAAGGATATTGGAGCGAGCGGGGAAATACGTGCCTGATATAAGCATGGCTGGCGGGTTCATCAACGAGACGCAGATATTTAAGGCGATAGCGCTTAGCAATTTCGATGGAAACAATGGCAAAGGACCCTTCGTGAAATCTATCACAATGGGAAGGTCGCCGTTGACGGCAGCGATGAAGTCTCTCTATTTCACGGAACTCGCAGAAAAGGGCAGATTACCGAGAGATTTCGCAGATAAATATGGCACCAGCCCGGAGAGATTTTTTATCGTCGCTGATGAGCTGAAAAATGAATATGGGAGTAAGGTAGGTAAGGAAATACCATGGTCTGCGGTTGGTGTTTACACATATCTTAGCGAGAGGATAGGACTCGGCTTAAAGCAGTTGCTCGCTGGCGTCCGCAAGTTCAAGCTGGATTTGATAGATAGAAGTGATATTGCGGCATTGAGCAGGCTCGCATCCGAAGTCACCGGGATACCAATGATGCATGAAATCGAGGCGGAGTTGTTCGAGGAGATATTGACGTCATGAGTAGCAGCAATTAATGGCAGGCAGCAGAAACTTCAAAATTTCAACGATATCTCGCAGCGACTTAATGGCTTTGACCGAGGAGGCTGCGAAAATTTCAGGAATTCCCTAATGGAGGCTTACAGGGAAGAGGCAGAAAAGATTTTGCTCGCATGAAACACTTCGTCTAACAGGCGGGTATGCTGTTCGCTTCGCTCAGTGCTTTGCATACCTACATACCGTTAGGCGACATGCTTTATAAAATAAAGGAGGTGAGGACAATATGGCATTTATAGAAGCTAAAGAAGTTAAATTACAGGCACTACTCTCCAACGCGCAAGAGGCTTACAAAGTACCTCTTTATCAAAGACCTTATGCATGGAGCAGAGATCAGTGGGAAGATCTATTTGAAGATTTAAACAGCCTAAAACCTAATGATGTGCACTTTCTTGGCTCTATTGTAGTGGTGCCTGAGAGTGAGCATAGGCTAGGAGTAAATTATTTTCAGGTAGTAGATGGGCAACAGAGGTTAGCAACAATCCTGATTTGGCTTTCAGCCATAAGAGATATTGCTAAAGAAAATGGAAACAACGAGTTGGCGGCTTATTTAACGGAAACTTTCCTTTTTGCTAGAGAATTGGAAAGCGGTAGACAGAGAAAAATACCTAAACTTCAACTTGGGCAATTGGATAATGATGCTTTTCAGCGAGTTTTAGAAGGAAAATCAAAAGACTATAATCACCTAATATTCGAATGCTATAAATATTTCAAGAACAAAACAAATAATGAAAAAATGTGGCAAATTTTGTTAAATAATGTTTCTATTATCCACATTAATGCTTCTAATCATTTTAACGCTTTTAGATTATTTGAAACATTAAATGACCGAGGATTAGAATTATCCGCAGCGGATTTGATAAAAAATTTCCTATTAATGAAAGTCTCATCAAAAGAAGAAATATTCAATGATACTATAAGTCAATGGAATGAGATGTATGAGAAAGTCAGGGATAAGGAGCCTGTGAAATTTATAAGGAGATATATGTTGTCCAATTACAAGGGGAAAATTTCAGAATCGCGACTCTATGAAGAAGTAAGAAAAAAATTGGAAAATAAAAATCCTAAGAAGATTCATGATTTTGTAAAAGATTTGAATAATAATGCGATCGTTTACAAGAAAATCTTTGAATGTAGTTTCTCACAAGATAAAATTAATAAAAAACTACGGGAATTGCATTTAGTAGAAGTTGCTCCAAGCTTTACTTTGCTTTTGAAAATCATGCCTCACTTAGAAAACAAAAAGATTTCTAAAGAAGATATATTAGAGATAATGGAAATGATAGAATCTTTCCACATAAGATGGGGTGTTTGTAGACAATCAACATCCAGATTAGATCAAATTTATAACGATATTTGTATGGAATTAAAAAATAAACAACCTCAAGAATTTAAAATAATCATAAAAGACAAGTTATTACAAGAAATAAAAAATAATGCAGATGATGAGATTTTTAAAAGAAACTTCAGTCAAAGAGATTTTAAGCCAAATGAAACTAGAACAAAATACATTCTGTGGAAGTTGTCAAAACCAACTGGTGAAACTGCTCTTAATATAAGGGAGATTCAAACGGAACATGTGATGCCACAAACATTGAGCAATGAATGGATAGAATATTTAAAAAAGAAAACTTCTAAAACTGAAGAAGAAATAAGGGCTCTTCATAGAGAAAATCTTAACAGAATAGGGAATTTAACCATCATAAAAGGTGAATGGAATGTCAGTATGTCAAATAGAGTATTTAGTGAAAAAAGAGAAGATTATAGAAAAAGTGAGTTTCAAATAACCAGGGGGCTCTCTGACCATGATGAGTGGACATTTAAGAAAATAGATGAAAGATCAAAACAATTAGCAGAGGAAGCTTGTAAAATATGGAGCTTGAAAGAAAACTAGATATGAGCAACATCGCCTAACAGCGGACATACGGCTACGGTGCTTCGCACCTACGCCCAAATTCGGCAAAGCCGAACTTCGTATCTCCGCAAAACGTTATACATCAGCAACCGGGTAGGGGAAAGGACGGAAGCTCACGCTAATACTTGACCGATTTTTCAATCCTTATCGGGATGCTCGCCACGTAATCCTCGGACTGCAAGCTCATGTTCACGCTCGCCATTGCGCTCATACCCCTCGTTTTTACAGTCGTTGGCGTCTCAAGCTCAATGCTCACTTCTTTCACCGCCGATGAACGCTTGTATCTGACGATGGCGCTGCAGTTTCCCATTGCGGTCACGTTTATTATCCAGACGATGGGTTCGGCTGCTCCAAAGCTCTCGTTTACGACGTTTGCAAAGCTCTTTTCCTTCCCACCGCCAACAGGCAATGAGATGTTCGTCTTTCTTGCGTTGTCGGGATAGCCCGTCCCATTAACCAGCACAAAAGTTTTGGGTTGCGGCGCCACGGACACATTGCAGAAGCTTATGCTAAGGATGCCATCAAGCTCCTTCGTGTCAAGCAACGCCCCATTTATCACCATCATGATTACGGCGCCGTCGTTTGTCGTGCTCGTTGCATTTACGGTGAGGTTCAGCATCGTGTAGTTCGAAGGCGAGTGCCCGCACTTCAGAACAACATAAACCTCGGTTGTATTGAGGTTTGTGAAATTTAGGCTACTTGTGCAGTTCTCGGGAACTTCCGTTGAATTGACCTGCCAGCTGCCGTTAAAAACTTCCAAAATCCCATAAAACTTGCCCCCATAGCCTTCATTCGTTACGTTCACCGTGACTTCTTCAATCCTGCCTGCTGAAACATAAGCTGAGACGTTCATACGTATTATTTTCACCTCGACGCCCACACGCATCGCCACGACGCCCCACTCGAAACTCGCTTGCACGCCTCTTTCAAGAAGCTTGCCCCTCGCAAACTCTATCGCATTCTCCAAGCTTCTTACGACGTTTGAGGGCGGCTCGGAGGCGGAGGCGTTCGCCACTGCGTATGAGACTACGTCCTCGAAGAAGGTGCGAAGGTTGTCGATTTCATATTTCAGCGAAATCCTCGTGCGTGTCTGTGCTAGCAGGGCTTGATAAACGAAGTGGGATATTAAAAGCAATATTAGACACATGACGACCGCCGAAATTATGTAAAACTGCCCTTCCTTCCGCTTTGTCATCTCCTCCACCACGTCGCAAGTGCAACGTCGTAAAATTCCGTCTCGTTCAGGGCAACGAGCCTGTGGGCGCTCACGGTCGGAGGCTCAGGTCTTACGCCCTTCTCTCCCACTTCCGCCACAAACGAGCCTGAGACCTCGAGTAAGAAGCCCACGTCCTCCGGCAGGAATGCACGGACTTCGACGCATGCCTTCTCGCTTTTACCCGATTTCAGCTCACGCACGACGTCCTTCAAGGCTCCGGTCTTCTCCATTGCCGACATCGCATCCTCGCATATCAGCTTGAGCTCCTTTTCTCCCCCTTCCCTGTAAGCCTCCATTAGGGAATTCCTGAAATTTTCGCAGCCTCCTCGGTCAAAGCCATTAAG
>JAPHEE010000061.1 GCA_029259545.1 Candidatus Alkanophaga volatiphilum
CCCCACCTCCCCTGTATCCCCTCGCTCGCAAGGGTCTTGCAAGCAACAGAAAGAAAAAGACGTAGAATGCTCTCGTAGGCTGAAAGTTTTGAGCATTAAATAGCGATGCCAAAAAGCTTCAAAGGGACCTTATCCTCGGCTTTAACCTTAAGTCTCATACGCCGTCTGTTTTTCCTCCCTTTCTAACCACGCCCCCTAAACTCGCACAAAGCCCGCAGCACGCACGCATCGCACTTAGGATTCCTTGCCGTGCAGATCCGTCGCCCGTGTTCTATTAAGTTCACGTGCAGCGCGTATAGCGTGCTTGAAGCGTCGTCATCCATACATGCGGAGTCCTCAAAGATCTTCGATAACGCCTCAACACTCTTTTCATCCCGCTTTGCGTCTTTTATCAGCCCCAACCTCCTGCAAATTCTGAAAATATGCGTGTCCACTGGGAAAACCGGCTTGCCGAGGGAGAAGCAGAGCACGCACGCCGCAGTCTTCGGCCCCACGCCCTCCAAGCTCATGAGAAATTTCTTCGCCTCATTCACATCCAAGTCTTTTAAAAAGTCGAGATCGAGTTCACCTGCAGCTTCTTTTATTCTCTGAAGGGCATTCTTTATCCGCCTCGCCTTCAGCTCCGCCAGCCCGCCCACTCTTATGGCGTCGGCTATTTCTCGCTCCTCTGCTGCCAGCAGGGCTTCCCATGTCGGAAATCGCTTACGTAAATTCTCGTACGCGCGGGCGTAGTTCTTATAGTTGGTATTTTGGGAGAGTATCGTCTTGATCAGCACTTCGAGCGCATCGGCTTTCGGACGTTTCTTATGCCCGTATTCTGCCCTCAAAAGCTCGTAAAGCTTTTTAACCTTCTCATGCATCAGCCTATTTTATAGTTTGAGGAATAAATCAGTGGAGATGAAAATAAAAGGCGGCTATGTTGGGAGAATTCTGGAAGTAGACTTGAGTACCGAAATGATAAAGGAGAGAGTTGTCAGAGAGGATTTTGCCGTGAAGTACGTAGGGGGGCGGGGTTGGGGTGCTAGGATGCTTTACGACCTCCTTTCCGATAAAATACGTACGCTTGATCGTTTTAGATTCATGGACGTTGCTTTAAGTCCGGAGAACGTGCTGATAATCGCCACGGGACCGCTAACCGGTCTTTACTTCCCGGCGGCAGGCAAAACTTCGCTCGTCTCGATATCCCCGGCGACTGGGATTTATGCGGATTCGAACTTCGGTGGGATGTTCGGCGTCGAGCTGAAGCAGGCGGGCTATGATGCTATTGTCATAAGGGGCGCGGCTCGCTCCTTGAAATATATTTACATAAACGATGGCGTTGTCGAGATAAGGGATGCGTCGGCGTATGCGGGCAGGGGCTGCGTGGAGACCGAAAGAGGCATAAAGGAGGAGATAGGTGACGAGAGCGTACGCGTCATGTGCATCGGACCCGCCGGCGAGAATCTCGTGCGTTTTGCGTGCGTCACCACGGAGTGGGGGCGTAACGCAGGACGCACCGGCATGGGTGCCGTGATGGGTGCTAAAAGGCTGAAGGCGATCGCGGTCCAAGGCTCCCAAGACATCCCGGTTCATGACTTGGATGCTCTCATCGAAGTCAGCAACAGAGGTTATGAGTATTTGCGGCGGCACTTCCTTTTCGACCTCTGGCAACGTCAGGGGCTGATGTCCGTCGTCGATTACATCAACACGATGGGCGTTCTTCCCACGTACAACTATCGCCACGGCGTCTTCGAGCGGGCGGATGATATCAACGGCGAGATCATGGAGCGCAGATATAAGATAGGGGACTCTGCCTGCTTCGCATGTTCGATGTGCTGCGGGAACATCTGCCTCGTGAAGGAGGGGAAGTATGCGGGGACGGTTGTCGAGGGACCTGAATACGAGACTGCGTGCATGTTCGGCCCGAATCTCGGCGTTGACGACTTTTCTTGCATCATCCGGGCTAATTATCTATGCGACGACCTTGGCATAGACACGATAACCGCCGGGAACCTGATAGGAGCACTCATGGAGGCTTACGAGGAAGGCATCGTGAGGAAGGAAGATTTGGGCTTTGAGTTGCATTGGGGCGACTGCGATCGCATTTTAGAGCTCTTGGAGAAGATAGCGAGGCGTGAAGGCGTCGGCGACGTCCTCGCAGAGGGCGCCTACGGCGTGATTCGGAAGTGGGATGAGATGCGACGTTTGATCTCGCACGTGAAGTTTTTGGAGCAGACGGGCTACGACGCCCACGTCTCGCTCTGCATGGCTCTTGCTTATGCGACGTGCGACATCGGAGCACACCACAACAGAGCATGGCCGATCGCCAAGGAGCTGGAGGTCGGCGCCGACTGGGGCATTGAAGAGAAGGTTCGCCTCGTCATTTATCATCAGACGGTTCGCCCGCTTTTCGACATGCTTGGCGTCTGCCGCCTTCCTTGGATCGAACTCGGCATGGACGAACGCCTCTATGCCGAGGCTTACACGGCGGCGACCGGCGTCGAAACCTCCATAGAGGAGCTTTTAGAGCGCTCTAAGATGGTTTACAATCTAACAAGAAGCATAAGCGTGCTGCTGGGCGTGCGTCGCCGTGATGACTACCCGCCGGAGCGTGTCTTTGAGGAGCCGCTGCGAGGCGGTCCGCACGACGGCGCAAAACTCGACAGGCGGACCTACGAGGAGGCGCTGAGCCTTTATTACGAGCTGCGGGGCTGGGATGAGGACGGCATTCCCAAGGAGGAGACCCTGATGCAGTGCGGGCTTGAGGACGTCGCCGCCGCCATCAAGGAGCTTAGGATGAGGGAGAGAGAGCGAGGACAGCAAGATTGAATCTTTCCGCTCCGAGCGACGGCGAGGTAGGCGTGCCGGCGTGGCGTCCGCACGCCGCCGGGCGTCTGCCGTGTGCGTTAGGCGGAGCTTGCCACGCCCCTCGCACGCCTCTTGGGTCGAGTCGTGCGGGCGTCGCCGCCCGTCGCAAGCGAGAAGAGAGTGCCAATGTTTGCAACGATACGTGATGAGTTGAGTTGAATTGAACCCGTCCCTGCAATTTTATGAACTCCCTCTCCTCCCGCCAGCCTTCCCAATTCGGTCAATCCGCATTACGGCGTTCCGCAGATTTCCTCTGGTAGGCTCGCACCCATTTTTCTATTTGCCGTGGCGGATTCATCACAATGACATCATCGAAAGGCGACTCCTTAGCGTATCTCAACGCCCTTTTGTAGGCATCGCTCATTTCTTCCGTATTGATTACCGTGGTAACGATCAACTTGTCATCCGTCTTCCTGCAACAAACCGTGTAGTTCTTCGTTGAAAAACGAACGTCCGCTCTCTCACCGCCAGCAGCGCCCAACCCCTCCGCCTTTTCCACGTCTTCATTGCCTCTTTCCAGACATTTGCCGGAGCGTATGACGTTTTCGATGATGTTAGCGATAATTTCTCCCGACACTTTCCGATACTCTCTCGGTTTTCGCTCAAGAAGCCGCTCCACTGCATGTCTCGTGAGTATAATTCGTACTTTACTCTTTCTCGGTGTCGCTGCCATTTCAGGAAGGTCTCACCGCTATACTTAAGCTGATCGTGTCAAAGCTCCCTCAGCTCAGCCTCCAGCCTTTCGACATCGAGGAGTGCGACGGTCCGCCGTCCAGAGAGCCAGCCGCCGCATTCTCCCGGGTTCAGTATGAGATGTCCCGCCTCTTTCTTAATTTCCGGCTGGTGAGTGTGCCCATATATGACGACGTCGTATGCCTTCGCAAGTGCGTTTACTATTTGAGGTCTGTGTGTGATGATGATGCTCTTCCCTTCCAATGTCAGCGCGTAAGGGTCTTCATGCAGCTCTCCAACGCCATTACCTTCGAATCGCTCTTTCAAAAGGAGTTTATCGCCGTCGTTGTTTCCGAAGATGCCGATGAGTTTTGCATCGAGCTCGCCAAGCGGCTTTGCGGTGAAGGGCGCCACGAAATCTCCAGCATGCAAGACTAAAGCCACGCCCTCGTCATTAAAGAGTTTCACAGCCTTTTTTATCGCATCAAGATTGTCATGCGTATCCGAAATTACACCAACTTTCATAACATCACCTCCTGATGAGAAAAGAAGATCGGAGGCGGCGCCGCTCCTTTCCACCGCCTCGCTTACATGCAGAACCTCTGCCCGAATTCCAGCTCCTCTTCAGCGTAGCAATCCTCGCACAGAATTCTGTCGCCCCGCCTTCTTACCTCTTCTTCCTTAAGCTCCGCCCCGCAGACCTCGCACCTCATACCCACCTAAAACCTCCTCGCGCCAAATACGTCCCTAAAGTCTTGGACAGCTTCCACTCTCTTCACTTCGGGCACAGCCTTCTTGAGCGTCGCTTCTACGAAGTTTACGAGCGTCATCTGGCTGAACGGGCAGCCTGCGCAGGCGCCGCCGAGCCTCACCTTGACAACGCCGTCCTCCACCGACACAAGCTCTATGAAGCCGCCCTCCATCGCCAGTGCCGGCTTTATCTGCGTTTCTATTACCTCCTTCACTTTTTCAAACATCTTGTCCACCTCAGGGTTTTGATGAGAGATTGCGCCGAGCGAAT
>JAPHEE010000062.1 GCA_029259545.1 Candidatus Alkanophaga volatiphilum
GGATGGGGAAGGTAGTAGAGAAGGTAAAACTCACAAGCCTGTTTGAACCAGAGAAGTCGTTAGAAGTGGAGGCGGTTATTGATACAGGTGCAACGATGGTAGTATTACCTAGGGATATAGTAGAGAAGCTTGGATTAAGGAAGATGCGAGAAGTGAAGGTGAGATATGCGAACAATAAGGTGGAGACGAGACCTATTTATGGTGTAGTAAATATTGAGCTGAAGGGACGCTCGGCTAATCTTGATGTCTTAGTAGAAGAGAGGGGCTCACAACCTCTCATAGGACGGGTGCTGTTAGAACTATTAGACCTCATAGTTGAACCTAAGACAAGAAAGCTCATACCAAATCCCGCTTCTCCTGAGATGCCTATGATGGAAATACTCATGGCAAAGGTTTATAACAGCAGGTATGCGGTTTGCAGGCGCTCACCAAAACCCTCCGCTTCGCTCAGTGCTTTGCATATCTGCATACCGTTAGGCGACATGCTTTATAAAATAAAGGAGGAGGGGACAATATGGCATTTATAGAAAAAGGTATAGAAGCTACAGAAGTTAAATTACAGCTACTGCTCTCCAACGCGCAAGAGGCTTACAAAGTACCTCTTTATCAAAGACCTTATGCATGGAGTAGAGATCAGTGGGAAGACCTATTTGAAGATTTAAACAGCCTAAGACCTAATGACGTGCACTTTCTTGGCTCTATTGTAGTGGTGCCTGAGAGTGAGCATAGGTTTGGAGTAAATTATTTTCAGGTAGTAGATGGGCAACAGAGGTTAGCAACAATTCTGATTTGGCTTTCAGCCATAAGAGATATTGCTAAAGAAAATGGAAACAACGAGTTGGCGAATTATTTAACGGAAACTTTCCTTTTTGCTAGAGAATTGGAAAGCGGTAGACAGAGAAAAATACCTAAACTTCAACTTGGGCAGTTGGATAATGATGCTTTTCGGCGAGTTTTAGAAGGAAAATCAAAAGACTATAATCACCTAATATTCGAATGCTATAAATATTTCAAGAACAAAACAAATAATGAAAAAATGTGGCAAATTTTGTTAAATAATGTTTCTATTATCCACATTAATGCTTCTAATCATTTTAACGCTTTTAGATTATTTGAAACATTAAATGACCGAGGATTAGAATTATCCGCAGCGGATTTGATAAAAAATTTCCTATTAATGAAAGTCTCATCAAAAGAAGAAATATTCAATGATACTATAAGTCAATGGAATGAGATGTATGAGAAAGTCAGGGATAAGGAGCCTGTGAAATTTATAAGGAGATATATGTTGTCCAATTACAAGGGGAGAATTTCAGAATCGCGACTCTATGAAGAAGTAAGAAAAAAATTAGAAAATAAAAACCCTGAGAAGATTTATGATTTTGTAAAAGATTTAAATGATAATGCAATCGTTTACAAGAAAATCTTTGAATGTAGTTTCTCACAAGATAAAATTAATAAAAAACTAGAGGAATTGCATTTAGTAGAAGTTGCTCCAAGCTTTACTTTGCTTTTGAAAATCATGCCTCACTTAGGAAACAAAAAGATTTCTAAAGAGGATGTATTAGAGATAATGGAAATGATAGAATCTTTCCACATAAGATGGGGTGTCTGTGGACAATCAACATCCAGATTAGATAAAATCTATAACGATATTTGCATTGAGTTAAAAGACAAACAACCTCAAGAATTCAAGGAAATCATAAAAAACAAATTATTACAGGAAATAAAAAATAATGCAGATGACGAGATTTTTAGAAGAAACTTTAGTCAAAGAGCCTTTAAGCCAAATGAAACTAGAACAAAATACATTCTGTGGAAGTTGTCAAAACCAACGGGTGAAACTGCTCTTAATATAAGGGAGATTCAAACGGAACATGTGATGCCACAAACATTGAGCGATGAATGGATAGAATATTTAAAAAGAAAAACTTCTAAAACTGAAGAAGAAATAAGGGCTCTTCATAGAGAAAATCTTAACAGAATAGGGAATTTGACCATTATAAAAGGTGAATGGAATATCAGTATGTCAAACAGACTATTTAGTGAAAAGAAAGAAGATTATAGAAAAAGTGAGTTTCAAATAACTAAGGAGCTTTCTAATCATGATGAATGGACATTTAAGAAAATAGATAAAAGATCAAAACAATTAGCAGAGGAGGCTTGTAAAATATGGAGCTTGAAAGAAAACTAGATATGAGCACGTCGCCTAACAGCGGACATACGGCTGCGGTGCTTCGCACCTACGCCAAAATTCGGCAGAGCCGAACTTCGTATGTCCGCGGAACGTTAAGTGAAATGCCCAAGCCTTTTCATAAAAAATCGCAATAGGAGGTGATAAGTATGGCATTTAAAGCACTGTTCCTCGCCCATGCTCCTGATGCAGAGGCAGAGAAGCATAGATGTGTTATTGAAACGCCCAAGTACTATAAGCTCTTTGTAATAGTAGTGAAAAATCAGGAGCAAGCAATTGAAGTATGCAAAAAGGTTGTCAAGGAGGAGGGCATTCACTCAATTCTTCTCTGTCCGGGATTTACACATAGAGATGTGGCGGAGATTTCAGAAGCGGTTGGTGAGAATGTCGGAGTTTTCGTAGCCAGAGGAGATGGTCCGAGTAACAGGATTTCAATGGAAGTGATGAGAAGAGAGGGCTGGTTCTCAGAAAAAGGGAGAGAATAAAATTCCCTGCTCTTTTACTTTCAAGATAAAGAAGAATGTAAAGTTAGATTTAAGCACTCTGCGGTGCTTCGCATTTCCCCTCAGTGCGGTTCGCTCAGCCAAATTTCGCAAAGCAATTCACATATCCTGAAAGCGTTGACGACTGGATTATGGTGACAATGAGAAAGAATTTCGTGAGGGAAATTGTGCAAGATTTCACTTTCTCTTACATAGAATGCTTGATGCCTTCATTTGCAATGTTCAGAACATTTTAAGTATATGATATAGCGTGTTTCGCTGAGCAACAGGTCTTCCTATGGAGCGGACAGCACTCACAATCTCCTCAACAGATGCGGGTTTGAATGATTTTCCAGCAGCGGTGACGACATTCTCCTCAAGAACAGTCCCGCCGAAGTCGTTTGCGCCGAAGAACAGAGCGAGCTTTGCGACATCAAAACCCTGCGTGAGCCAAGAGGCTTGAATATTCCTGAAATTGTGCAGAACAATCCTTGAAATCGCAAGCACCCTCAAATACGAGACCGGAGAAGCAGGCTCGCTCACGATGCTTTGCAGTGCTGTGTTCTTCGGCTGGAATGTCCGAGGGATGAAAGCGGTGAAGCCCCCTGTCTTCTTTTGAAGTTCCCGCAGCCTGAAAAGATGCTCAATTATCTCGCTTTTCGTTTCTACATATCTCCATACCTTAGCCCACCGAACTCCATCCCCGAAAGGCGGGAGCAGCTGCGATCACTCCCTAATCTAACATCTGGTCGGATGATACTGCGTTCGTGCAACCATGAGCCTTCTGGGCGTATCCAAAACTTTAAATATGAAATCCAACAACCATTAGGGATAGCTTTCATTTTGTCAGGTGAGAGGGTGGTCAGGAAGGACAAGTGGAAGGCGAAGCGATGGTATGAGATCGTGGCGCCAGAGATGTTCGGGCAGATAAAAGTAGGGGAGACGCCCGCCGACGACCCTAAGAAGCTGATAGGCAGGAAGGTCGAAATGCTGCTCAGCGATCTCACGAACGACATAAAAAATCAGAATTTGAAGCTCATCCTGCAAATATGCGATGTGAACGACAACGTAGCCCGCACGAAGCTTGTCGGACATGCGGTGAGTCGTGATTACTTACGGAGTCTCGTCAGGCGTCGAAGCTCAAAGGTGGACACCTACGTCAACGTAACAACGAAGGATGGCTATGTCGTCAGGATCAAAGCTTCTTGCTTTACGTTGAAACGTGCAAGACGCTCGCAGGCTGAGCTAATACGGAAGATAGCAGAAGAAACCATAAATGAGCGTGCGAAGAAACTTGAATTCTCGAAGTACATGCAGGAGGTCATCCTTGGAAAGCTTGCTTCTGATATCTATAAGAGCGCAAAAAAGATTTATCCTTTGAGGAGAGTTGAAGTATTTAAGAGCGAGGTGCTGTCTGAAGGCGGCGCAGCGCTCGTTGTCGAAGAGAGAGAAAAAGCGGAGGCACAAGCAGGTTAGGGGGTATCGAAAATC
>JAPHEE010000063.1 GCA_029259545.1 Candidatus Alkanophaga volatiphilum
GCTACGAGCGGACGTTCACGCTGCGGTGGCGGCTCCCGGCGTGGCGACTCCCGTTCAACGCATCGTGGTACGTCGCACTCTTCGACGCCGAATCCTCGGAGCTGATATGCGAAGACCACGCCGACTGGCGATACTCCGCAAGACGGGGATGACCCCAAAGGTCATGGAAGGTAAAGAAGAAATTTTTCCCTCTATTTAATTCTCCTCAATCCTCGATTCCCGCTGTGAATCAATGCGGTGCTTGAGGGTGTACAACGCTGCATAGATATCATCCCAGTATATGCCTCAAACCCGAGTACGAGCGGAGATGCTGAAGTCCTGTGCCGGACGACCTCCCCCAAAAGCCACCCCGATGACTACATAATAATACAAAACTTCACACGCAATGCAGGGAAGGAAGCAAAAAGAGGAGCGAAAATTAACCAAGCTGTAGCATGAGCAGTTTGATGTTGCGTGTCGAACCGCCTCATTTGACAAGCAACGCTCACCGAGAATGAGCACGAACGAAGCTTGCTATCTCATCGAAATACCTTGCGCCGCCGACGAGCATTATGGTGTTGTGATCTGCATTCGGCACGACGAAAAGTTTCTTCTCCTCGGCGCCTGCGTTTTCGAAAAGCTCCCTCCCCTCCTGTAACGGCACGAGAGTATCAAACTCGGCATGAATGATGAGCGTCGGCAGCACGACAGATCTTATTTTCACCGCGTTCCCAATGCCGCTCTCCGCCTCAAGTGCAGGGTCGAGGCTCAGAATCCCGAGGTACGAGAGGAGACGGATCGAATTCGCAAAGCCGCTCTCTATTATGAGACCCTGAAGCTCGTCTTGATAGCAGGAGGCAAGCTCGATTGCCGGCGCGCTCCCTAAAGAGCGCCCCATGACGAAAAGCGAAAACTTATAGCCTTCTTTCTCCAGAAACTCCTTAAACGCCGCGAAAATTGGGTGTGCGTCGTTTATCATCGCCGAGACGGAAGGCTCGCCGTCGCTGAGCCCGTAGCCCCTATAATCGGCGACGAAGAAATTAATTCCTCTGGACGTGTACTCCGGCGCAATATAATCGTAGTCGCCAGCGGTCTCGCCGTTGCCGTGGAAGTAGAGGATGGATGGATTTTCTTTACCGGCGGGGTAAAACCGACAGACGATCTTAACGCCCGTCTCCACCTCCACGGAAACGCATCTCGCCCCCTGAACGGCGGGCTCGGCGCTGAAATCCCGCCGCGGGTAGAATAGGAGGCGCCGCACTCTTGGCTGGTCGAGCAGGGGGAACTCCCTCATCTACGTCACCTTAAACAATTAGATCTGGTCCAACTTTCACGCCCTCATACCAGCGTCGGCTTACTATTCAACTTAGCCTCAATGTGAAATAATGGAATTTGCAATCAACCCCAACAGGGTCATAAGTGCGCTCTGCTACTCTATCTTCAGGCTGGAGCCCTATTCCATTTGCTCTTACCTCCTGTAAATATTGCTACGCCCGTTGGTATCGCAAAGGAGGCGCCCCAAATTTCGACATTTTAAAAGCTTTTTTGAAGCTTGCTAAGAGGCTCGACCTGAGAATTCCCATGCGGCTCGCAACCCTCTCAGATCCGCTCCAAGACGCCGAAGAACGCTACAAACTAACTTTTAAACTCTTAAATCTTGCAAAGGAACACGACGTCCCCATAATTCTATGCACGAAGTCCGACAGGATCGCACGAGAGCCTTGGAAAGGGTTGATAGACTCTATGGCAAGGGATGGGCTTATTGTAGTTCAGGTATCTATCAGTTCATTACGCTATAACTACCTCGAGCCGCTGGCGCCCCCTCCCGAAGAGAGGTTAGAGGCGTTGAGCTCCTTGGAAGCGCCGAAAGTCCTGAGACTACAACCCTTAATACCAAACTATTCGTTCTCATCGGCAGAAGAGTTCGTCGAGAGCGTCAAAAGCTCCGGAATTGAGCAAATAACAACGGAGTTACTAAGGATCGAAGCTGGCGAGCGTGCGCTCTACAAAAAGTTCTGGCGACGCTGGTCGGAATACTCACTGGAAGGACGCCTCATCAAAGCTGAAGCCCCCGACATCCTTAAAGAGCTAAGGAAGGCTTGCGACAAGTACAAGTTAGGGTTCGGACTCTGTAAGGAAGGACTTCTCAACCTCGAAACCGCAAACTGCTGCGGCTTGCATCTCCTAGATGCTGAGCTGAGACCGACGCTCAGGGAACTTTACAAAGAACTTGTGAGGGTTAAAAAGGTTGAGTTAGAGAAAGTTGGAGAAATTTTTCGTCCGTATCTTTTCGGGGAGAGGTTAAACGAGCTCCCTGGACCGGTAAGGAAGGCGTTAAGGCATCACGAAAAAGTCATGCTCAGCGTCCTCAGCGACGAAAAAGCGCTTTCCCTGGTCACCCCGCTGATGAGACTCAAAGGCTCAGCCGTGGTTTTGAGCCAAACGCGGCTCGGCGTAGCCGCAGGCGGGAAGCCCACGTCGGGCTTTATAAATTCGTGTCAAGACGACCTCATATGGCACAGGAGCCGCGAGTGGAGGTGTAGAGCGTCACGAAAATGATTTTCCGATTGGCAGCAGCGAACAGGATGAGAAAAGAAATTTACTGAGGTTGCTTAAATCCCTCGCCCTCCCATGTTCGATTCTTATAGTGTCGGAGCCCTCGCCGAGCGGCTGTCCGGTGGCGGAATCCCTTATCCATACGATGAACTCATAGTCTCCCGGCGGCACGAGTCTGCTCTTGGGAATCGGTATTGGTATTTCCCCTGTCCATGTGTAGTCTGCTGGGTAACGCAATCCCGTTAGCCTCCCGTAGTTCCACCTCTCACCCGAATATTTAACGTCGATCCCAAAATCTATGGTATACGGTCCCCCGTAGCTTGTGATGTTCATCTTGAGGTGGATGACCTCACCTATCACATAAACATCCTTGTGCGCATTAACGGCAACATCGAACACACCGTGAACTTCAAAGAAGTCTTTTAGGTAATAGTATCCCTGTATTCCGTTGCTTTCCGGGTAACAATAGATTTCAAATGCGTATCTTCCCCAGCCCAACGGCTCAGTTCCTACGAATTCCGCATCCACCCTCACCACCCTCGTCTCTTCGGGATCAAGATCAAAATAGTTCTCTGAGAATGTCCACTCAAGCACGTCCCATATATAATCTGTGCCGTTCCAGACGTCGTCATCTCCGTACAGGGAAATACTCTCTACCCTACTCCCCGTATTTTCCACGGTTATGTAGTAACTGATCTTACCATCCGTCAGGTCATCATCTATAGGTGAAATCTTCATCCTCACCGTTGGAACCTTGTAAAGCGTTAGATTCTGCTCCGTCGTTGTATTTTGACCAACGAATACGTCATAGCGCTCGGATTCATACTCGACATCATACGCCACGTAACCATACTCTGCTGAAACACTGTACGCCCATGGAGGAAGCATCACGCGATACCTTCCATTTTCGTCCGTTACCTTGGTGATGTGATAGCCAGCTCCTGATATCAGGACTCTCGCACCGCTTAAAACTTCTCCTGTTTCGGTGCGTGCTGTTCCTTCCAAAAATCCATGCATCAGCGTGTAGTTCGCCGGATCTAAGTCGAAGTAAACATCAGAGTCAATCCACGTATCACTACTTATGGATACCGGAACGGTTGGAGATGTCGTGACGTTGAGAATCCTAACATTCGTTCCCGTGTATTTTTCCACGTTGCATTCATACCACACCTCAACCTCGTCAAGGTCGTTCTCCACATGAACTTTCATAACGTGCTCGGGCAGTTCGTCAAAATCTGAGCAATACCAATATGCGGTCGCAGAGTAGTCACCATCATACTCGTAGTCCGCCTCTGGCGTCACATCTACTATCTTTGTGGTCTCAACGCCTGAAAGAGAAAGTTCAACTCTACCATAGTCATACTTTTCTTTCAGCACCGCTGGAC
>JAPHEE010000064.1 GCA_029259545.1 Candidatus Alkanophaga volatiphilum
CCCCCAAAAGCTACACCCCAAAGGGGAAGTAGGAAAGCCACACCCCAGAAGGGAGGTAGGTTTTTAGCATACTTAAACCTTTTCCTCTCGGTTCTGAGCGTTGGCTAACCTCTCGGTTGGGGGCGTCTTCTCTCCCTTGGGGTGTGGCTTTTGGGGGCATCAATGCTAAGATTGCCACACCCCTATTTAAAGATTTCTGTGTAACGCTTCCCAATAACGGATAATAAAAAGTGTGTGTTATTCTGTGTGGGTGTGTGTAAGTGTCTATTTTCTTGTTTTCCTTGTTTTCCTTTGTTTCCCTTGTTGTTTTCCCCCTCCTTGTTTTCTATATTTCCACGCCGTAGAATGACTTATTCCCAATTGGCGCCCTATTTCTCGGTAGCTTAGCCCTTTCGCCCGCAGTTTCGCCACTTTCGTCTTTACCCGTGCGGGTTTCCTTCCTCCTTTTCGTCCCACTCTCTCACTCTCCCACTCTTCCTCTCACACTTACACCCACGTCCAAACTCTCAGCCACACACACAGCCCGATAATAGCGCCCAGCTCTATAATGCTAACAATCAGCCAGAACAGCCGTGATGATTCCAATTCCTCTCTAACTTCCCAATGTATAGCGTTTTCTCTCTCCTTCCGCTTCAACGCTTCTTCCAATTCCTTAACTCTCCGCTTCAACTCCTCTTTTTCGTCTTCCCTCTCCTTCCTTTCCTCTTTTCTCCTCTCCGCCCTTCTCGTTCCCGTCCTTGTCGTTAGCCCTAACTCCTTCCGCACCCTGCAAACCGTCGTTGCTGAGACGCCTAACGCTTTGCAGATTTCCCTTACCGTCTTCCCCTCCTCTAACAGCTTCCGAATCTCATCACGTTTCCCGCCCTTGTTATCGTTCATGTTATCCATGTTATCATGTTACATGTTATCCGTTATGTTACTTGTTACTCGTTACCCGTTACGTTACTCGTTACTCGTTACTCGTTACCCGCTCAATAGAATTCATACCCCTAAAACCCCCTATACCTTCCGTGTAGAACCGTGTAAATACCCCCATGCGCGTGTGTTTAGAACCGTGAAGAATCGCACCCTATACCCCCGCACACACATAATTTAGAACCGTGTAAATACCCCCTCTCTAGTCATGTAGAACCGTGAAGATTTCCCAACACAGCTTTGCGAATCCGCCGCCCCTTTTCCAAACCGTAGTATGCTAAAAACTGTTTAGTATGCTATACCCCCACCCACACACATGCAGAACCGTGATAAATGCTTACGCCTAAGCCCCCCATCTCTCTATCGTTTAGAGCCGTGATAATTCCTAACGATTCTTAACGACACACACACCCCCATATTGAGCTTAAGTTAAGATTCCTACCCCCCCACCGTTTAGAACCGTGATAATGATAAGCCCCCTATGCACCCGTATATATAAATGTAGAACCGTGATAATTCCTTTTGCGTCAGAAAATCAGCTTTTCTTTACCTTCGTCGTAGATGTATGCAAGTATGTAATACCTCATTACCGCCGCATCCTTCCGTATGTAGCCGTAAACGTCCTCATCTAAGACCCCTCGCCGCTTCAACTCTCTAAAAATCCGCCGCACCTTCCTACCCGTCGCCGCCCGCCGCAACTCCTCCGCATAAACCGACAAATCAAGAGCATCAAGCCCCTCTATCATCTGCCGCCCCGCCCTCTTTGCGTATGTTACCCATTCCTCGCCGCTCATCGCCCCCATTCCGCACCCCTCACGGCTCACAAGGCTCATCTTGCCGCTCCCACATTTCGTCAAAGTCTTCAATCTCCAAACCGCAATAAAGACACTTCCAAACGATTTTCCCATCCTCACGCTCATACATGTAAAAATCATGGGCGGTGTCCATCCTTTCAACCTCCCGCAGTCGCCCGCCGCATTTTGGGCAAATTAGTAACTCCTCTTCGTCCTCTTCGCTCACCAAAACTATTTCTGTTCTCGATTTCTCAACCATACACTCAAAAGGATTCCTTCCCCCCTCGCACACCCCAGCCTTGTAATCCGCACAGTTTTTACACCCGCACTTATCAGGGCGCCTTCCCCCAAAATGCACCATCCAAATCAATGGGTCTATCTCCCCAGCACTAACAAGGGCTTCCCACTCCTTTAACTTCCCCCTCTTCATCCCTTTCCTCCTTTTCATCCTCTCCCCCCCAAGTAATTATGCTTATCCTGCTCAGGGGGCGGCTTTGGGATAAGCTTAGAGCCGCATTTTGGACAGATGAGAGCAAGCCACGGGTAAAAGACGGTGTAAAAATCGCATTCAGGGCTTTCATAGATTCCAATTCGTGCTTCAGCCACATGAGCGCAGCCAACAGCATCCTTTTTGACTTCATCTTTGATTTTCAAGTTTTTAATCCGCCCGTAGTAACGATAAGCCCTGAATCCGCAATTTTCGAGCAAGCCAGCATGAGATAAGCAATAATAAACCTGTTTAGCCAAATCCTCCGAATCGTAAATGCTAACTCTTTCAAATCTCCCCGTAACTCTCTTTAGAACCCATCCATACTCATCATAAACGTCCTTTCCACCTTTAATGAAATGCTCAGCGACGAAAACGTGAAAATGCGGGTAGATTTTGACTTTATCCCGCCAATCGTCGCTTTTCAGGGCGTTTTTCCACGCTCTTTCCTCAGCTTCCAAATCCCAAATCTCAGCGTCAGCAAGGCGGTAGGGGTGGAAAATGATAACAAAATCCTTGATTCCGCACCGTTTCAGGATTTTGACGGCTTTCCTAAACAGGGCGTCAGCAAAAGCCTTAGGATTCCGCTCTTTAACCTTAATCTCTTCCCACATAGGCGGAGATAAAACAAGATGATGTAGGCGTATGTGTTTTCTCGTGAAGCTTTGTTTATAGCGTCTAAGCGTTTCGAGCTTAGCGGTTATGCGGGCGGTAGCCTTTTTAATCCACGACGTTCCGCATTTTGGGCATGTGGCTTTCTTGCAGTAAGCTAACTCTCTTCGGGCGTAATCACACTTTGGGTTTGGGCAAACAAATTCAAGCGTTTTCTCGCCGCATCCGTCCCCCTTCTCTCCTTTAGCGGGCGGTATAAAAGCATCAAACTCTTTCAAAACTTCGTCAAGGTAGTAGGATGAGCATGTAGTTTTTCTCTTTGGATATTCAACGCCCACGTCCCAGATAGAGAATTTGAGCCGTCCCCGCCGTCGTTTTCTTCCGCCGTAGAAGTCCCAAAACGATTCAGGGCTTTCAACGAATCCGCCACTACCAGCAAGAATAATATGCCGCTCGGTGGCGCCGCCGTCGCACCATAGGATTAAGGTTTCAAACTTTGACCCAACCCCTAAATCAACTGCACTTGACAAGGTGGTTGATTTTCCATAGGGGTGGGTTAAGCCACACCCCAAGGGAGAGAAGACGCCCCCAACCGAGAGGTTAGCCAACGCTCAGAACCGAGAGGAAAAGGTTTAAGTATGCTAAAAACCTACCTCCCTTCTGGGGTGTGGCTTTCCTACTTCCCCTTTGGGGTGTAGCTTTTGGGGGCATCAATGCTAAGATTGCCACACCCCTATTTAAAGATTTCTGTGTAACGCTTCCCAATAACGGATAATAAAAAGTGTGTGTTATTCTGTGTGGGTGTGTGTAAGTGTCTATTTTCTTGTTTTCCTTGTT
>JAPHEE010000065.1 GCA_029259545.1 Candidatus Alkanophaga volatiphilum
CAAGCTTCTTCTTCCTCTCCCTCAACTTCCTCATAACTTTCCTCTTAATTCTTGACTTCTTACCATAGTGCTTATCGTATTTCTTCTGAATTCCTTTTCTACGATAATGGTAACCGAGAACGAGCTTCTCTGTACCGGTTTCAAAGGCGTAGGCAATATTATCGACGAGCATTGTAACATTGTTCTCGTTCACATCTACGGGTAGGTGACCTCTAAGCTCGCACCTCTCGATTTCCTTAACAAAGATGAGGTAGATTATGAGCTGTCCGTTCCTCTTATCAAGTTTGATCTTAGCTTCGGAAACTAGCTCCCATCCTCTATTGATGTAATTGAGGTGTATCCATTTGGTTTCCATAAGTGGTCATCAAGCCAGATACTGACTTTCCTAACCTCTGGGTAGTCTCTCTTAGCTAGCCCTAATTTCTTTAACCGAAGAAAGCTCTTGGTTCTAGTATTAGCGTCTTAACAAGCAGTATAAACGTAGTGTGAAGGTAATTGAGGATAAAGACTTTTCATTTCATGGTACTTTAGTGCCTTGAGTTTGATGAAACTCTTAATGTTGTTCCTTACACCGTAGAGTACCAGTTGTCCCACCATATTACAGTATATATCCTCAAGTTCAATGAAAACTCTAAACACTTTCCTAGGTAGCTTAACGCTCTTAACAATAACTGTTCTAGCTATTCTAGTCATTAACCTCTCACTCATACACTACACTTCGCTACGAAAAGTTACACTTCACTATATTTAAAGGCTGCCCCCAGATTCTAATGATCTTGCTCTTATCATATTGTTGGGAGGAGGTGTCTGAAGTAGGACCTGAGTGGGATTGAAACAAACACCCAACCCAACCATGCCTTTGTCTCCTCCTTGTATTCAAACCATCTTAATGCCTCCCTATACTCAGGCGAGACGGGTATTCCTGAAATGATGGGATAAAACGTCACGAAGAACGCTACGACAGCGATAAGAAAAGCCGCAACGAACACTTTCCCCAACCTTCTTAAAGAGGGGTGACTAGGGCCGACGCACAGCCAATTCAGCCAGTATACCGTGGCGAATATCATGAACGGGATGTTCGAGATGAAGTGATAGATGAAGAGGCATCTTGAAATGAAGGCGTAGGGGAGCCATTGCAGGAAAAACGGGATGGTTATGAAAACGCTCACTTTATCCGAAAACCTGCTCCTCACAAGCCTAATTAAGGTCATTATCATGAAGGGAATGGACGCCCACCAAATCATGGGGTTTCCCATACAGACGATCGTTGAGACTTTGCCGTTTAAGTCGTTAAAATAAAGCCATAGCGGCTTCGTCATCAACCACCAACTCCACCACGGCGATGAGAACGGATGCGTCGCCGTGAGCGTTGCATGGTATACATACATGCTGTGCTGGAGCCTGAGTACGTCATAAAAACCGTGTCCTGCCAGCATGTAGGGCACATAACTCAGCATGTAGATCAAAGCGGCGACGAGTAGCCCCGCGACTACCGTGAACGTCACTTCCCGCCCGAACGCCCCTTTTAGTAAAGTCAGCACGAGCAAGACAAGCACCGCAGCAAAGCTATAAGCGGTGTTCCACTTCGTCGAGAACGCTAGTCCGAACACGATGACGCTCAGGAAGAGCGAGCGAAGCGCCGATTTCGACAAGCTGCCGTGAGCGGCGACGACATCGCCGCCTCCACGCTCAAAAGCCTCGTCGAAGTACTGGAAAAAGAGGAAGAACATCAGCGTTGTGAAAAAGAGGATGAAAATCTCGCCGGTGGCGAGTCTTGCCATTGTGAAGTGCATAAAATCAAAAGTTATGAGGAATGCGCAAAGCAAGCCCGCAAACGACGACCCGAACAGCCGTCGCCCAAAAAAGAGCATCAGCGGAATCAGGGCGACAGCCGCAAGCAGTCCCGGAAAGCGCCACGCGAACGAACACATCCCGAAGCTCAGAATGCCAAACGCTATTATCAGCTTGCTGAGCGGAGGGTGAGTCCACTCGAAAGGCTCTTCAAAATGTAGATGCTCCCATGCTGTCCTCACAAAGTAGATCTCGTCGAAATACGTGCCGTACTTCTGCGTTATCGGCGGTGTGGCCACGTCCTGCTCGTCTATCAGATGTGAAAGACTCTCATTGGTCTCGTTTAAGCTGATAATGGCTTGAACTCCTATTTTCTTACCGTCGTCAGAAACGACAAGAATTTCGCCAATCTCTCCTGCGGAGTCCTGAAATTCAAATTTTAAGAATCTTGTCTCCCTCCTGACGTTCACTTTTTCCCAACTACAGAAATCACCGCTCTTATCTAGTTTTCCCACGCGCTTCCAGCTTCCTGGGGCGCCAGCGTAAAGGTCAAAGCACACTCTTTGTTCATCGCTTAGGAACACGTAGACGCACCTCACACCACGACTCTCGCCTAAATCCACGTAAAAACTTGCGTCCCCAAGAGGCTTCCAGCCGCTTTGTGGAATTTTAAAGGTGCCGAAGTTCATGAGCGCCGAGCAGATGAAAATTACAGTGAGCGCCACCACCGCTAGAGCGAGCTTTTTCATTCGAATCCCCTCCATGCCGTCGAGAATTTACGGTTTTCAAGCCGCATTAATAAAAGTATCATGTTATCGCTTCCACCCACCGCATTCACTTTTCTGCCCCTTCTATACGGAAACTAGATTCTCAATCCCTTTGCAATCCTTCCGTGCTCCGGCTTCAAAATAAGAAAGCGCTATAAATGAGTGTAGACCAGAGAAAAAGGGGATAACTAGTACTTGACACTCTCCCCACTAGGGGAGATTCTTGCTTCTGAGGGTTGCGGCGTCGACCCTCAGAAGCAAGGGGTGTGCCAGCACCCCGTTAACCCGCCTCTCCCATTGAGGGAGACACGGGCTATATTTAGTTCAGACTGCATCAATGGTATTTAAAGATTTTGGTAGAAAACCTACCACCAACCTCCCTCCCGCCTCCCCTAATTCATCCCCGCTCTAAAGAGCGGGGCTTTCTTAGCGACGCTCTGTAACTTGACTCATCCGACGCTAAAACACTACTACTTTAGCTATTTCGTCAGGCTCGCCGCCTTTTCCCGTGGGCGTCGCAGATTCCCATTTTTTGAACGCTTCTTCTGAGTAGATCCTTTGAATGGATTAGGGTATGAAACCTGGCGCAATGCAATTCACGCGTATACCATACTTTGCAACCTCTCTCGCTAGGCTTCTAGTGAATCCGGCTTTTGCGGCGGTATAATGGACCTCTCCCCCATCCGATCCCAACCACGCGACTGCGGCGGGTATATTAATGATACTCCCAGATCTCTGCTTTATCATCGTGGCAAGAACCGCCCTGCAACAATAGAACGTTCCGGTCACATTGCACCCCCCATAGCTTTATACTCCTTGGACTTGAGATCTTCCGCAACTTCCATCGTCCGT
>JAPHEE010000066.1 GCA_029259545.1 Candidatus Alkanophaga volatiphilum
AAATCGTTAGCTGAGAATGCGACAGCTCTTGCTTTAGACATAGACCAAGATGGTGTTTCAAATGAAGAAGATTTTGCTCCAACAATCAAAAACATTTACATCTATGCTGGTGCTCCTACCGCTTTGCCATATTCTTTTCCCTTGAATAATTTTGTTGCTTCGTTTGCGAGCCTTTGTGCGGTATCAAATAATCCGGGAGTTGTCTTTTTCCATTCCTCTCTTCCTTTTATTTTCTTTTTCAATACCTCAATGTCTTTTTCTATTTCTTCTACTTTCTTCGGATTTTTTAATTTTGATTTTATTGCGTTTGCTTCGGCTTCAAGTCCTTCTGTGTTCAAAGAGTTTAGTTCTCTTTCAAGTTCCTTTAATCGCTGGATTCTTCTTTCATATTCTTCAAATTTCCGTTTTATCAAGTCCAAGTCCCTCATTTCAACATCTCCTCCAACTCAGATACATCATATCCTTCTTCCTTCCACTGCTTCAGTTTCAATTTAAACTCTTTCATTATCCGCTCATATTCTTTTCTCCTCCTCTCTTCTTCTCTTCTTATTCTTTCCCTTTCAAGCCTTTCTTTTATCCGCTTTCTCCTTACATCCAAAGAGACTTTTGTCAAAGCTGCTAATACAAGCAAAGCGGTAGGAGCACCAGCATAGATGTAAATGTTTTTGATTGTTGGAGCAAAATCTTCTTCATTTGAAACACCATCTTGGTCTATGTCTAAAGCAAGAGCTGTCGCATTCTCAGCTAACGATTTTGCTTCTTCATAGTTTCCTACTTTAAACGCTTGTTCAGCTTGAGATAGTAATACTTCTGCCTTAGCCACGTTGTAGCCTTTTAATTTCTCCTGAGAAAAAACAGATCTAGCTTCATTGATAATATTCTCCACTACTTCTGCCTTTTCTACTAGATTTTCTACTAGAGCATTCGCCTCTTCTGCAAGCTCACCCGCTCTTGCATAATCTCCAGCACTGAAAGCCTGCTCTGCTTGAGAAAGCAATGATTCCGCTTCTTTAACGTTATATCCATTCTCTCTCACTGATGAGATTGTATTTCTTGTCTTTTCTATCGCTATTTTAACAGGTTCTGCCTGTTTAACAATCTGCAATGCTTTCTCCTTAGCCTTTAAAGCAAGTTCTTTTGCTTTTAAGTAATTCCCAGCTTTAAATTCTTTCTCAGCCTTAGTAAGCAGCGATTCAGCTTCTTTAACGTTGAAACCTTTGTTTTTCTCTGATGAAATTGTATTTCTTGCCTCTTCGATTACCTGCGATATCATTTGTGATATTATTTGTGATGAGGTAAACATGTAAACCTTATTATCATTTCTAGCAGCTATGTAAGAACCGTCTGAAGACATTGCTACCGATTTAACATAACTACTAGTCTTATAGCTCCATAGCAGTTCTCCTTGCTTGTTAAATAAGTAAACCTTACCATCACTAGTTCCAGCTATGTAAGAACCATCTGAAGACATTGCTAACGAATAAACTGGATCACCTGTCCTATAACTCCATAAAAGCTTACCTTCTTTGTTAAAGAAGTAAACCCTATCATCCCAGTCTCTCCCTCCAGCAGCTATGTAAGAACCGTCTGATGATATTGAAACCGAGAAAACTTCATTACCAGTCTTATAGCTCCATAGAAGTTCTCCTTGCTTGTTAAAGAAGTGAACTTCATCATAAATTTCAGCAGCAGCTATGTAAGAACCATCTGAGGATACTGAAAACGAGCAAATTTCATTACCAGTTTTATAGCTCCATAAAAGCCTACCTTCTCTGTTAAAGAAGTAAATCATATATTTTTTATGAATATCACGACCTCTAGCAGCTATGTAAGAACCGTCTGAGGATACTGAAACCGAGTAAACATCATAACCAGTCTTATAGCTCCATAGCAGTTCTCCTTGCTTGTTAAAGAAGTGAACATCATTATAAGTTCCAGCGGCTATGTAAGAACCATCTGAGGATATTGAAACCGAGTAAACATCATAACCAATCACATAGCTAGTCACATAGCTCCATAGCAGTTCTCCTTGCTTGTTAAATAAGTAAACCTTACCATCACTAGTTCCAGCGGCTATGTAAGAACCATCTGAGGATATTGAAACCGAGTAAACATCATAACCAATCACATAGCTAGTCACATAGCTCCATAGCAGTTCTCCTTGCTTGTTAAATAAGTAAACCTTACCATCACTAGTTCCAGCGGCTATGTAAGAACCATCTGAGGATATTGAAACCGAGCTAACACCACGATCAATCTTATGGCTCCATACTAACCCATATTCCTCTGCCTGAGCTGTAGATAAAATAAAAAGGATTAAAATCAGTCCTACTATTAATATTTTACAACTACTCAATCTCATGCTTAGCATTTCATCCTCACCTCATATATTAACGCCATTCCAAATAAGGTTCTATCCAACGAGGATACGTTCTTCATTTCAACATCTCCTCCAACTCAGCCTCCAACTCAGATACATCATATCCTTCTTCCTTCCACTGCTTCAGTTTCAATTCAAGCTTTTTAATTTCCAGCTCATATTCCCTCCTTCTCCTCTCTTCCTCTCTTCTTATTCTTTCCCTTTCAAGTTCTTCTCTTCTTTTTATTTCTGCTCTTTCTTTTATTGGCACTCCGATTGCATATCCTATTGAAGCAAAGGCAGGGACAATGGATAAACTAACGATAAAGCCATTATTATAGAAAAACCAACCAACGATTGATCCAAGAATGCCGAAAATAATAATACTGATTGTAAGTCCCCCAAGAAAATCCTTTCTCATAAAGCCAATGATAATTCCAATAGCTAATCCAGATATAGTCCCAATGAACGATCCAAATAGTGTTCCCGCGACAGGAGAAGCTAGATGATCGCATGCCAATCTATTAACAAATCTCCATGCAAAAAAAGGAGAAAGCAAACACCATAATAAAATCACCATGCCCTCATTATCACTAGGCTCCAACTCAAAATAGACCAGCATACTAACAAGAATTGTAATAGAGATAATAGTAAAGGAGAGAATCCCTAAATATCTCAAAATTTTAGCTGATGCACTCTCACGATAAATAAATTTTATACCATACCATACAGCATTATTAGCTAAGTCTTGGTAAATACATGCAACCTTCATACATGCAATTGTTCCAACAATCCCAAAAACCACTGCAAAAATCCATGGGTAAAACTTTGCTTTGTTCATTCCAACATCTCCTCCAATTCTGAAACGTTATAACCCTCTGATTTCCATTGTTCTATTTTTGCTCTGT
>JAPHEE010000067.1 GCA_029259545.1 Candidatus Alkanophaga volatiphilum
TCCCAGATCTCTGCTTTATCATCGTGGCAAGAACCGCCCTGCAACAATAGAACGTTCCGGTCACATTGCACCCCCCATAGCTTTATACTCCTTGGACTTGAGATCTTCCGCAACTTCCATCGTCCGTCTCTCGTCGCATCCGTCACGACCACACTCGCACCTTCGGCGGCTTCTGACGGTAGCCTGTCCTATTCCCGCACCGGCAGCTGCGGTCACAATAGCCACTTTTCCTCTAACCTCCTCATTTTAACCTTCAGTCGCTAAGAAGGCTCGTCCTGCGGGCGGAGATGAATTAGGGGAGGCGGGTGGGGGCTGGTAGAGGTAGTTAATTTTTATACTCTGAAGACAACGTGGATTTGTAACGAGGCCGTGGGTATATCCTTGCGGTCGGGGGCTGCGTGCTCAGCCCGAAGGGGAGCGGTTTGCCTTGGCAAACCACACTCCCCAACCTCCCCCGGTGGACGCCCCTTGCTGAGCGAGGAGGAGGTCACCCTCCGAGGCTTTGGGACACTTTTGCGCGTCCCATCAATTAAAGGACGGGGAGGAACAACACTCCGACCTTTAACGCTCGGCTCGCCCCTCCTCCCCAACCCCACCCCACACCGCTCCCACGCCCACGCCCATGCTCACTCCGTCCCGTCCTGCTCCGCCCCGCCCCGCTCAGCTCGGCTCGATCTCAGGAATCTCGGAAGCCAGCCACCTCAGCACACGCTCCACCCTCTTCCTGTCCCTGAGCGTGCGGTGTAAGTTCAGAGTCGGCGAAGCCTCCACGTCCAAGTGCAGCGTCGCCTTCCTCTCGCCCCGCCTGCTGATTATGACGTGCACGCACACCTCGCCGTGCTCCGGGTCCTGAAACCACTTCCGGGCGTGAACCTCGTCACGACGCCAGAAAAGCTTGAAACCCCTGCGACGCAGAAAATCGTAAAACTCGTTCCTGTCCCGAATCCTGAACTCGATCATGGGAAAAATAGGGAGTGAACCGTCGGTGACTACTCAGGTGGCTACATCACTGCGTAGCCTTTATCAGGCAGTAGCCCCAATCGAAAGTGTCGCCATCCCCGTCCCCGTCCGTGTAGGTTATTTTGATTCCGGCAGCAACTACTTGGTCGTGATATGATACGCTCGTAGTTCCCGAAGTTGGAGTTTCCACAGAATACAGCGTCTTGTAATGTGTTCCGTCCCACGTTGCTTCAACTGTAAGTGTTCCTTTTGTTGTCGTATATGCTACTAAAGTCCCATCAAGGTCTATCGTATAGAGACCCTTCCCTGATACTGTTTTCGAAAGGGCAGTATCTGAAACCCTGCCAGCATCAGCATCTACTGCGGCAGTGCTGGCATAGGTACCTCCAGAACCGAACCAACCATTGAGAGCACTGTATATCGTCCCTCCTGTCCCTAGCTCAGAGACTACTTTTGGAAGTCCGGTGTCTGAGCTCTTTATGTAGCTGTTTGTATCGCTGACTGTCGTCAGAACTTGATAGAGGAAGCTGTAAAGGGATTTTGGAGTCAAGCCCTTGTCCGCCACCTGAGCCGCCCCTACGGACACGCATGCGACCGCCACCGCCGCGACCAGCACGCCCGCCAGCAGTCTCTTGTTCACGTTCTCACCCCCTCACGGTTGGGTATTTGTGTCATCGCGCCCCACACTCGGCGCTCTTCTGTGGTGCGTGCGGTGCGTGCACGCACGGCGCGCGGCGCCACTCGCCCGCCCCGCTCCTCTCCGCTCCATCCCGCTCCGCCCCGCTCCGCACCGCACCACACCGCACCACACCGCACCCACGCACGCCTACCTCATAGCCCCGAAGGCTCAGCTCGCCGGCGTCAGGGCGGTGTGGTACACGAACGTGTAGCTCACCGTCGTGGTCTCTGCGCCGACGTTCCTTATGTAGAGTCCGAGACCGCCGCAGTCGTCCGCAACGAAGTTCGTGGGAAGCCCCTCGTTCGTGATCACCGTGACGTTGTTCCGCCCGTCGAAGCTCCCGACCTCGATGGCGCCGGCGACGTCCGAAGACGCCACCAAAAAGCCCCAGACCGCCTTTTCTCTCGGAACGATCTGATGGTACTCGCCGGGATTTAAGACGGCGGTCCCCGTCTTGTAGCTGCACAACGCCGCCCTCACCGGATCGCTTAAATGCTTGCTCTGTATCGCGCCGGGCAGGATCCCCGCCTGAACTATCGCAACCAAAACGGCTAAAGCCGCCAGAGCGACGACTGCTAACGCCCTCCTCATCTCATGAACACCCCCGCCCCACGGTTCAGCCTATATATATATGCCTTTCGGTTCGTTCCGGCGCCGAGCCGGTCGGGTCCCTCACCCGATCCTCCCCGCCGCCACGGCTCGACCCGCAGCCGCCCCCGCCTCTGGCGGCTCTCCCGTCAGAAATTTAAGCTGCGACGCCGTAGTAGTCTCGATGGAGCTGGAGGGCTTCCTGCTCGATGCCGATTACGTGACCGAGGGCGGGCGAGCCGTGATAAGCTCTGGTGCAAGGACGGGCACGGAAGCGCATCGTCATTTTTGAGAATTTTGAGCCCTACTTTTACGTCAAGGACGGGGACGAGGAGGCGCTGAGGAGGGAACTTTTGGGCGTGCGGGTGCGGAGCAAGGAAGAGGAGAGTGAACTACCCTTGCTTAGCAATGGCTTCTCCGTTCCACGCCTTCAGGCTGAGGCTTCATCTGGGAGTTCGGGTTTATAGCTCCCCCATCCCATCGGACTCGTTATCCGATGGCTACACACCCCCGCAAGGACGGCATCGGAAACTTTCCTTTAGAGATTCAAAGTAAAGTTTAAACTACCTCCAAACCCCCACCTCCCCTGTATCCCCACGCTCGCAAGGGTCTTGCAAGCAACAGAAAGATAAAATCTGTCCTGCCCTTATAACCGCCTTCGGGTCAGAAAGATAAATATTTGGAGCGCAAACTCGGTTGTGGATGAAGCTGAAGATGCATAGGGAGACCATGGAAAAGGAGCTCAAGAGGGTCCTGACGGCGGGTTCCGCGATAAACCA
>JAPHEE010000068.1 GCA_029259545.1 Candidatus Alkanophaga volatiphilum
GTCGAGCCCCCGGTCGAGCTGAGGGGAAGAGATCTGACGTTGTGGTGAGGAGTGCGGTTAGAAGTCAGCGGATGGGCGAAGTTCGTGAATGCGTGAAGGACGCTGGATACCTCTTCTTTTCGATGCAGATGCAAAAGCGTCCGTGCTACACCCCCGGCTCCAGATTTGAGGTATTTCTGAGCTCACGTAGTGAGGAATCTTTTAAGATGGCGCTCGCCTCTCTCTGGTTACTTCTGAATCTCGGCGGCGTGGGGAGCCGTAACAGAAGAGGCGCCGGCTCGCTCTCCGTACTCAAAGCCTCGCCGCAAGAGCTTCATCTCGATTCCGGGACGCTGCGATTTATCCCCTTCCCACCTACACGCACACCCACACGCATCGATTACCCTCACTTCCTCAAGCAGGGATTGAAAGTGATCAGGGAGTTCGCTGAAAGCTGTAGTGATGCGTCCAGAGCCGAAGTCGAGGTCGGAGGCTTGCCCGGAACGCCCCAACTCGCACCCACGCCCACGCTTCACCCCCGATTCCTAAGCATCTTCGTGAAAAGGTTTAACAGCCGCCAAGAGGCTCTTAGAGGTCTGGAGGAGTGGCTGAGGGGAATTAGGAGGAGGATGAGTGATCCAAGCTTTGTAAGATGGCTGAGGTTCGGTGGCGGGCGTGCGATGGCTGGGGAGCAAAGGGTATTCTTCGGGCTTCCGCTGCAGTACCATTTCGGGAACAAGCGCTGCACGCTGGAGCCCGCTCATGAAGATTTCAAGCGGCGAGCCTCCCCGGTCATGCTCGGAGTTTTTAAGAGCGGACGGGAGTATTGGGGAAGGGTGCTGATCTGGAAGTCGAAGTTCCATCCCGCTAGGAGGCTTAAAGTCTCTTGTAGGAATGAAGAAGTGAGGATGCCCGACGATTTCTCAGGATTCTTAGGAGAGCTCGAAGAAGATTTACGGAATTCAGGGTGGAAGGAGGTGACGGGGTGGTAGATTGGAACAAAAAGCTAAAAGCCTTCCTCCACGACCCTCCGGACAAAGCCCTGCGCATCCGTGACCATGAGAGCCGCCGAGATGCCGCCCTCCGGGCTCTTGGACTCGAATACGACCCCTCCTTGGGGTTTGCGGACGAGGTCGCCGCCGCCATGGACCGGCTGAGCCTCCCTAGGAGCTGCGACGTGCTCGTGGACTTTTCCGCCCCGAACAAGCCCCTGCTCAAGCATCCCCTCTCCGCAAAAACTCTGCATTTGAAAGACCTCAGGGATGAGGCTGCGACCTTGGGGAGAAAATTCTTCGACAGGAGAGCCTTCAATCCTGAAGTTCTGAGGAGGTTTGCGGGCTTGGAGCCGAAAGCCAAGTATTTTGCAGTCTGGCGGAGGCTCCCAGAGCTTTACTCTTTGGTCAAGCTCCTGCCGGCGGACACACGAGTGCCGAACCACAGCATCCTCGACCACTCGGATGCGACCGCCGCCGTCGCCTCCGCACGTGACGAGAACGACCTCGCTTTGTTCTCATTCAAAATTTCTGCGGCACAGGAATTCATCTCGCAGGCGAGACGCCTCTCCGACCTCTGGGCGGGCAGCCACATACTCTCGACTCTCACCTTCGAGGGCTTAAAGGTTATCTTCGAAAAGTTCGGACCGGACTCCGTCATTTTCCCTCACCTCCGAGGACAACCCTTTCTCGACCTCCACCTCTACAAACAGCACCTGCTCGACACCCCTCCCGACCCTAAAAGCCTGAGCGTCTCAAACCTCCCGAACACCTTCCTCGCCATAATTCCGCACTCGCAAGCCGCAAAACTCTGCAAGGAGGTCAAGGGGGCTGTTTTGGAAAAGTTTGAGGAAATTTCGAGACAGGCTCTAAGCTGGCTCCAAGAGCAAAACGTCAGACTCGACGGGGAAACGTGGCAAAAACAGGTGAGGAACAGCCTTCAGGTCACGACGGTTTTCGTTAAGCTCTTTGACCTTGAGACCTACGGGCGAGTGAGGGAGGGGTTGCTGGAAGCGGGAGGGGAAGGCGGGCGCAAGACCCTAGACGCTTGGATCGAAGCCATAAATGCGGAGTGGGGGAGAACGAGTGCCGGAAACTTCTACGCCGCCGCTTTCGAGCTTGCGCAGAGCGTATTAAAGCACGAGTCGAGGCTGTTCGAGCAGTACGGAGAGCCGCCTTCGGAGCTTCGTAAGTGTAAGATGTGTGGCGTCCGAAACGCCCTCATCTCGAAGAGCGAGACGAAAAGGCTCTCTCAAAAACACCCCACCCTCGTTAAAGAGGGGGAGACGCTCTGCGCGGTGTGCTTAACCAAAAGGATCTACCCGGAGGTTGCGAAAAAGATTTTCGAAGCCGGTGACGGGGACATTGCGCCGCAGATGAAGTCGGTGGTGCACGTCGCCGCTCATAATTTCCTGAAGGGCATCCGCAAGGAGAAATCAGACCGAGGTGAGACTAAAAGGCTCATGGAGCTTATGGAGCTTGAGCCCGAATTCGCTTACGAGCATGAGTGGGATGACGAAGAGAAAATAGAGTTCCTCCAGAGGAAAGGGCTTACCGACCGAGATATCAGAAGCCTGCGGGAAGAGCTCAAAAGGCTGCACGAAGTTCACGGAGAGCCAAGCCGTTATTATGCGATTCTGATGATGGACGGGGATGAGATGGGGAAGCTCCTCTCCGGAGAGAAGCTTCCGGAGTTCAAGGAGTTTATCCATCCAGCAGTTGAAGCGTGTTACGAGAGAAGCCATTTGAGGGGCGTTTTGAGCGAGAAGCGCCTGCTCTCGCCTTCAATCCACATGGCGATCAGCCGAGCGCTCAAATACTTCTCAGTTGAGCTGGTTCCCCACGTCGTTGACAATTACGTGGGTTTAGTGCGTCTATTTTCGTCTTCCCCTTCTGACCCAATAGCTTCTTCGGGTGGTATCTCTGCAACTTTCCTTTCTCTATCATGAGTTCCACGGCTTTTTTGGGGATACCCCCTAGTGGTGGTT
>JAPHEE010000069.1 GCA_029259545.1 Candidatus Alkanophaga volatiphilum
TTCTTCGCTCTTGCTTTGCATTCTTTTATCTTGTCTACAAAACTTTAAGCTTAAGGTTTGAAACCTCAGCAATATTTCTAAAATCTGTGTCCTTTGTTATCAACTCCTCATCACGATTTATTGAAATGGAAGCGATGACCAAATCGCTAAACGCTTTGGGCTTTCCACGCTCGTAAAGCTTCTTCTGAAGCTCAAATGCGAGTGAATATTCATCAATTGTTGGGAAATATACGCTTCCTTTAAAGAGCTTATAGCCCGAAATTCTCGGAAATTCAATTAAAGTGACCACTGTTATGTTCTCTTTAATTTCTTCATTGCTCTTGAACCGCTCTATGACTATTGAAGTATCGAGTATAGCCATTTTATCCTCCTCTTCTCCTTCTCTCTGACATCAACAGGCTCAACTTCCTCCTCAAAAGTCCCAAAAATCTCTCTAACCTCTTCTGCACTGAGTTTTTCCGGATATATCATCTTCTCAGCCATTCTCTTTAATCTCGCAACAAATTTCTCCTCATCTACCCATTCTGGGACTTCCAACTTTACACTGATGACTTTCACAATTTTTCACCTCGATTCTTATTATACCCGCATCTTCAGATACCCCTTCCCTTTTATCACAAATACCTCCCTGCTCCCTTTTAGTTCTTCCGCTCTCCAATCCGATGGCAGAACGAATCTCCCCTGTTCATCCACTTTCTCCTTTTCTATTCCATATATCATTTTTACCACCATAATATTGGTGATTTGTTTCTTCCTGCCCTGTCTTCTATCCTCCAACTTCTCCAAATTGGGCTCTTTTCATCTTCCGTATATCCTTATGCGCATTTTCATCATCTTAAAAACCTTGCTATCCACATCTCCGTGAACTTCTCACAGAAATCCCTCACCTCTTCAACGTGCTTCTCGCTCAATCTCTGTTCTTCTCTTAGCTCCGCGTTTATTTTTCTTTGTATGCTCTCTACCTCATTCAAAAACTCCTTTTCAGTCAAATACATCTTCAAAATGTCAAATTGTTTGCTTATCTCTCTCGCCTTTGTATTCGTATTACAATAGAGACTTTTTATATCCTGAATGATTCTGAACGCATTTGCAAGTCTCACAGCATCTTTTTCTGGATAAGTTTCTCTTAATTTTTCTCTTACTTCTTCGGGTTCTGGTATTTTTACTTCTTCCGTTTTTCCTTTCTCTGTTATTTCTTCTGCTTTGGTGGCGGTCAATTTTTCTCTCTTCTTTCTTCTTATTACAAAAATAACAATAAACACGCTAATCAATGCTATCATGCCGAAAATGGAAGTTAATAACCATGTTGCAAATGATAAAGTTTCAAATACATATGTTGTTTTGCCAGGATACACATATATCGTCTTGGTCAGTTCTGCATAACCTGATTTTGCTAATTTGATGGTATGTGAGCCTTCAATAACCTTACTAAGAAATAATGGCGTCACTCCCTTATAATAGCCATCTAAATATACACTCGCTCCAGATGGAAATGAAGATATGCTGATAGAGCCATACCCTGTTAAAGTTTCATACACATAGGTTGTTTTTCCAATAGAAACAGATACTGTCCTTGTAACATCATTGTAGTATTGTTTTGTCAATTTGATGGTATGAGTTCCCTCAGCCACCTTACTAAGAAATAAAGGCGTTTCCCCTTTATAAACGCCATCTAAGTAAACTTTCGCTCCTGAAGGGTTCGAATCAACACGAATGAAGCCATATCCTTTCAAAGTTTTACTCACATAAGTTGTCTCTCCAATTTTGACAAATACGCTTTCCTCTACATCATAGTAATACTCTTTCGTGAGCTTAATTGTGTGCTCTCCTTCTTCTACACTGAGGAATAAAGGAGTTGTTCCTTTATAAACGCCATCTATATACACTTTCGCTCCAGAAGGAATAGAGGATATGCTTATGAAGCCATGACCCTTTTTCACTAGAAACTCAGCTCTACTGCTGGAGTAGTATGGCCCAAACGTTCCTATGTCAAGCCATCCAGTCTCATAATATTTAACGCTTATATGCACAGACCTTCTTCCTAAGGTCGCATCTTTTGACGCATATATGGTGAAACGAAAAGTAGTAGAAGAAGATTCGCCGATTCTTGAAGTGCTTTTGAATGAGGGAGAGATTGTGCAACCATCCAATGGTGAGATGGATGGTGTCACGGTCACGTCCTTCGCCCAATCCTCGCCCCCTACTTCCGATACTGTCACTATCAATTCGCCGGAACTTCCTCTTTCTATCTCTGATGGTGTCACATAAGCGGAAGCGTGAAGACTTGGACATCCTAAATCTGCATTTGCTAAATCAACGCTAAAATAGAGGAGTGCAATTATTATGGAAAGACTTGCAGCCCATTTGCGCATTTATTCTTTTTCACCTCCTATTTTACTTTGTCACCTCAAAAACCTCTCAATCCACCTCTTCGCAAACTTAACACAGAAGTATTCAAGATTTCTCACATGCTTATCGTCCAAATATTCATCCTCCCTCAGCTCCGCATTCATCTCTCTTATGACCATCCCTAAATCATTATCTCTCTCAATCTCCTTTACAAAATCTTCAAATAAATTGTCCTTCAATTCATTGTATTTCCTGTTCACATCCCTTACTTTCGTGCTTTCGTTGCAGTAATTTATCTTAATATCCATAAGCACCCTGACCGCATTTTTAAGCATCTGCACTTCCTTCTCCGAATACCTCCGTTTTGGATAATTGAGCAAACCTTCGGTAGCCCATGCAACTGCCTCCATGTCTCCACGCTCTACGCTCTGTAAAAGCAGTTCGTAAAGGAAGAAAGCGGATTTCCTGAAATCCTTTGACTTCTTGTATTCTTCCTTAAGATAAACAGCCAAATCCTCAATAAGCTCATCCACGCTTTGATACCTCTCTTCTT
>JAPHEE010000070.1 GCA_029259545.1 Candidatus Alkanophaga volatiphilum
TTTATATATGGGGGCGGAACCGACGATGCGAGTGAAAAGCTTTATATGGAGCCTCCGCATAATCCTAAACCGAGCACGGGCAAAAGAAACGTGCCTGAAGAAATCAGACCAAGGTGGGATTAAAAGATCTTCGGTGATGGCTTTCAGACACGATGCTTCACGAAGAAATCAGACCAAGGTGGGATTAAAAGATCGGTGAAGTTTTAATAGACAAATCGTATATAGATGGAAGAAATCAGACCAAGGTGGGATTAAAAGGCTCAGGCAGGCGGCTGAGGCGGTCAATCTTGCTAGAAGAAATCAGACCAAGGTGGGATTAAAAGGAGTTCAAGGAGTTGCTTGAGAAGCGACGCAATGACTGAAGAAATCAGACCAAGGTGGGATTAAAAGCAGGCTTATCCACCCAGATTAGTGTGACATCATAGGGAAGAAATCAGACCAAGGTGGGATTAAAAGATTGCTATTCGAGTTGCCGGACAAAATAACTTTACAGGGAAGAAATCAGACCAAGGTGGGATTAAAAGCTGGCAGAATCTACCCTTTGCATCCACACCTTGGCGGAAGAAATCAGACCAAGGTGGGATTAAAAGAAGAGAGCGTTATGCCAAGCGGGATGCTCTTGAGGAAGAAATCAGACCAAGGTGGGATTAAAAGTTCTTTGAGGATGGCAAAAACGCTCTCCTCGGCATAGGAAGAAATCAGACCAAGGTGGGATTAAAAGATAATACTAACGGATGGAACTGGAGTGTTGCTGGAAGAAATCAGACCAAGGTGGGATTAAAAGTGATGCGACCCCACCGTTCCCAGAACGATGACTTGGAAGAAATCAGACCAAGGTGGGATTAAAAGTAGACTTCTTGCCCGCTGCTATCATCGAGCCATGAGGAAGAAATCAGACCAAGGTGGGATTAAAAGCTGGCACTCTGGCGACGACGTTGCCCTGTGCGTCGAAGAAATCAGACCAAGGTGGGATTGAAAGATTTCTCGGTAGCTAAGTCCTTGCGCTCGCAAGTTGAAGAAGAAATCAGACCAAGGTGGGATTGAAAGACGTAAAACGAGTTTGAGACTTCAAAACCCGCCACGAAGAAATCAGACCAAGGTGGGATTGAAAGTTGATAATACTGTTTATCATCGTCGGCTTCATAACGAAGAAATCAGACCAAGGTGGGATTGAAAGACACGGGCGCCGTCGTAGATTCCGCTCTGCCGCACCTCGAAGAAATCAGACCAAGGTGGGATTGAAAGGTATTACTGCGATCTCGTAGTTCCGCACCCTCTTTTCGTACGAGAAGAAATCAGACCAAGGTGGGATTGAAAGCAAACGCCGCTTCCCTCCACTCCTCTGATTTCCTACGAGAAGAAATCAGACCAAGGTGGGATTGAAAGCAAGTATGACATTCCTTACAGCATTGCACACTGGGCTAATGAAGAAATCAGACCAAGGTGGGATTGAAAGCGATGATCAGCTCTTCCATGTGCCTCATGCCAATACCTCGAAGAAATCAGACCAAGGTGGGATTGAAAGGTGGTCTATGGTGCATCGGACAGCAAGGCTATCAACATGAGGAAGAAATCAGACCAAGGTGGGATTGAAAGAGAAAAAGAGAAGCAGGAGAGGGGGACCCGGATAGGAAGAAATCAGACCAAGGTGGGATTGAAAGGACTGGCAGTATCGTGAAGTTATTAACATCAGCGGCAGGAAGAAATCAGACCAAGGTGGGATTGAAAGTCGAACAGTGTGGATTGCGTCATTACAAGTCCGCCCTACGAAGAAATCAGACCAAGGTGGGATTGAAAGTGATAAGTCTCGATGTTCTTGAGCAATATCGGATGCGAAGAAATCAGACCAAGGTGGGATTGAAAGATGGGATGCTTTCTAACTCAGTAGCAGCGCAGGCGCCCGGAAGAAATCAGACCAAGGTGGGATTGAAAGTAGGCGGTGATCTTCACTCGCACGACCTCCGGCGGCGAAGAAATCAGACCAAGGTGGGATTGAAAGTCTCGTGCATCGCTCTCACCGCTCACGGGATCGTTTGTGAAGAAATCAGACCAAGGTGGGATTGAAAGTCCGCAGCGGCTTTCAAAGCGATGCCGACGATCGTCGTCACGGAAGAAATCAGACCAAGGTGGGATTGAAAGACGCTCAGCGCCGCCGCCTCGTGGACGAACTCGCAGGAAGAAATCAGACCAAGGTGGGATTGAAAGTTGAATGCATGGCACTTGGTTTATAAATGCGGTGCGAAGAAGAAATCAGACCAAGGTGGGATTGAAAGGCGGGCATAAGT
Source organism: Candidatus Alkanophaga volatiphilum (assembly GCA_029259545.1). Taxonomy (GTDB): domain Archaea; phylum Halobacteriota; class Syntropharchaeia; order Alkanophagales; family B39-G2; genus Alkanophaga; species Alkanophaga volatiphilum. The sequence continues at coordinate 2,286 of JAPHEE010000070.1, forward strand.
CATCATTGCCCGAAGATGCATGAAGACGAAGAAATCAGACCAAGGTGGGATTGAAAGGCGGGCATAAGTCATCATTGCCCGAAGATGCATGAAGACGAAGAAATCAGACCAAGGTGGGATTGAAAGATACTCTTAGTTGTTCCGCTATTTCGTGAAGCCGGGGAAGAAATCAGACCAAGGTGGGATTGAAAGATCGGACGGCGAAGGATAGAACAAATGAGCTTTCTCGAAGAAATCAGACCAAGGTGGGATTGAAAGGAAGTAAAAGACTACATCTTGAAAGCCATTT
>JAPHEE010000071.1 GCA_029259545.1 Candidatus Alkanophaga volatiphilum
CGTACGTACCACTGGAGTCTCCCTTTCGGAGAATAATTGTCATGAAGTCTAGAGTTACACCTAAGCAGCAACACTTTTAGAACAGTGAGACTTGTGATTTATCTTTGTTAAAAATAGCTGTTTAGATAACCTTGGGTGGTCTTGTCTCCATAGAAAATTGAAGATCTAATAACCTTTCCAAAACTTCCTCTCTTCCTGCCTCCCCATAATTATACAGGGTTACTTCCTTAGCCACAAGTTTATACAAATAGTCCACTTTCTGGGCACCGTCGCCCTTTTCATATCTCTCAATATAATCTCTATGAGATGTGTTTATTAAGATCAAGTTCATTTGTTCATCGTACTTGCTTCTTAGATAGCCCTCTTCTGGAGGAAACTTTACAAAGTCAATGCTTATCCCTCTCCCCAAGCTTCCCCTATCTTGCCCTTTATGTGTAGGGCGAATGGTTGGTTTGTGTGATTTTTTACCATGTGTTCCTACTCCTTTATGTCCTATGCCTTCCACCACATCTCCGGCTTCATCTCCCTTTTGAACCTTCACTTTAGCTCCTGGAAGATGCCATCCTAATCCTTCTAGTTTCTCAATAAACTTCTTACTCAACTCTTTTACGATCTTTCGCTTTTCTTCTTCATTTCGCTTTGTATCTAACTCTTTTAACTTCTCTTCTAATTTCTTCTCTATCATTTTAATCTTTGCGGCAAATTCATAGTACTTTTCATTCCTGACAATGTTTCTTTTATCCGTCGTCAGATCGAGGAAGTCAGCTATTATAAACCCGCCAATTTCTTCTCTCTCCCAACACTCCGAGAGTTCAATATCTTTCAGAGAGCTGATGTCTGCAATAAGTCCTCCCGCTCTATAAACCGAGACGGACTTCAAAAAACCATTATATTGTATCTTCACCTCAACATTTCCATACCCTGTCGGGATAGTCTCATTAATTATATAGTAGGATGAGTCTTGCAGACTCCTCTTAGTTATAGTCTCCTCTCTCTCCCCTCCTCTTCCGACTTCCTTTACCCTTATGTTCACTCCTCTCCTTAGAACGTCTAGGAGAAATTCCTTTTCTAAGTACTCTTTTACTCTATCTAAGGAGAGCAATTTTGACTTAGTAGGAATACCAAATACATATACGGCTGTTCCTTTCTTCTCCCTCTCTGCGGGCTCCAAGAATGCTCTCTTACTTTTCCTATATATTATCAGTTTAAAAGATTTACTACCTACTCTCTTTCTTACTATTTCAACTTTGTCTCCTATCAAGAATGTACTCAATAATCCTATCCCATGCACCCCCTTCACACCCTTTTCCCTGACTTCCTTGTTTAATCTTTTCTCAGATCTTGCTATGCTCTCTGGAATCTCTCTTAACTTCCTCTCATCCATCCCTTCCCCATCATCATTCACAACAATGTGGGGGTGCGGGCCTTTAACTATTGCCACGTATATATTCTTAGCGCCAGCATCTATGCTGTTCTCTACTAGCTCCTTTATAGGACGCCTCACATCTTCACCATGGACTTTTGCAAGCAGCTCTAGCACATAATCCTCATCTCCTATTCTTAGTTTACCCAACTCCTCTCCTCTCATCTTTTACCCCTCCTTGGAAATTCAGAAAAGAGCATCCACTTATCGAATTTATCTTCATCATATAGGACTCTAATAAGAGCAGTGATATAACCAACGTGTTCAGCAGGTACATTCTTCCTAAAGATCTCTCTATCCTCAAATGTTCCCTTCTTGAAGTATTCAAGCTCCTTGTCAAGCATATATAGTATTTCTTTAACCCTTAGGGCTCTATCTTCAGCATTTAACTCCTCTTCAGGAACGTTAAATATGCATCTCTCGCACATAGTTTCAATGTTTTCGCATTCCTTCTGCAGTTCATCTATGAGTTCTTTGATCCTAGATGCTTTCATCCTAAAATACTCTTTCCCTCCCACTTCCTTCCTTTCTTCCTCTTCATTTATCATCTCTACTACCTTTCTCGCAACATTCAAATATTTCTTTATGGTTTCCTTAGATAAACCTCTCATAGACAAGTATTTTTTAAATCTACGGATATCCTCTTCACTTGTTTCGGAAAGCTCTCGCTCACCTAAAAACTCTTTAAAAGCCTTACTTTTTCTTACATAGTCTCTGATTGTACTTTGGGAGAATCCCTTTTTCCTTAAGTACTCTTTAAACTTCTCATCCCATCTTGTCATTTCCCCTAAGGGTTAGTCCATCTACTTTTTTATATTTTCCGCTCTCGTGGGGGCTTATTAAGCATCGTAGTGACGGTCATAATGGGGGTGGTTGTAAATTTGTAGTTGGTAACTAAATAAAATAGAAGTGCGGTGCTAACGGTGATGCTATCGCCTGACGACATCCGTACAATAGTAAAAAAGTACGCCCTCCAGAACGCTGTTAAACATAAGAAGCCACCGAGAGTTGATGCCGTCGTCAAGAAGCTGATAAGCGAGCACCCTGAGCTAAAAAATGAGATCAGGAGCCTTATCCCGGTCAT
>JAPHEE010000072.1 GCA_029259545.1 Candidatus Alkanophaga volatiphilum
GAAGAAATCAGACCAAGGTGGGATTGAAAGATCGGACGGCGAAGGATAGAACAAATGAGCTTTCTCGAAGAAATCAGACCAAGGTGGGATTGAAAGGAAGTAAAAGACTACATCTTGAAAGCCATTTCCAGCTGAAGAAATCAGACCAAGGTGGGATTGAAAGCTCTGCTCCGTGATCGTGATCTTGCGGCGGTACTTGAAGAAGAAATCAGACCAAGGTGGGATTGAAAGCGTCGCCCTCGGAAACGACAACACCCGAAACGGCTTCAAGAAGAAATCAGACCAAGGTGGGATTGAAAGCATGGAATCTCGGAGAAGTTTGTAAAAATAGAAGGCAGGATTGAAAGTGCCTAGCGAGGTAGGGAGCGCTTGCAGATGCCGCATGAATAAAGATTGTCTGTTGTGTCATCAGGAATGGGGAAGGCATCGTAGAAGTATCGGACCTTGCAACTGTGTTCCACCATCGAGGCGACGACGAACGCTTCCTCCAAGATCTTCCCGATACAGAAAGCGCCGTGCCCGACGGCGATCGCCGCTTTATGCTCTTTCAGAGCCGCTGCGAGGTTTTTTGCAAGTTCCTCAGTGCCGGCACCGCCGTGGACCAGCGGGATTTCATGTAGGAAATAAGATCCCTCGGTATCTACCGGGATTATACGGCGCTCGCCGCGAGCGTCGCAGATCAGCGACATGACGACCGCAAACGGGGAGTGCGTGTGTATTATGGCGAGCGCCGATGTATTTTTGTAGATTGCACGGTGGACGTTCGCCTCCGACGACGCGATAATGTCAAGACTCGACGGCTTCTCTAAATCTACCTCAACGACGTTCGTTTCGTCTAGTTCGTCCAGCATGGCGCCGCTTCTGCTGATTAGCATCTTACGCCCGACTCGTATGCTGATGTTTCCAAAGTGCGAGGAAACAAGCCCGCTCTCCACAAGCTTCTTCCCAAATTTCCTTAATTCCTCATGCATTCCCTTTTTTCTGCTCTCCTATTATTTTGTCTAGGATTTTAAGGAATTCGACCTCCGCTCCTTCAGGAACTGCGGCGCCTGACGCCACAGGATGACCGCCGCCACGTCCGCCGACGGCTTCCGCCGCTGCCTCCACGGCTTTTGCAAGATCTATGCCTTGGGAGATGAGCATTCTTGAGCATCGTACCGAGATCTTCGTCTCCTTGCCCCGGCTCTTATTTACGGTGGCGACGGGCTTGTCGGTAAAAATATAGCGGGCAATTATCCCAGCGAGAACGCCTGTGATATTCTTTTCCCGCACATAAAAGTATCTGATGTTCTCACCTGAGATTATATCGTCTTTAACCCTTTTCAACTCGGCGACGAGCCGGCTTTGGAACTTCCTATGCAGGTATAAAGCTTCATCAAGAGCGCTTTCATCGCCCATGCAGAGGGCGACGGCGATACCTGTCCTGCCGAAGCGCCCGACGGCGTCGAGCGTCCTCGCAAAACTCATCCCATCCTTAATGACCTCGAAGTTCAGCGTGTAAACATCTCCTATTAGCGCTTCCCTGCTTGCTGCCGGCGCCCTCGAAAGCAACCCCTCCGTCAGCCGCTCTAACTCCTCCTCTGAAAGCTCGTCGAGCCTTTTTGTGCCGTTAATTTTCACCTCCTCCAAGAACGCTTCCACCAATTCGGGCTCGCCCGCAAGCTCTAAGTACGGGTCAGTGCAAAAAAGGAGCATGTCTTTTATGACGCCTGCGCCCATCCGCAGCCCCCGCCGCACGGAAACAACTCCTGCCTTCACAGCTTCCTCCAGGATCTCCTTGTTTATCCCCGCCATCACCTGCTTGTCACCGAGCGCCCCAGCGATCGCGAGTCCTGCAAGCTTCACGTTCCGCTCGTCCATGCACTTCGCCAGCAGGTATGCGATGCCCGCTGACGAAACGGTATCCATCCCGTTTATCCCGAAGAGGTATGGGTTTACATGCAGTACTCCATTCCTCTTCTCATCATAGCAAACATGATGATCTAAAATCACGACGGTGCCTTTTAAGCCGGACAGGTTGCCGAGCTGCCCGCTTCCCATATCGCAAAATATAACAAGTTTTTCGTCCGATAAATTCCGCAAAATCGTAGAGTCTAATTTACCGACTAGGGTCACATGAAACCTAATATTAAGACGATACAGTGCATTGCATAATATTCCAGCGGCAGTTATGCCATCAGCGTCGTAGTGAGAAACTATTCTCGCAAACTCATGCTCCTTTATGATTCCAGCCGCTTCCTCCACGGCTTTTCGCAGCCTTTCCATCATGGTGTATTCTCAAGCGTGCACGCTTAAAGCTTTTGGAACCGACGCCTTGCGTAACTGTTACGCAAGAGAAAGATTTATAATACTCCCACGAGCTATACGATCCATAGGGATCACAGATGTCGGAGGAGCTGATCACGCCGAAGAAGGCACGGAGTATGTTGGGCGTGTCCGCGTCGACGCTCAGGAGGTGGGCTTATCAGGGCAAGATACGCTACGTCAGGCTCCCCTCGGGCAAGCTC
>JAPHEE010000073.1 GCA_029259545.1 Candidatus Alkanophaga volatiphilum
GGAAGTCGACGGTTGCGACGAACGTCGCGGCGGCGCTCGCCGACGACGGGAAGAGGGTGCTGGTCGTGGGCTGCGACCCGAAGCACGACTGCACCGCCAACCTCCGGGGCGGGAAGGAGATCCCGACCGTCCTCGAAGTCCTGCGGGAGAGGGGGATGGAGCGGAGGAGCGTCGAGGACATCGTGGCGAGCGGCGACGTCGGGATCGATGATGTGGTCTTCAGAGGCTACAACGGGGTTTTCTGCGTCGAAGCCGGCGGTCCGAAGCCGGGGTACGGCTGCGCCGGACGCGGCATCATCGTCGCCATCGACCTGCTCAGAAAGCTGGACATCTTCGAGGAGCTGAAGCCCGACGTCGTGATCTACGACGTGCTCGGCGACGTCGTCTGCGGCGGCTTCGCAATGCCGCTCCGCCTGGGGCTCGCAGATGAGATCTACGTGGTGACGAGCGCCGACTTCCTCTCCCTGTATGCGGCGAACAACATATGTAAAGGCGTCCGTGAGTTCGCATCACGTGGCGGCTCGCCCCTCGGCGGCATCATATACAACGCTCGCGGTCCCCTCGACGCCCCGGACATCGTGGAGCGCTTCGCCGCAACCATAGGCTCGCACGTCATATGTAAAATACCGAGCAGCAGACTCTTCTTCGAGGCTGAGCTCGAAGGCAGGACGGTCGTCGAAATGTTCCCGTCGTCGGAAGTAGCGGCTACGTTCAGGCGGCTCGCAAGGCGGATATGCGACGACGGGAAGCCACGGGGCGTGGTGCCGACGCCGCTGGACGACGGACAGCTCTCAGAACTGCGGGCGGAGGTGCGGGCGAGGATGATGAAGCTCCGGACCGAGGGCGAGTAGCATGGGAATTTGCCAGCCCTTCCAGCCCAACCCGAAACCGAGGCATAAAATTTCTTAAAACAACACATCAGGTTAGCACTTCTTACAAAAGTAGATGGCTTTATTAAGAAGGCTTTCCCATCCTAAGGTGAGGTCGAGGTGCGAGGATGAGGCTCAGGAGGCAAGTGCTCCCGTTCACCGCGATCGTCGGGCAGGATCTGATGAAGAAGGCGTTGATACTTAATGCCATAAATCCGAGGATCGGGGGCGTCCTCATAAGGGGTGAAAAGGGCACTGCAAAGTCCACAGCCGTGAGGGCGTTGGCGGAACTCCTGCCGGAGATCGAGGTCGTGAAGGGGTGCCCGTTCAACTGCAACCCCCGAGACCCGGCGGAGATGTGCGACGTCTGCTACGAGCGCTTCTCACGAGGCGAGCCGCTCGAAGCCGTCCGCCGCAAGATGCGCGTCGTGGACCTCCCGCTGGGCGCCACCGAAGATAGAGTGGTCGGGACGCTGGACGTGGAGCGTGCGATCAAAGAGGGAATAAAAGCTTTAGAACCTGGCATTCTGGCGGCGGCGAACCGCGGAATCCTATACATAGACGAAGTGAACCTGCTCGACGACCACGTTGCCGATGTCCTTTTAGATGCGGCGGCGATGGGCGTGAACGTCGTCGAGCGTGAGGGCATTTCCGTCGCGCATCCTGCGAAGTTCATCCTCGTCGGCACGATGAACCCAGAGGAGGGCGAGCTCCGCCCGCAACTCCTCGACCGCTTTGGGCTCCAAGTCGAGGTCGAGAGCATAGAAGACGTGGAGAAGCGTGTCGAGATTGCGAAAGTCGCCGAGGAGTTCGAGCGTGACCCTGAGGGCTTCCGCAGGAAATACGAGTCGCAGCAAGATAGGTTGCGCTCACAGATTTTGAAAGCTAAGGAGCTGCTGAGCGAAGTGAAGATAAGCGACGAGCTCTTACGCGTAATCGCAGAGGCGTGCGTCGAGCTTGGCGTGCGGACGCACCGCGCAGAAATCACGACGGTGCGAACTGCGAAGACCATTGCCGCTTTCGAAGAGCGGACTGAAGTCACGCTCGAAGACGTGGAAGAAGCCATGCAGCTCGCACTTCCACATCGCATGCGCAAGAAGCCTTTTGAGCCGCCGAGACTTGATGAAGAACGCCTCAGGGAAGCGTTGAGACAGGCGCAGGAAAGGCACGAGCACCAAAGGGCAGAGGAGCATGAAAAGCGCGAACAACAGCAGGAAAGAAAGGAAAGCGGGAGCAAACGCCACGAACATGAGCACGAGCACCGGGGGCAGAGCGGCGAACAACCTATGGAAGAGCGCTTGTTCGACGTGGGCGAGCCTGTGGACACGAGCGTTATCTCTTTCAAGGGAAAGAAATCGCCGCTCGGCATGAAAAGCGGCAGGAAGCTCGAAACTTTCTCAACGAGAGGCAAGTACGTGAAATACCGCATCCCGAAACGCATGCCTCCAAGCACGAGCATTGCCCTCGACGCCACGATAAGAGCCGCTGCGCCGAAACAAAAAGAACGCCGCCAAA
>JAPHEE010000074.1 GCA_029259545.1 Candidatus Alkanophaga volatiphilum
GGTCGTGGCACGTGTCGTCGTGACGCCGTGCGCGCGTTGCCCCGGAGCGCCTCAAGCGCCTCAAGCCGCTGAAAACGGGCTCGTGAGCGGTTGTTAACCAGCAAGGGGAAGATAGCGGTGGCGGAGGAGTTCTGCATGTATTGCGGCGCCTGCGAGCATGCGTGCCGTGTCGGCGTGATCAAGGTCGAGAAAGCCGTGCCGAAAGTGGAAAGCTGGCTCGAAAGCGTAGCTGCGAGGAAGCGGACAGGCTTCCTGCACGAGTTTCTCTCCGGGCTGAAAGAGGAGTACGTGTGATTGGCTGAGTTGAGTTGCGGCGTCGGTGGCGAGTCGTCGGTTAAGAAGACGATGGAAGCGGTGAAGCAGGAGATACTGAGGAAGTTGGGAATAAGAGCGGTGGGGGCGGCTACTGAGGAGAGTTTTCGGATTCTCGTGGCGAGCTTAAAGACCATACTGGAGTGCAGCGGCGAGCGTTTGGGGGCGTTGGCGGCGTGGGATGATGCGCCGGTGCTGCCGGCGCTGAGCAGGCTGAGCTCCGACGAGCTTGAGTTTCTCGAAGCGGAGCTACAAAAGGCGAGCGCTCCCATCGAGGAGTGTCAAGTCAGGGTGCAGAAGTTGATCCCTCAGGAGGAGAGGAAGAGGTTTGCAGCCTATTATACTGTACGGCAGGGCATCCGCTTCATGGCGTCGGTCGCCCAAGAGTATTTAGAGCGCTTTAGGAGGCGGGACGTCGTCCTTGCAGACCCGTTTCTCGGCTCCGGGCGCACTTTAACGGCTGCCGTCGAGAAGGTAGGGGCTGAGGTGTCAAGAGTTTGGGGGGTTGAGCCGCTGCCGCTGCCGGCGTTGGTGGCGTATGCCTCGCTGCTGAAGGCGGTCGGCGGGAGGCGGGATGTCGTCACCGTGCTGGAGGGAGATGCGTTCGAGGAGGTGCCATTTGCCGGGCTGCCTAAAGCCGACGTCATCCTCACGAACCCGCCGTTCACCAGATGGAAATATCTGGAGAAAGACTACCGCAACTATCTGCTCAAGGTTGTGAGCGGGCTGGGATATGGGAAGTACATAACCAGGAAGGAGAACAGCCTCCAGACTCTTTCCATGTTTCTTTCCGACTACGTTTTGAAGGAAGGGGGCTTAATAGCGTCCGTCCTCCCAGCCTCCACGTTTTACACGATATACGGCGAGGGGTACAAGTCTCTCCTGCGGGAGAAGTACAGGCTGCTTGCGGTCGTGGGGAGCACGGCGAGACCGTCGTTTTCAGAGGACAGTGGGTTTAAAGAAGTCATCACCGTAGCCGTCAAGGACGGGGACGGGGATTGGGGCGAGCCGACGGCTTTCATCGAGCTGGAAGCAGAGGGCGATGTCGAGCGGGCTGCCGAAATTGCGATGCGGACCGCCGGGGTCGCAGCGGGTGTAAAGGGCGGAGCACGCCCCAAAACGAACTTTTTCGACGTTCGAAGCCTGCCCCGATTCCTCGACATCAACTGGCTGGCGCTCTTCGGCGAGGACGAGTTGAGAGACATCGTAACCAGCGTATTCAAGCAGGGATTGGAGAAGGGCACGCTGGGTTATTGGAGCGACGTGCTGGGGAGGAGCAGCATCGTCAGAGGGGTGGAGATGTACGGACCTGAGTTTTTCTTCATCCCAAATAAGTACTGGAAGGTCGTCGAAGAGGAGAACGGGTTTGTGGTGATACGAGGCGGGAGCGGGGACGGGGGCGGGGAGGAATTGAACATAGGGAAGGAGTTTTTGGTGCGGACGCTCCGCAAGCCGAGCCTTTACGGTCGCAGGATCGAGGCGGATGTCGATAGCTACATGCTTTCGGTGCCCCCGGTCGGGCTCGACGAGCTGCCGGGCGACCTGCGGGAGTATATCAGGTGGGGGGTCGGCTCCGGCACGGCGAAGCCTGCGGTGAACGCATACGGCAAATACTGGTACAGTCACGTGCGCCGGCAGATGACGACGAAAAAGCCGTTCGGGCAGGTTTTCATGCCGGACAAGGTGGACTTGCTGTTCAGGAACAGGGGCGTGTTTGCGAACTACACGGAGAGGGAGGTGGCAGCCTCCAAGAACTTTTACATCGTCAGAGGGGTGGGCGGGAAGATCGCCAAGTTCCTCGTCGCCTGGTTCAACAGCACGATCTTCATTTCGGTATTGGCGTTGCTAGGCAGAAGGATCTCGGAGACGTGGACCAGGTTTCTGGAGAACGATTATCTTGAGCTGCCGGTGGTCAACGTGCGTGCGGTGAGCGACGAGGATTTGCTGGAGGTCGTTAAAAAGGTTGATCAAATATTGTATAGAGACTTGCCGCCACTTTGGGAGCAATTGGGTAA
>JAPHEE010000075.1 GCA_029259545.1 Candidatus Alkanophaga volatiphilum
GCTTCAGAGCCTTGACAACTACCCTTTCCACTCTCAGCACCCGTATTAAGGTAGTTAAACATATAAATAATTTCCGCCAATTCCTCCCATGGTTAAACCATGGGCTTCCTTGGCGGTGGGAGTGTGATATAGCTTACTTTATATACCAGAGCCGTAGCGCGTCACGATCGCACGTGCTGCGTTGTTCGTCAGACACATATGAATGGAACTCAGTCTGCCAAACCTATTAGAGGGATGTAAGAAGCCGCTGCACTATATATAAACAGAGCTAGTAAGATAGCATATATTATCCGTCTTGGCGTGCTTTTTATCCCTAGTGTTGTGATGTAAGCTATTGCTGCTGTAATAATGATGCTGAAAGAGAGTATAGCAAAAGAGCATGCAAGTTCCTTAATAGGAAGCGATAAGAAATTAGGTAGTATCGCTAATAGGAAAGGGATTCCAAACAAGATGATAAGGAACGTGAGAGGTAGAGCAAGGTGGAGCATGAGTTCATCTGCGATCATGCTCGTGAGCACAGCTGTAAAAAATAAGTGTATGCTATTAAAAAGATAGTGATACAAATCATCCTAATTTTCATGCTTTCCCAGTGTGTGGGAAATTTCTTTAACAGCAAGAGTAACATAAGCAAGATTGAAGTAGGTACTACGTTTAGGATGCACATCATTACAGTGTTAGCTAGTTCCGTGCCCAGCATTGAGAACAATTGTATGGTAACAAAGCCAGCTGAAATCCCTATCAAAGCTGAAGTAATGTACACCTTGTTTTTCATTTCCCACTCCTTCTAGCTATAACGGTTCCTGCGAGCAACACAGCTGCGAGCGCGGCTGCAAGGACTCCCAAACCTGGGAGTTCGGGCGCCGGCGTTTGCCTTGCCCACGGGTTTACAATAAACATTTGGGTCTCCCCCTCCACTATGGACACGTCTTCCAGCTTTAGATAGTCAACAATATCCGTGCTTAATGCATAGCATGCTGAAGTTATACGTCCCGCTCCCGAGACCTACTATTTTAACTTTGTAATCCCCTTCTACAGGATCTAATATTGTGACATGCTGCCCGTCCCGCCCTATTTGATAAGTGGAGTTTGGGATCGATACTTCGCTCGCCTGTTGTGTAATTTATCCCTATATGACGACCAAGTGGGTCGTAGATGTGCATGTCCACGGAACAGAAAACGCTGAATTCTAAACTTGTAGTGGACCTTTAGGTCTGGTTTCAAACCATCGATCGTCGTGCCACGGGGAATCAGAAGAGTGTAGAACGTATACAAAAAGGTAATGTGCGTCTCCGGTGAACTCCCGTGGCCAAAACCCCTCTATTGGCTCGTATTGTTCTTTTCCGCTGATCAATTTGTGTGTCACGTTGCAAAACGTCTGCTCTCTCCCGCTTATCACACGCTTGACATGCTCTATGCAGTCCCAAACAAGATACCAGTTGAAGCTGTCAGAGCCATACAGCGGTCCTCCGGACCCCCAACCGTCGTATTCAGGTACCGTCATCGGCGAGCTATATGCCCCATGACCACCTAAGGCGACATAAGCAACTACATGCGTCTCATCAACCTTTTCAATTTCATCCCAAGAGACTACTTATAAACAAGTGGTGCGACATCCTAACTTCGACAGGCTCGCTCAAGTCTTCCCTCTCGAAAACTATGAACACTAAAGAGTCCCAATCATGCTCATGGTCATCTCAACATGTGCATCATTAAGTTTTCATCTTACAACATGTACGTATGCATATTTTTCGTCCCACATGCCCTTCCTAGCGTCGTAGCTTTCGTGATTATTCTCCAGATCGGCATCGTTATCGAAGTGACCTCCTCCCTCGCTCACGCAAGGGCTTCCACCGCGGGAGGTTGGGGAGCGTGAGCACGAACCGCTCCCGTCGGGCTTGGCACACAGCCCCTGCCATGAGCTATAGCCCATGGCTCGTCTCAATACTTGTATTGGCTCCCAAGTATCAAATTCCTACCCGCCTCCCCTAATTCATCTCCGCCCTTACGGGCGGAGCCTTCTTAGCGACCGTAGGGTAATCTTCGACGAGCTTCAGTGCGAGCAACAGCTCGTAAGCGCCTCAGCGTCGTCTTCGAGTGTACTCTTGTTGATCTCATGGGCGGCAGCGACAGGGTATATGCCGAACAACAGAGGTGCGGTGAGGATGCTTTTCACACCTCCTGCGGGCTGGAAGATGTTGAATCGAGTAACCACATTATTAGATTTATATTACCGAAAAAGGAGAAGGAGGATGTCAAAAAATGAAAAAATATCTAACAGAAGACGATATTCGAAAAATCTTTACCGATCCGAATTCATTG
>JAPHEE010000076.1 GCA_029259545.1 Candidatus Alkanophaga volatiphilum
CAGTCGGCGTGGTCTTCGCATATCAGCTCCGAGGATTCGGCGTCGAAGAGTGCGACGTACCACGATGCGTTGAACGGGAGTCGCCACGCCGGGAGCCGCCACCGCAGCGTGAACGTCCGCTCGTAGCCCGGCGGCAGCCACAGCCGGGCGTTGACTATCGGGAACTGGAGTCCGTAATCCGGGAAGGCGAGCCGCCACAGGAAACGCACGTGCCGCCACTCGCCCGCCGGGTTCCGCAACGTTATGTTTATGAGCATGGTGTCGCCGGCGGCGTATTCGTACCTGTCGGTCGAGACCGAGACGCTCGGCGGCGGCGGCAGCACCGTGATGAGCACGCTCGTCGAGTTCGCAGCTCCGGCGTCGTCCGTGACGGCGAGCGTCACCGTGTAGTTTCCGGCTGCGGAGTACGCATGCGTCACCACCACCCCGGAGGCGGTCGCCCCGTCCCCGAAGTCCCACTCGTAAGAGACGATCGTGCCGTCCGGGTCGTATGAGAAGGATGCGTCAAATGTTACAGGTTGATTTACAACGGGTTTTTCTGGGTAATATGTGAAATTAGCGATCGGTGGCTGGTTTGGAACTGGTGTTACTATGTAATTCTCAAACCTTTCCATCAACGGATAATTGTCCTTATCTGAATCTATGCTGTAAGGCGTATCGCCTATCCCATCTCCATCCGCATCGCTTCCGTTGTAATCGCTCCAGTAATTCCCTAAGTAATTCGTGAACTGGGTTCCGTTATATATATAGGTTATTTTTTCGGTGGAGTTCCAGATGTTGGTTGATAGATGAGAATGAGCATTATCGGTGTTGTTTATGAAATTATTGGAATAAATCATGTTATTGTTGGCACTCCATAGATAGATACCGTACCAGTTGTTTTCTATGGTGTTGTTACTGATAACATTATACTTGCTCCAATACCAAAGGAATATACCCTTCATATGACTTTCTGCAATGTAGTTGTTAGTAATAGTGTTGTTGTTACTGTGATACCAAACGCGTATGCCCTCATCAGTGCTTGAACTAATAATATTGCTTGCTATAATATTATTGCTGGAATACTCCTGTAGCCATATACTATAGAAGTTGTTCTTCAGAGTGTTGTTGCAGATAGTGTTACTACTGGAGTAATACAGATAGATACCAAAGATTGTGTTCTCCACGCTATTGTTATTCACAGTGACATTGGAGGAGTAAGCAATTTCGATGCCCACTGAAGCGTTGTTCAGGATCTGGTTTTCGACTAAGATGTCAGAGCAGTTTGCAAGTATAATCTGACCAGCACCTTCAGGCACTCTTACTTCTGACTGGTTCTTGAGATAGTAAACTGGCTTTCCATTAACAGTATTGCTTGAGTATATTTCGTGTGTGTTGTAATGTAGTAATGAGTTTCCAAAAATGTATATGCTGTTTTCGGTCATAGTGTTGTTACTGAGAGTGATACTAATAGAATCAAGAAGATATACGCCATAAGTGTTATTCTCTATGATGTTGTTTGTTATGGCAGTAGTATTGCTCAAAGATTCCAAATGGATGCCGTGGTAGTTGTTCTTGATGATATTGTTGGCAATGGTGTTGTTGCTGGAAAAACTAAGGTAAATGCCGTAGTTGTTAAAAGCAACAGTGTTACTTATTATAATGTTGCCACTAGAAGATTGGAGGTAGATTCCGCTATTGGTATTGGAAGTTATGGTATTGTTGCCAATCACATTATTGTTAGATGTAATCTTTATTCCCGTACTTCCATTTTTAACCGTGAAACCTTCGAGAGTTGCTCCATCGGCGGTTATGGCGATAACATCGCCTTCTCCACTAGCATCCAAGATACAGCTGGCAGAACCATTCTCAGATTTTAGTGTCAGTGATTTGTCTATGACAACATTCTCGTAGTAAACTCCATCTCTTACGATTATGGTATCTCCAGCTGTGGCGTTATCAATTGCCCACTGAATCTTAGCATAGTCATCTGGAACATAAATGGCTGTAGGCTCAGGAAATGTATAATTCTCAAATCTCTCCATAAGTGGGTAGTTATCCTCATCCCCGTCTATGCTGTAAGGCGTATCGCCTATCCCATCTCCATCCGCATCGCTTCCGTTGTAATCACTCCAGTAGTTCCCTAAGTAATTCGTGTATTGTTTTCCGTTGTATGTGTAAGTTATTTTTTCAGTGG
>JAPHEE010000077.1 GCA_029259545.1 Candidatus Alkanophaga volatiphilum
AAGTAGGAGGAAATGAAAGTTTTTACCGCATTTAACATATCCCTCACAAGCCATCCCCATGCATAGCCTATCAACTGTCCATCTATTTCTCTGAAGCCGATTGCTGTTGAATCTTCACTCAGTCCCAACTTCTTAGCAACTTTATCAGATAAGGAATTAGAAATTGGGCCTCCAACCGTAATTAGTGGAGAATTTCCGTATCCATACTTATCCACAGCTTCCCACCAGTATCTATCGGTCATCACCAAGCTACTTATTTTTCTCTTCTCTATTTCCTCTGCTATTTTATAAGCTGCCAACCTATCAAATAGTTCGCATCCCTCCCACGCTCCAACGACTATAAAAACACATCCTCTTGTCAACGAAGGCCAATCACCTTCCCAAACTCCCGGCTCTCCTTCAAGTATTTTCATGCCTAATTCCGAAAAACGGATCGTGGTCGTGAAAAAATTTCTGAGTTCATTTATGCTGCCTTCTGTTGCCTCAGTTTTTGCGGAAACTGACATTAGGCTCGCTCCGCAGTGCATGCAAAAGTTTGCATCTTCAGGATTCTCCTTCCCACATCTTGGGCAGTGCATTTTTATCACATCTCCTTCAACACCTTCTCCAACATCTTCTCTATTTCCCCACCTCTTCCACACCTTCCACTTGACAGTCTACACGCACTCTTTCAGAGAGCTTCCTTAAAACAATTTTCATTGAAGTCATCTCGCATGTAAGGGGATGTGCGAAGTCCTGCTTTGCAGGATACAGACATAGCCAAAGGCGAGCACATACCTCCCTGTTGTCTGGGTGTGTTAGCACCGAGCAACCTCACTCATCCCTTTTCCTCAATCTTCAAAATTTCTCGTAATTTTTCTCTAAGCGGAGGAATATCTTTTGTTGCTGTATCCCAAACAGCACCCAAATCCACTCCAAAGTATCCATGAATCAACTTATCTCTCATGCCAGCTATTTGTCTCCATGGAATTTCTGGATACTTATTTCTGAACTCTACCGAAAGATTTTTAGTTGCTTCTCCAATGATTTCAATCTCCCTTATAACTGCATCCTGAAGCATGCGATTCTCTTCAAATTCCTCATAACTTTTATCTTTTAGATAGCTCTCTATCAAATCAATAGCATCTAATATGTGCTTAAGAAATACAGTATCATCCTTTTTCATTTAATATCACCTTGGATTCTTTTCTGATTTTTTCTATTAAATATGGACTGATTGAAGCTTCTGTAAGTAAATCTATCTTTATACCCAGATTATCTTCCAATTCTTGTTCTATTCCCACAAGTTCAAGCAGACTTTTCCTTTTTTCAAATTCTACAATGACATCTAAGTCGCTTGTCTCTTTCTGCTCACCTCTTGCATAAGAACCAAATATCTCAATTTTCTTTGCACCATGTTTCCTTAGAATATGTATTAATTTTTCCATTATCTCGTTATTCGGTTTAAACAATAATCCCATTTCCCCATCTCCCCATTTCAGTTTTCATACCATCCCTCTTGACCGCATACTCCTTCTTTCGGCGAGCATCCTCAAACAATTTTCCTCGCATATTTGAGGATTCCTTTCAAAAATAAATTACTTCTCTTCATCTCGGCGAACTCCTCTCTCGTGTAAACTAAAGGCTCTATCGGCAAATCTGTCAACTCAAGTATTTTCCCAATTCTATCAAAGAACCGCTCCTTAAAGTCGCCAACGATGATTAAGTCAATGTCGCTCCCTTCATGAATCTCGCCTCTGGCAAAAGAACCATACAAATAAACTTCGCAGCGGAACCTTTCCTTCAGCTCTTTTGAAAAACTCTCTATTTCTTTGAGAATTTCTTCACGCTTTCCAATATCAATTCTGCATAGTTTATGCATTTTTCCGCATCCTCCTCTTTGTAGCGGCAGGTGCCAAATCAATGTTCATCTTTCAGTCTATCTTTTGCCGCTTTTAAACCTTCTATCATAATACTTCTTCGCTCTTGCTTTGCATTCTTTTATCTTGTCTACAAAACTTTAAGCTTAAGGTTTGAAACCTCAGCAATATTTCTAAAATCTGTGTCCTTTGTTATCAACTCCTCATCACGATTTATTGAAAT
>JAPHEE010000078.1 GCA_029259545.1 Candidatus Alkanophaga volatiphilum
CAAATATATCAAAGATAATATAGACAAATACGAGAGAGAAAGTGATAGAAGGTTAAATGCCAATAAGGCATTTTGGAAAGAAGACCCATTAAAACACCTCAAAAAATCGCTTCTTATTCGCATTAATAAAGATGAGGAAGGAAAAGAAAGGTATGACTATCCAGAGAATGTATATTTACCAAAAATTTATGGAAATGAAAATGATTTGGAGACATTATTTAAGGGTATGGATGTAAGTTTTGTGCATCCCTGTTATATTGAACAAGAGATAAAGCCAATTGAGAATGAAATTTTAGAGTTAAAAGACAAATTACAGGGAAAAAGTAAGAGGTGGAAAAAGAAAAATAGAAAAGAGGTTAGAAAAATTGAGAAACAGATTGAAGAATTAGAGAAAAAGAGGATTAAAAAAGTTGAAGAATGGAAAAAGTTTTTCTTAAAAATAGGTGTGAATGAGACACCAAAAGTAACATATTATGAGGGATCTATATCCTATGATGACAAATATCCCACTATTGAAGAGAGAGAATATTCTACTCGGGGACATAAGGTTAAGGATTGGAGGCTGTCCGAGGAATTTTATGAATTGTTAGAAAAGCTCGATAGTAAAAAAGCTGAAATTTTATTAAGAATTTTGGACAATTACTGGGACACCAAATATTCAAATTGTCTGGAGATGAAATACCATTGGTTTTATTATTATGAGCAATGGAAAAAATTACCTTCATCATTTATAAGAGAGCTAAAAGAAAAATTAAATGTCCCAACAACTAAAAACACTTTAGCAAAGCCTTTAGAGGTATTTTTAGACAAACCAGAGATTCGTGAGGTTTTAGGTGACAATGTTCCTTACTTGGCAGTGGAAATTAAAAATGAAGATTTTATTAAAGCTTTAGGCATCAATACACAAGCCAGCATAGAGGGTGTATTGAATCACTTAAAAGCACTTATTGAGCGTAAAAGTGAAGACAAGAAGAAGTTTGAGAAACTGTATAGATTCTTAGATGAGCATTTTGAAGAAGATCCTGTCAAAATAAAAGATGCATTTAGGGGATATCCTCTGATTTTTGTTCCCGATACAAACAATAAATATTATCGGGCAGATGAAGTCTTGTGGAAAGATGTAAGCAAGATCTTCGGTGAAAATAGAGCATATTTAGAAAAGCATTATCTAGAACTTAAGAAATTCTTCCTGGAGAAACTTGAAATAAGAGAGAAACCAATACCCAAAGATTATGCGGATGTTTTATGTTCCATTTCTGAAAAAAGCAATATGTCAGATGAAGATAAAGAAATAATCATAAGAATATACGAAGAATTAAATCGTAACTTAGATCCAAACAAAGTTGAGAATCCCATATCCAAGGAAGATTGGTGGGAAGATTTCATCAAAAAACCGATTTTTCTCATTGATAGAGGTGAGTTCTGGTTTAATGATGGAAATATTTTCATAAATGATGACAAAGAGCTTCACGAATTATTTAAGGATGAGAAAGATATTGGTTTTCTCTGGCTACCAGATGGCTATCATCCAAACAAAATAAAATTCTTCATCAAAGCTTGTAAGATCCGATATTTATCTGAAAGTGTGGAGATTAAGCCTTTGTTGGAGGGGGTAACGCACTTAAAAAAAGATGAAGAACTTACTCAACACATCCAAACAATTATACCCTATATTTTGCGATACCTTTACTGGGAGGAAAATGAAGAATATGAGAAACTAAAGAAGAATGGAATTCTTGAGAAGATTTTGAAAATTGAAGTTCATGTTACAGACAATCTGATAGTA
>JAPHEE010000079.1 GCA_029259545.1 Candidatus Alkanophaga volatiphilum
ATCGCTACTCCCGGTGTAATTCTCTTTCGCAAAAGAGCCGAATAATATGATAGATTCTGGCTCAACACCTTTTCCCCTCAGCTCCTCTAAAATGGTTGTTATCTTATTTGGGTCTGTTGCAAGGGGAGAAGCAGGTGAAGAATCTGACATTGATATTTTAGTTGTAACCAAAAAGGAAGACTTCAGGCTGAGGCGTATGCTTATAGAAATAGCCTTTGACATTCTGCTGGACACGGGAGAGAATATTTCCGTGAAAGCTCTATCAAAGGATGAATTTGAAAGGTATAAGAATTTTTCATTCTTGAAGAGTGTCATTTTGGAGGGCATAAAAATTGCCTGAGGAAGAGGAGATCGAGACACTTATTGAGAGGGCAAAAAGGAGGCTTGATGCGAGGCGATAAGACTTGCGGAGAAAATCAATGCATTTGCAAGAAAATAAGATAACAACCATTTTAGAGGAGCTGAGGGGAAAAGGTGTTGAGCCAGAATCTATCATATTATTCGGCTCTTTTGCGAAAGAGAATTACACCGGGAGTAGCGATATTGATGTATTAATTGTATTGAGGAGGGATATGGATTGGTTTGATAGGCAACCCTTAGTAAGCGGTGCAGACGTTATTAACACCGGAGGAGTTAGAGATGATGTTTTATGAGAATAATGGATTTATCCTGGATGTTTTAGAGGATGGTATTGTTTTACATGATAATGGATATTGGAAAGGGATGAAGAGGAAATTCTTGGATGGGAAGAAATCGGGTGCTATCAAGAAGATAAAAAACGGATAGAAAATAAAAGGTAAATGATTGATGTGAGGACACACACCAAAAAGAGAAAAAAAGACGACGAAGATACTCGGGGAGGAGGAAAAGAATTTCTTTGAGTGGGATGTGATTCTGACAGAAATGAATAAGTTAAGGGGTGTTGATTCCAAATCGCATAAGGGGAATAAATATAAATCGAGATGGTTAATAAGTGAATGTAGGTGAGAAAATGGAGATAGAAAAAAGGGAGTATATAAAAGGTGTCGTCGCTTCGGCTGTGTATAGAGATATGGTAAAACTGAGGGAGGAAATGGATGCCATCATTGAAACTTTGGAGATAATGAGTGATGGGGAGTTGATGGAGGGGATAAGGAGGTCGAAAGAAGATCTAAAAGCTGGGAGATACAAGGAGTTAAAGAATGTGGAGGAACTCGATGAAATTTGGGGATGAAAGTAATTTACACCAAGGAATTTGAGGATGACTTGAAGAGAGTGCGGGACAGAGGAATGCAAATGAGAATAAAGAAGAGTATTCAAAAGATAATGGATAATCCTAGTATTGGAAAACCTTTAAGATACGAACTTTCAGGTCTGAGAAGTCTAAGGATTCCACCTTTCAGAATAATCTATGAACTTAAAGATGACTTGATAATTTTACACAAGTTTGAGCACAGGAAAAGAGTTTATGAATAAACGAGTGAAAATTATACACTGGAATATCTCCAAGCGACCTCATCCTGTTTATGTATTACGAAAATATGAGGATGCGTTGTTCAGCCATATAAAGGAGCTGAGGCAGGATTGGAATATAGGAAGGATTTGGCGAAGTAATGGAAAGATTTTCGGGAGCACCGTCTTCTCATGGTTTTTCTATAAAAGCAACAATGCTGATATAGTGCATGCAATGCAAAGAGAAATTTGGGTCAAATCTTTAAGAGAAATTATATGTGTCATCAAATGGAACACAAAGGAACGGATTTAGCAAAAAGATATTTGATGTAAAGATGATAACGGGGTATGGTGAAATGTTAGAGGGCGATGGAATAATAAGCGTTGGTTGGATTTCTGAGAAAGATATGCCATTTTTATTTAACTATGTATATTCTCACACTTCAGAGAAGGGTTTGGTCTGCCATTTTAGAGGTGATGGCTTGTGGAAGCCTTAGCTGCAGATGAAAACAAAAAGATAAAACACATGGAAATCTCTGAGAAACGTTGGAAAGCCGT
>JAPHEE010000080.1 GCA_029259545.1 Candidatus Alkanophaga volatiphilum
GAGCGGTTGTTGAGAACGTGAGCGTGAACTCAACGCCTGTCGTCGTTGCGAACATGGTGAGCGTGGGCTTCTTCACGAAAACTTACATTCCGATGCTTCTTGAAAACCTGACATACAAATACAACGGTAGCAAGGCGCTCTGCCCTCACGAAAATATGGTGAAATGGGTGGAGATTTCAGCGAACAAGGAGATTTCAACATTCGTTCTGCAGATTTACGACTACGACGGTGAAACGCTTTTGAACATCACAATTAAGGAAGTCGGCGAGTATCATGGCGAAATCTGTCCTTGCGTTGCTGCGGCGTTCAGGGCTACGCAGCTCGCACTCTCAAAATTTGAAAAGCCGGTGAGAGGCGACATTGAAGTCATCTGCGCTCACCCATCAAAGGGGCATAGACAAACATTTGAATACATTTTCGGCGGTGAGAATTTGAGAATTGAGCTTCCTGCGGGAACGGACATAGTGAATTTGAGCGTTGAGAACTACGCTTACACATTCATTCAGAAGTCAAGCGGTCATGAAGTTCATGTTGAGGCGAGAGAAGACATATTCCCGGAGCGATTCTTTGATTTGCGAAAGAAATGCAAGACAGGAACAGCGACACCTGAAGAGAAGAAAGCGTTCAAATATGCGAAAGAGGATTTGAAATCGGCGTTCCTTTACCTTCCAGAGGCTCGTGTGTTTGTGTATAACGTGACGATTGCGGCGCCGAGCGTGGAGATATGGACGGACAAGCAGACTTACCACCCGTTCGACACGATGAGCGTGGGGCTCGGGGTTACGAATCCGGGCGTCGAGCCTTTCGGGTGCCGGTTTGCGATCTGGCTCGAAATGCAGCCGTACGGCGTGAACTTCCCGATCGTCTACAGGCACGTGACGCTGCCCGCAAACCTCAACTACAGCAACCCGGCGTTCCTGCGCTTCAAGCTGCCGTACATACTCCCCGGCACGTACGTGTGGCACGCCGCCATTATCGATCCGACGACTGGCGAGCTCGTGTCGCACGACGCCGCAGAGTGGCAGTTCGGCTGGTAGAAGCGTCCGGTTTGAGGCGTGGTCGTCAAAGTCAAAGCACGTAATTTATTTCCCACTCTTTGGGGCTTCTGTATGAGAATGCGCACCTGAAGCCGACGTCGCGCATGATGAGGTGCGGCGGGTCCGACTCGACGTGGACGCAGGTCGTGTGCTCCTTCGGTCGGTTGTACGAGCCGCCCCTGTTTATCTTCTCCGAATAAGGCAGAGGCGAGAAGCGGGGGTGCGTCGCCCAGTCGTCGACCCACTCGAAGACGTTCCCGACCATGTCGTAGCAGCCGTAGGGGCTGACGCCGCCGTGGTACTTGTGGACGGGCGTCGTGTCGCCGATTCCGGATTCGAGGCTGTTGCACTTCTTCTCCGAAAACTCGTTGCCCCAAGGGTAGAGTCTGCCGTCGGTGCCGCGGGCGGCTTTCTCCCACTCCCTGCTCGTCGGCAGTCTTTTGCCAGCCCACGACGCGTAAGCGTGGGCTTCGTACCAGCTCACGCCCGCCACGGGGTGGTCGGGTTTGGTGGCTGCCGCCTCCTTGAAGTAGAGGTAGCGGGGACTCCCCTTCGGGAAGAAGGCGGTCTCCTCCACGAAACGCCAGAAGTCCTCGTTCGTCACCGGGTACTTGTCGATGTAAAAATTATAGTCGATGATCTCAATGCGACGCTCGACGCCGAAGAGAAACGGACCGGCGAGCACCAGCACCATGACCCGCCCGACCCTGTCGGTTAGCTCCCTCCTCATCAACTTTACAACGGCTTTGCTGAGATGTAAGGGTTGCAGGTGGGAGCGTAACGGGCGAGCGGATGTAACTAAGGGGAATTCGGGACGAAAAATTTATATGCCATGACGCTTTCAGACCTGTTGGGGGTCCGCCAGATGTGAGGGCGGGTTTGTACAATGCTCTGAGATAGGGTATGAGGTTCTCAAGATGCTC
>JAPHEE010000081.1 GCA_029259545.1 Candidatus Alkanophaga volatiphilum
GGACGCCGCCGTGATCGAGCAGCAACAAGCCATACTGATTCATCGCAAGAACCGCCATCCAGTGCGCGGTTTCATCAGAGACATCTCTTGCATGCTCCCTGACGGCGTCGGCGAACGGTCCCCCGCCCGGAACCACGATGAGTTTTATCCGCTTCCTGCGAGAATAACCGGCTAAAAAGCCGATGATACGCTTTGCGTCACTTATTAAGCTACCACCTAGCTTCAGAACTACTATGTTCATACCACTCTACAATTTTTAACGCCAGAGTGCCCCAAGCTTCAGCTTGGGGAGGTGAATGGCGTTATCTAAACCCCTTGACATTCCTCAATATACCTCCTTATAGTTTCCGAGCTAACTTTTCCGTGGGAGGCCACATAGTAACTCTTAGCCCAAAACTCTCCTCCCCAGAGCTCCTTTTTAAGCTCTGGAAATTCTTTGAAAAGCTCTCTCGCCGTGTAACCCTTTATCAACTTCATTATCTCGCTCGGAGCATACCGTGGAGGCGCTGAAATAAACAGATGGATGTGATCAGGCATGATCTCTATGGATATTATCTCGAACCCGTGTTTCTCGCACTGCTCCGCTATAAGCTCTCTAAGTCTCTCTTTCACTCTCCCTTCTAGTATCTTCTTCCTATATTTGGGAACGAACACAAAGTGGTAGTTTAGGCTCCATACCGTATGCGCACCTCTCTTTATATCAAGCTCGTCCTCTCTTTTCATGATCCAAAAAGATAAAGCCTCGTTGATGGCATCCTCCAGCGCCCCCCTGATCTTCCCTGTAACTTCTGGAGCAATGGCTCTCAGCTTCCTATGAAGCTCTGCATCCACATATATGTGCATTTGCTGTTTCCCACCGCGCATCCCCCACACCGTAACTTATTTCTATGTTGGGCTATTAAATACCTTTTGGATGGAAAGGAAGATAACAACGGTGAAAACAGTTGTGGGAAAGTTGGTAATCAAGGAAGGAGATCCTGTGGAGATAGATGAAGCTTTGCTTGAGGCGCGGAGAATCTTTAACGAGGTACTGACAAAGCTTCTAAACGGCGCAAAAGTGCACGAAAATGATGTTTGCTCATTTTTTCTCAAAAATACAAAGCAGAGAGTAATAGCGAAGGCAAAAGAAACTTTCAAATCTTTTAATGAGCTGAAGAAGAAAGGACAGGTTGAGAAACTTAGAATTTATAGGAACAAGCCGCTGCCGCTGAAGATGAACTTTAGAGAGGGGTATAATCTTTGGAGAGGTGAAGATGGTAGTATATGGTTTAGGATCAGTCTAGCGCCAATGAAACATGTTAGGGGGCGTCTTCTTTTTTCAAGAGAACATGAGGAGATTGTAAAAGAAGCCCTAGAAAAAAATAGCTATAAGATAACGATGGCGGAGCTAGTCAAGCGGGGTGAGGAATATTATTTACACATAGTGGTAACGAGGAATACGCCTGTCCCAACAGTTAGGTATGCTGCGGGCATAGATATCAACGAAGATAATGTAGCTGTCACGGTTTATGATTTGGAAAGTAGAAAAGTGGTAGACACTTTCATTGTGGACTATTCAATTATCAAGTTTATAAGATACTATTGGTTTACAATAAGGAAGAGGATCCAAAAGCATGGAGGAAGAAAGAAACTTACTTTTACGAGTCGGGAGAGCAGGCAAATAAGACATCTGTTACACATCATCTCAAAGAGGATAGCCGATCACCTGTCAAGATATCTAGGCATCATCGTGTTTATGGAGGAGTTTACGGATATTAGGAATGGGAATGACAAGGGGAAGAAGATGAACAGACGCTTGCACTCATGGTCATTCTATAAGCTGCAGCAGTTCCTCAAGTATAAGCTTGAGTGGATGGGGGCGCCGGTGGAGTTTGTGCCTCCGAAGGAGACATCACATAGGTGTCCCCTA
>JAPHEE010000082.1 GCA_029259545.1 Candidatus Alkanophaga volatiphilum
GGATGAACTGAAGAATGTCCGGGATAGCCGCCTACATCCGCCTTTATCAGGCTTATCGTTATCTTCGCCATGTAACAAAGAGCCTTTCCAACCTAAATATTTGTTTCGTCATCGCCGCCACCGGACGTGACGCACGACGGCACGCTCCGCCTCCCCAACGGGAGGATGAGGGCAGCCGAGCAGCTGCGGGCTAGGAATTAAATGGCAAAAGGCAATGGGCAAAATGAGAGGCGTTTTGGAGGGCTGGCTTGTATGGACTGGATGGATTGCATGTTGGTAATCGGGACTTGGGTAATGGCTGGGGGCACATTGGTGATGGCATATTTCATCTGCAAACAGTACAAGCAAACGCAGCAGCAATTTGAGCACATGCGGAAGCAGAGCGAGAAGCCGGTGATTTTGGATCTGATAAGGTACGTCATATCGCCCTTCCTTCATGATCTTCGTGAGATCGAGGAAATGCCAAGAGACGTTTGGCCAAGCTTCAAGCCTCTGGGGGAGCCTTCGGAGTGGGACGACAGCGACCGAGCAAAGTTGGCTTTCGACCAGTTCGAAGAGAAGTTTCCAGATGCTTGGAGAAAAGTGGAGGGATACGCTAACCTCGGCAACGCTACGCAGAAGCTCTTGAGCATCTCGAAGAAGACATGGTTAAAACGCTCCTTAGCGAACACAGGACAAAACTGGAGGAATATGCTCGGCGGAGGGGGTGGTCAGACATAGAGAAATTGGCTCAGAACATTGCGGAACATAGCTATGAGCTCATTGCAAAGCATAGCTATGAGCTACGTCGTGGTCGCCGTGACTACAGCTTTTACAAAGAAAATCCCGACGTCGCCAACTCCCTTCGGGAGAACTTTCTGGCTGAAATGGATAAAGTGGAGCGTCGCCGTAAGCAGCTCGAAGGTGCGGGACGCAAACTGAAAAAAGAATTTGAGAGCCTGCGGAAAAAGCTTCTGAGTGATTATGACATACGGGTGGAGGACTGCAGCCCTCGACTGGAACGACCTGCTGTTAGGTTTATGTAAACTCGAATTCAACCAAAATACTTACTAAGATTGTCAGAAACACGTCCAGCGTTGAGGCAGCTCTCCTTGACCCCACCACTCGGCTCCAATTTCACTCCCAGCTCGCCAAACTTAGTGCAGTGGCTGCATGCGGCTCAAGCTTCAAGTCTGCGCATGCTCTCGGCATCTTTCTTACGAGCGAAAGCGTTTTTAACGGAGTTACCAACTCATCTTTGCATGGCAGTGTGGCACGGGAGGTCAAGAAGGAAGCCCTCGGGTGGCAGGTACCACAAGCACAGGAAGAAGAGGAAGTACGAGCTGGGGCGTCCGCCGTCCGAGACGGCGCTCGGCGAGACCGTCCGCAAGGTCATAAGGGTGAGAGGCGGCAACCGCAAGGTGCGGCTCCTGCGATGCGACGTCGCAAACGTCTCGGACCCCCGGAAGGGCGTGACCGTGAAAGCCAAGATTCTGAGGGTGAAGGAAAACCCGGCGAACCCGCTGTTCTCACGGCGGAACATCATAACTAAGGGCGCGATCATCGAAACGGAGCTCGGAGATGCGGTCGTCACGAACCGCCCCGGACAGGACGGCGTGATAAACGCAGAACTGCTGGTGTAGCGACGAACTTTGGCGAAACTCAACTCTGCAGAGCCTGTCGTAAGATAAGGAGTGAAAAGCCTAAGAGGAGATTAGAACCTCTTGCAGGGGAGCGCTGCTTTCAGCCCGTCTTGACGAGCTTGAATTGAGGCATGCCGCCTCGGAGCCTTGCACGTGCGGACGCAACGCACGAGCCGGTTAGACCTTCTTTCTCAGCTCCTCCAAGCTCGTGACGACC
>JAPHEE010000083.1 GCA_029259545.1 Candidatus Alkanophaga volatiphilum
GGCGTAGTCTGCCGGGGCTGGACGTTCTAGCGAGAGGTAAGTCTTCGGAGTGACGCGGCTATGTGTGAATGCTTTTAAGGGACGAAATTCAACCAAGTTTCATGTTTGAAGAGGTGGTGAGGGGGCGCAGATGCGTTCCTGAAGTTCTTACGGCGGTCATAGAGCTGGCGGTGAGCCTCGCTCGTGAGGGGAGAGAGGGGAGAAAGGTAGGTGCGCTCTTCGTAGTGGGGGATGAGGAAAACGTTCTGAAAAAGTCTAAGCCTATGATCCTCGACCCACTTGGAAAGCACCCTTTGGATGCGAAGGACATAAGGGATGCGGCGGTGCGTGAGACTGTGAAGGAGTTAGCAAAGCTCGATGGCGCTTTCATAATAAGTGGCGATGGCTATGTGCTCTCCGCCGCCCGCTACATATATGCAAACTGCGAAGGGATAAACCTGCCTTTAGGGCTCGGCAGCAGGCACATGGCAGCCGCTTCCATTTCTAAGGAGACCGACGCCGTTGCTATCGTCGTCTCGAAGAGCGGTATCGTCAGAATGTTCGACGGCGGCGAATTAGTATGTGAAATAATGCCCAAGGCTTGGCTGTCGAGTGCGAAAACCCTGATTTCTGGTGAGTATGAAGAGATTTTGAAAGACGACCTTGTAATATTTTCGAAGAAGCCAAAGAAGTGACATGTTTTCTGAGATAATAACGGTAGGGGATGAGATTTTGAGGGGGGATATCCTCAACGGCAATGCAAAGTGGCTAGCAAGGCGTCTTACAGCCTTAGGCGTCACGGTACGGCGAATAACGTCCGTAGGTGACGATATTGAGGAGATAAAAAGCGCACTTCGAGAAGCTTTGCGCAGAAATAACAGTTACATATTTATCACAGGAGGTTTAGGACCGACGAGGGATGACATGACGATGGAGGCGGTGGCGAAAGCGCTTAGCAGGAAGCTCGTACTGAGTGAGGAAGGACTGAGATGGGTGCGTGAGAAGTATAAGAGAGCGAAGGAGCGAGGACTCATCGAGGACGAGAGCATGACGCCATCGCGGCTGAAGATGGCGATGATCCCGGAAGGCGCGACGCCCATATACAACCCATTGGGGGCGGCGACGAGTGCGAAGCTCGAGGTCGGTGGCACGAAGATATTCGTGCTTCCGGGCGTTCCTGCGGAGATGGTTGCGATCTTTGAGAGCATAGAGCCGGAAATAAAGGGCGTTAGGGCGTATCATAAGCGTTTAAAGGTGCATACAAGGGATGAATCCGGCATTGCACACATTATAGACGAAGTTTACGAGAAATATGGTGTGAAAGTGGCATCTTATCCGAAAATAAAGGCGGGTGAGGATTTTTGGGTGGAGTTGCGGCTAAGCTCCGACGATAGGGACATGTTGAAGTCTTCTTTTATGTTTTTAAAGCAGCAGCTCGAGACGCGTGGGATAAAGGTCGAAGAGCTTGCGGAGGATAAGGTCGAGGATGAGTGGGAGGTGGAAGTGACCTCCTCCCCTCGCTCAGCAAGGGGCTCCCACCGGAAGCCTTGAGAGGTTGGGGAGTGTGTAGCACAAAGCTACGCTCCCCTTCGGGCTGAGCACGCAGCCCCTGACCGCAGGATATACCCACGGCCTCGTTGCAAATCTATACCGTCTTCAGAGTATAAAAAAGTAACTACCTCCTACCAGCCCCCTCCCCCCAATTCATCTCCGCCCTTACGGGCGGAGCCTTCTTAGCGTACGGAAGAAGACTCATTTCTCCCGCATCGAAATGAATACCGAGGTAGAAAGTGCCGGTAAAAGTCTGCTGAGCAGAAAATCATTCAGATT
>JAPHEE010000084.1 GCA_029259545.1 Candidatus Alkanophaga volatiphilum
AAGCGTAGAGGAGCTTTACGAGGCATCCTACGAGGTTTACAACAACCTCTACTACTTTTACATCCAAAACGGGAGGCTTGAGGATGCGTTGCGGATGCATTACCGGAGGTGCGAGGTGAGGAGGAAGCTGTTGAGGGAGCAAGGTTGGATCAACCGCTTGAGGTCGTGGATATACGATTTCTTCATTTTGAAGCTACTGACGGGCTACGGCGTGAAGATTTCAAGACCGTTGATGGCGTCGGCGATAATAATTCTAATTTTCGCATTCCTCTTCTGGCTTACGAATGGAATAGTCAAGAGCGTGGATGGAAAAATGGTCACTCCAGACTTCTTTGATTACTTTTACCACAGTGTAATCACATTCACGAGCTTGGGGTACTCAAACATTCAGCCGAACCTTGCGGTGGGGCACCTTCCGCAAATCCTAGCCGCTGCTGAATCCATTTTAGGAGCATTGATGATAGCTTTGCTCATATTCACAATCACTTACCGCGTTTCTCGCTAAGACTTCAGCGACGGGGAGCAGCCGCACCGCCATGCTTTCGAGCCTGTTAATAAAAATGTTCAGCCCGAATCCCTTACAGCTCCATGACCCCTCAAAGTGGAGCCATTTCAAAAACTTCGGAAGAATCAGAAAGGGCGCTTCTTCACTTGCCTTCACGAGCTGCGGCGGAGCAGAATCGCTTTAAGAAAAGTTTTTGCTCTCCGACCTCGACGGCTTGTGGCAAGTAGTGGCGGCGGACCCAGCGCAACGCATCTTCCGCACTCAACCCTAAAACCCAACAAGCCAGCAGCGCTAAAAATAGACCGGTGCGTCCGACGCCGGCGCCGCAGTGCACCGCAACGCTCTTTCCGGCATGCAACGCCGCCTCCACCGCTGCTAACGCTTGTTCAGCGTTTTCGTCCTCAGGGACGCCGAAGTCCGGCGTCGGCACGTGTATGACGTCAAAACCCTCCCGCTCGTAAAGCTCTATCAAGTCTCGCCCGCTCTTTTGCAGACACTCCTCACGTTCTGCGAGCACGACGACGAGTTTGACGCCTTCCTCGCGGAACTCTTCGAGCAACCTGCCTTCGGGGTCGTAACGTGAAAACGGCATCGGGCTTCCGAAAATGCGTCCCGGAAGTCCGAGGGGAACCTCCTTCATTATTGTAACGGCAACGCTCTTACCTCTCATCGTCGGCTCGTGCTATAATGCTCGTTCGGCGATGAGGTCTATCATGCGTTTCGTGGCGTCGGCGAGCGCCGGTGGCAGCCCCCTGATGTCGAGGCTCAGGAAGCCCCTGATGATGAGCGAGGTTGCTTCCTCCTCACTGAGCCCCCTTGCCATCAGATACCGAATTTCTTCTTCTGCGATTTTGCCGACGGCTGCCTCGTGCGAGAGTTCGACATCGTGCGCCCTAGCGTTCAACTCCGGAATCGAGGCGATGGAAGCATCGTCGGAGAGGAGCAAGCCACGGCACTCTAAATGCCCTTTCACGCCGTGCGCCTCGCCTCGCAGGTCGCCTCTTGCGACGATCGAAGCCTTGTCGGTGGCGGCAGCCCTCGAAATAATTTCCGCCTTTGCACCTTCAGCGGCGAGCACCGCCCTCGAACCAACGTCCATTTTTGAGACGCCTTTGGCGTAGAGTATGGATTGAAATGTGACCGTTGCGTCCTCTCCAACGCAGTAAGCCGTAGGATAGGTTTGGAGGTTTTTGACAGGACTCATGCAGATGTAGTTGCTGATGAACGTGCCATTCTCCTCGACGACGATGCCAGTGCGGGGGC
>JAPHEE010000085.1 GCA_029259545.1 Candidatus Alkanophaga volatiphilum
GCTTCAGAGCCTTGACAACTACCCTTTCCACTCTCAGCACCCGTATTAAGGTAGTTAAACATATAAATAATTTCCGCCAATTCCTCCCATGGTTAAACCATGGGCTTCCTTGGCGGTGGGAGTGTGAAGTCTTCAGGCAGGTCTTCCCACCTCGTTCCCGGAGGTATGCCCACCTCAGGGTCTCCCGCATCTTCGTCGTAAATGTAGCCGCATATCTTGCACCTGTACTTCGCCATCCTCACCACCTATATGCACAGAAGATCTCTCGCCACGTAGTAAGCCCTCGAATGCCCGCAAGATGGACACTTCTCAGGCGGCTCCTTCCCGACGTGGACGTAGCCGCACTCAAGGCAGACCCACTCCGTCTCCACATCCCGCTTGAACATCGTTCCTTTCTCGACGGCTTCAAGTAGCTTGCTGTAACGTTCTTCATGCCTCTTTTCGGCTCTCGCAATCGCCCTCAACCTCTCAGCTACGTCCTTTAGCCCTTCCTTCTCTGCGACCTCAGCAAATGAAGGATACATCTCGGAGTTCTCGTAATGCTCGCCCTCGACCGCTGCCCTCAGGTTCTCAGCAGTACTCCCGCAGACTACAGGCGCCTCCGCCTCGACGACGACCGTTCCCTGATCCCCTTTCAACTCCTGAATCAGTTCAAAGAGCGTTTCTGCATGTTCCTTCTCGTTTTCTGCGGTCTCCAGAAAAACTTTGGAAATGAAGATGTAGCCCTCTTCCTTTGCAACTTTTGCGAAGATGAAATAGCGGTTTCTCGCTACGCTCTCGCCGATGAAAGCCTTCACAAGATTTTTAAGGGTCTCCAAGTCACTTTCACCCCTTTAATGCCTTCTCTGCAACTTTCTTCCCGAACTCCTTGCATTTCTTCAGTCCTTCTGCGGTCGGCTTGTATTTAATGAGGAGCGGTGGTTCGAGCACGTCCATTTCGAACTTGTTTTTTAGAACTTCAAGGGCGAGGCGAGGGCCTTCCCCGCTCCAGCCGTAAGAGCCGAAAGCCGCTCCTATTTTCCCTTTCAAGTCGATCCCTTTTAGAGCGACCTCCTCAAGGAAGCTTTGCAAACCTCGAACCATGTTATGGTTATACGTCGCCGTTCCGATGACAATGGCATCAAAACCGGCAAGCTCTTCTGGCGTTGCTTTATCCTTTAGCTCCACTTCGACGCCCGCCTCTTTCACGCCTTCCGCAACCGCCTCAGCCATTTTCTTCGTGCCTCCAGTCCTGGAATAGTAGAGGACAAGGACTCTTGGCATTCCATCACCTCCTGCTACACTTCCGCCTTCCAGAGCCCGTGAATGTTGCAGTAAGCCCTTGCGATAAGTTTCTCAGCCCTAAGCTCGAACGTCGCCTCAGGAGCGCCGCCGGGCTTCAGAAACCGTCGGTGAATGCCGTCGCCAGCAGCGACTTCGATCCACTCGATATAGTGCTCCTTTTCCATCGGGTGCGGGACGCTCCCCACCTTGACTACGACGCCGGTTTCCGTCCTTTCGACGACGGGAACGTGCTTCTCACGGGCGGCGTCCGTCACGTTCTCCTCAAGAAGTTTCATCGGTTGCCCGCAACAAACCAGCTCTCCCTTCCCAGCATGCAGAACTTCGATGATGTTCCCACAAACCTCACACTTGTAAACTTGCCTTATTTCGGTCATTCCAACCACTACTCCAACTTTTTGTGGCAGAACCACCAATCGTAGCACTCATA
>JAPHEE010000086.1 GCA_029259545.1 Candidatus Alkanophaga volatiphilum
CCTTTATACATTCACGATCGTGGAATACGGGCCGCCAGGGCTTGAGCGGAAATATGCGATCGGCGTCGCAGAGCTAAAGGAGGGCGTGCGGCTTATCGGCAGACTCACAGATTGCAAGCCTGAGGATGCGAAAGTGGATATGCCTGTCGAGCTCGTGCTTCGTAAAGTAATCGAGCGTGGCGGGCTAGTTGAATACGGGTACGCATTTCGTCCTCTGCGGGGTGGTGCGGAATGAGACGGGTCGCAGTCATTGGTGCGGGCATGATAAAATTCGGAGAGCTCTTCGACAAAGGCTACAAGGACATGGTGCAGGAAGCTTACTTGAAGTGCTTAGAGAGTGTGGACAAGGGGATAGAGCCGAGAGATATAGAGGCGGGTTGGCTCGGCTGTTATTACGAGACAGATGGGCAGACGACGGGCTTGGTGGCGGATCATCTCGGGCTGTTAGAGATCCCATGGACGAGGGTCGAGAACGCCTGCGCAAGTGGCGGCGACGCTATAAGGAATGCGTTTCTCGCAGTTGCCTCCGGCTATTACGATGTCGTCCTCGTCGTCGGCGCAGAGAAGATGCGGGACGTACCCACGAACATGTTCGGCTGGAAGGCTACCGAGAAGTCGAGGGACTTCATCTGGGACTACCCCATCGGCATCACAGGCGCGGCGAACTTCGCAATGCACGCCGTCAGGCACATGCATGAGTACGGCACGACGAAGGAGCAGATGGCGCTCGTCGCCGTCAAGAACCACAAATACGGCGCAAAGTACCCATATGCGCACTTTCGCCGTGAGATAACCGTAGAGGACGTTCTGCGCTCGCCGATGGTCGCGTATCCGTTCTCGCTGCTCGACTGCTGCCCGCAGACCGATGGTGCCGCCGCCGTCATCCTAGCGGCTGAGGAGGTCGCAAGGAAGTTCACGGATACGCCGGTTTTCATAGCCGGCGCCTCTACCGGCCAGGATAGATGCATGCATATGGAAAAGGAGGACATGGCGTGCTTCCCCTCGACGATCAGAGCGGCGAGGCGTGCGTATAAGATGGCAGGGGTCGAAAATCCTGCAAGGGAGATAGACGTGGCGGAACTGCACGACTGCTTCACGGCAACCGAGATAATAACCTATGAGGATCTAGGTTTTTGCAAGCGTGGCGAAGGTGGGAAATTCATTGAGGAAGGGCAATCAGAACTCGGCGGGCTCGTCCCTTGTAACCTCAGCGGCGGACTGAAGGCGAAGGGACATCCTATTGGCGCGACGGGCGTCGCTCAGTGTGCCGAAATCTTCTGGCAACTCAGAGGTGAGGCGCACGTCCAGGCAGAAGGAGCAGAGGTGGGGACTCACGCATAACATCGGCGGACCGACGGCGGTGTCCTGCGTCATCATTTATAGGGTCTGACTTGGATTCATAACCGAAAGGGCCGCACGGGCGTACGTGCGCCGGCGCCCTCGCGTCGGTGGCTCCTTGCTTTTGCGACGCCGGCTCCAGCGCCTTTACTGGAACCATGGACCTATAGCTGGCAGTTGCGAAGCCGCTCTTGCTTAGTGCAGGAGGGTTGTGAGGGAAGGGAAAATCACTTTGACGGGATTATGGGGTTGCGTTCGCCGGCGGGCATGAACTCGCGGAGGGCGCCGCGGGCGATGCACGCCCTTATGTTTCGGAAGTCGAAGACGAGGTCGGGGTCGGCGAACGCCACCTTTATCACCGGCGACAGCC
>JAPHEE010000087.1 GCA_029259545.1 Candidatus Alkanophaga volatiphilum
GGTATTGAAAAAGAAAATAAAAGGAAGAGAGGAATGGAAAAAGACAACTCCCGGATTATTTGATACCGCACAAAGGCTCGCAAACGAAGCAACAAAATTATTCAAGGGAAAAGAATATGGCAAAGCGCTTGAAAAATACTATGAATCATTAAGAAAATTCGCGGAAGCAAGAAAAGGTGCGGAAGGGCTTAAAGATGAAGGGCTTGTAAATGCAATTGGAACTAACATTTACAACGTTAAGAAGAATATAATCGCCTGTAAAAAAGCAATTGGAATTTCCTTCTCTGAAAAAGCAAGGAAATCTTTTGATTCAGGCAATTATGAAGGCGCTATTTCCATTTATAAGATTGCCATAGAGAAGTTTGAAGATGCAGTTAAAGATGCAAAAGAAATTGGAGAACATGAGTTAGTGAAAAGTATAGAAGGTTTAATAAAAGATGCGGCGGAGAGCATAGAAAATTGTTACGTTGCAATAGATAAGAGGGAGGTTGAGAATCTGTTTAAAGAATCAAGATTGCTGCATGAAAGGGCAGCAGAGCTTGCGAAAGGTGGTGAGTTGTTCAAAGCCAAGGATGTTTTAAGAGATGCGGAAGAGAAAATAGATAGAGCTTTTAGGATTTCCACGAAAAGAGGGTTCTCAGATGCTATAAGTAAGCTTAATTTTCTTTTGAAGACAATAAGAGATGAGATGAACGTTATAGACGATAAGATTGCGAGTGGGGTGGAAACTGTTGATTTTAGTGCTGATATATTTAGAGTGAAGGAGGAAGGGGAGCCAGAAATCGAAATACCTAGGAGAGAGAGAAAAGAAGTTCCTGCTTTCTTCCCTGCCGAGCTTGAGCCTTTTTACTCGGATATAGAATACATCGGCGAAGGGGGATTTGCGAGGGTGTTCAAAGCTGTTCGTATTAGAGATGGTAAGGAAGTGGCGGTGAAAATACCGATAAGTTTAGACCCAGAAACAGGCAAAGCGTTCACAAAAGAAATAGTAAACTGGAGCAGACTCGAGCATGAGAACATCGTTGAGCTATGCGATATGAACATACTTCCGATACCGTATCTTGAGATGGAGCTTTGTGACAAGAGCTTGGAGGAAGTGCCAAAACCGCTGGAAGTGGAAGAAGCAA
The DNA here is from genome assembly GCA_029259545.1 of Candidatus Alkanophaga volatiphilum. GTDB lineage: Archaea > Halobacteriota > Syntropharchaeia > Alkanophagales > B39-G2 > Alkanophaga > Alkanophaga volatiphilum. The sequence goes on from JAPHEE010000087.1 coordinate 1,128, forward strand.
CTTCAATCATTTTTGATGTCGCTAAAGGTTTGAAGCATGCACACAGCGAAGGAATAATCCATCAAGACCTGAAACCCTCAAACATCCTTTTCAAGGACGGGAAAGCGAAGATAACGGATTGGGGTCTGAGTAAATTAAAAGCAGGCAGTAGAAGCTCCTCCATTACCGCTTTCTCGCCTCTATATGCGGCACCAGAACATTTCTCCAAAAAATTTGGGAAGAGAGACGAAAGAACTGACATTTACCAGCTCGGCGTCATATTCTATGAGCTTGTAACAGGGAAGTTGCCATTTGAAGGGGAGGATGTTGCCGAGATTTCCTTTTCAATAATAAACGAAGAACCCACTCCCCCCTCAGAAATCAATCCGAAATCGAAAGGCGTTGAGCATATAATCATGAAGTGCATGGCAAAACGGAAAGAAGAGAGGTATCAAAGCGTGGATGAGCTTATTGAGGATTTGGCTGTTTATCTTAAGGAAGAATACAAGAAGTCAAAGGATTTCAGGAAATCCGCTTTCTTCCTTTACGAACTGCTTTTACAGAG
>JAPHEE010000088.1 GCA_029259545.1 Candidatus Alkanophaga volatiphilum
CCTCGACTTGGAGCCCAAAGCGGTCGAGGAGTTGCGGGCGGAGCTCGCCCTCCTCTGGGTTCATCGTGCCGACGAGGATGAACTTCGCAGGATGCGCGACGGAAATGCCCTCACGCTCGACGACGTTGACGCCCATCGCCGCCGCATCTAAAAGGACATCGGCAACGTGGTCGTCGAGCAGGTTCACTTCGTCTATGTATAAGATTCCGCGGTTCGCCGCCGCCAGAATGCCAGGTTCTAAAGCTTTTATTCCCTCTTTGATCGCACGTTCTACGTCCAGCGTCCCGACCACTCTGTCTTCGGTGGCGCCCAGCGGGAGGTCCACGACGCGCATCTTGCGGCGGACGGCTTCGAGCGGCTCGCCCCGTGAGAAGCGCTCGTAGCAGATGTCGCACATCTCCGCCGGGTCTCGGGGGTTGCAGTTGAACGGGCACCCCTTCACGACCTCGATCTCCGGCAGGAGTTCCGCCAACGCCCTCACGGCTGTGGACTTTGCGGTGCCCTTTTCACCCCTTATGAGGACGCCCCCGATCCTTGGATTTATGGCGTTAAGTATCAACGCCTTCTTCATCAGATCCTGCCCGACGATCGCGGTGAATGGGAGCACTTGCCTCCTGAGCCTCATCCTCGCACCCCTTTAGGAAGACCTTCTTAATAAAGGCACCCTCTTTTGTAATAAGTGCTAACCCAACACCTGTTTTTAAGAAGCTTTATGCCCCGACTTCGATTTCGAGCGGAGCCGAGGTCGGCACTCATGCCGCTCGCCCCTCGTCGGTCCGGAGCTTCTTCATCCTCGCCCGCACCTCCGCCCGCAATTCTGAGAGCCGCCCGTCGTCCAGCGGCGTCGGCACCACGCCCCGTGGCTTCCCGTCGTCGCATATCCGCCTTGCGAGTTGTCTGAACGTAGCCGCTACTTCCGACGATGGGAACATCTCGACGACCGTCCTGCCTTCGAGCTCAGCCTCGAAGAAGAGTCTGCTGCTCGGTATTTTACATATGACGTGCGAGCCTATGGTTGCGGCGAAGCGCTCCACGATGTCCGGGGCGTCGAGGGGACCGCGAGCGTTGTATATGATGCCGCCGAGGGGCGAGCCGCCACGTGATGCGAACTCACGGACGCCTTTACATATGTTGTTCGCCGCGTACAGGGAGAGGAAGTCGGCGCTCGTCACCACGTAGATCTCGTCTGCGAGCCCCAGGCGGAGCGGCATTGCGAAGCCGCCGCAGACGACGTCGCCGAGCACGTCGTAGATCACGACGTCGGGCTTCAGCTCCCCGAAGACGTCCAGTTTTCTGAGCAGGTCGATGGCGACGATGATGCCGCGTCCGGCGCAGCCGTACCCCGGCTTCGGACCGCCGGCTTCGACGCAGAAAACCCCGTTGTAGCCTCTGAAGACCACATCATCGATCCTGACGTCGCCGCTCGCCACGATGTCCTCGACGCTCCTCCGCTCCATCCCCCTCTCCCGCAAGACTTCGAGGACCGTCGGGATCTCCTTCCCGCCCCGGAGGTTGGCGGTGCAGTCGTGCTTCGGGTCGCAGCCCACGACCAGCACCCTCTTCCCGTCGTCGGCGAGCGCCGCCGCGACGTTCGTCGCAACCGTCGACTTCC
>JAPHEE010000089.1 GCA_029259545.1 Candidatus Alkanophaga volatiphilum
AAGTGCGACGTCATCGCGGACGTGAGCTGCGGCGCCGGCGCGCAGCTCGTCTTCTTCGCCATGCGCTGCCGAAAGGCTTACGGCGTGGAGCTGAACGAGGAGCGAGCCAAGCTCGCAGCGCTCAACGCAGCGTCCCTCGGCTTGGAAAACGTGGAGATCATCGTGGGCGATGCGACGGGCGACGCCGCCGTCAAGAGACTTAAAGACGCAGAGGTCGTGTTCTCGGACCCCTCAAGACCTCCTGGTGAGGAGGTGCGGACGATCGAAAGCCTGCAGCCCCCTCCGCTCAAAATCGTCGAGAAGTATCAGCGAATAACCGAGAAGCTCGCTTTCGAGCTGCCTCCGCAGATGCCGCCCGGGCGTGTGCGACGCTGGCTCGCCGGCGAAAAGGAGTACACGTCGCTGAACTTCCGGCTGAACCGCCTCGCCCTCTACATGGGCGAGCTTGCGGAGTGCGACGTCTCAGCCATCTCGCTGCCCTCCGGCGAGCGGGTGACGTCCGAGGACGCCGCCGCCGAGCTCGAAGCGGCGGACGCCCCGAAGGCGTTCCTCTACGAGGTTGATCCCACCGTGGTCAAAGCCACGCTCCTCAGAAACCTGCTGGGCAAGCTCGGGCTCGAAGCCTCGGTCCTGAGCGAGGACAAGCGGCGGACTCTCTTAACTTCCGACGAAGAAGCGAGCTCGGCGTTCCTCCGCAGGTACAGAGTGCTCGAACTTGTGAACTTCGGCGTAGCCTCCATAACGGAGGCGTTAAAACGCCTCGACGCCAGAAAGGTGACGCTGCGCTTCTCGCTGCCGCCGTCGGAGTACTGGGGCGTGCGTAAGCGGCTCGAAGAGGGGCTGAGCGGCGAACGCTGGATCCACCTCTTCAAAATAAAGGACAAGGCGCTCCTCGCAGAACGCCTATCCCCTGAGGATCAGCTTTAGGAGCGCCCTGACATCTGCGGCGGAGTGCCCGACCGCCCGCCTCGACTCGACAGCCACGATCTTCGGAAGGAGGGGGAGCGCCCGCCAGAGCCTCCCCTGCTGGACGGCTTCGACGAACTTGTGCTCGTTCTCAATCCAGCGGAAATGCTTGAGCACCCGCCGCTCGTAGTCCTCAAGACGCCCGGAACGCAAACACTCGTAGAGGAGCTTTGCGCACCTGAGCGACGGCGCATTGCCCTCGCCGACGCCCGAAACGCAACCTATGGACTCCCCGACGCCCACGACCTTCCCAACGATGAAAGGGCGACACTTGGACGGCGGAAGGAGGCGGACGAATGCGTCGCACCTGCACGAATGCTTGTCGGCGACCTCAAAGCCGTACTTCTCCCTGAGACCGCTGAGCAGTGCTGAGAAGTTGCCCTCAGCCTCGCCGACGCCGACGTGCCAGCGCTTGTCGCCCAGCGGGAACGCCCATGCGTACCCCGTTGCCCCCCTCGCATAGACATAGATGTTCTCGTCAGCGTCGTGCTTCTCGACGGTCTGCATCGTAGGATACAGCCTGTCGTTCTCGATTTTCGGGAGCAACGCACGCTCGTAGCCGGTAGCGTCCACGA